>DAISIZ010000130.1:1485-5753 GCA_036821745.1 Aurantibacter sp. | reverse complement strand
TCGTCGTTTACAATTTCGGCATCAAAATAATAGTTTTTAACGGCTTTAAGTTCGTCTTCAATAGTGCATAAACTTAAATCGTGTGTGGCTATAATTCCTGTCGCATTTGTAGCTACTAACTTCTGAATAAACTTATGCGAACCTTCGGCTTTATCTTTACTATTAGTTCCTTTTAGGATTTCATCTAAAATGATAAAATAGGTATCGCTTTTAATCGCATCTACAATATATTTTAAACGCGTTAATTCGCTAAAGAAATAGGAACTATCATCAGTTAAATTATCCGTAGTACGCATACTTGTAATTAACTTAATTGGGTAATAATCACTTGTCGTCGCACAAACTGGCAAACCAACATTAGCCATTACAATATGCAAAGAAACTGTTCTTAAAAACGTACTCTTCCCAGCCATATTTGCACCAGTAATAATAAAAAATTGCTGATTATCAATCTCTAAATCGCTCGATACACGCTTAGCTTCATCTAATAATGGATGGCCTAAATTAGTGGCTTTTACACAAGATTTATCATTTACAATATTAGGAAACACAAAACCTTGATGATTAAAAGCGTAAGTCCCAAAACTATTATAAGCTTCAAAAAATGTAATGGTTTTAAACCATTGTTCTACGGTACCTTTATTTTTATTAATCCACTGTTCAATACGATACGCGTGGCGTAAATCGGTTAAGAAATAACCATTCCCAAAAATGGCACCTATTAAATTATTACGATTATCTAATGCATCTAAATACTTAGAAAATTGCTTAAATATCACCGAAGCTTTTTCGGCATCATTAGTAATTAATGCTTGTTGTTCCTGTAATAAATTACTCGTGAATTCTTCATTTTCAATAGTTTCAAGTAGTGTTGCAAACTGCTTAAACGTATCTTTAATTTTAGATGTGTACGTCGCTAAATAACTAATATGTTTTACAAAAGCTCCAGAAATTCCTAAACCTACTAAAAGCAAGTAACCTATGTATGCCATTGGTAATTGCTTAGCGATACTTAATCCGATAACAATTAAAGTCACGGCGCAAAAACCATAGCCCAACACCAAACTAAACTTTGGCAATTTACTTTGGTAATTGTTTAACCATTTCACCACATCTTCCGTTTTATGCTCAACTTCTATTAAGCTTTCCGTAGCTTGATAATGTTGGCGCCAATCGGTTTTCTGGCTTAATTCTTTAATCGCTTCTTGACGTTTGGTAATATCTTCAATGTGATTCGCTTTTAGCAAATTTGCTAACTCTAAAGCACCTGCATTAGTTTGCGTACGATCAATATTCTGAAAGAACGAACCACGACCAAATAAATCGATATCTAAACTATAATTATGATTGCCATTTTGAAATTCTAACCCTTCATTTTTAAAATGAAAATCGCCTTCTAAAACACGTAATTCATCTGTATTAATTTGAAGCAAAGCTTTCTCTAAAGCTAAGGCTTTTTTATGCTTTAAATAATGTAATAACAACGCTAAAAACACAACAATACCAAGTACAGCAACAGCAATGGCATAATTTGAATAATTTGGTATTGAAAACAGTTTGTAAACCGAAAAACCAGCCGTTAAAAACACCAATAAACGGATAAAACTTAAGCGTCTTAATTTGCTTTTTAAAATGCTTACGGTTTTGCTGTGATGCTCAACTCTCGCTGAATAGAATGATTTTAAATCCATAAATTTTATAAGCTTAACGCATCAAAGCCTTTAAAGGTGTTAATTATAGTTTGTACTGCATCTTTAAAAAATGCTTGGTCTATATTTTCAAAATCGTCTGTTGGTTTATGGTAATCTTTATGATCTGGAACTCCAAAATACACAAACGGTATTTTTTTATCGTGAAATGCTGCATGATCACTTGAATGCGTCCAGTTATCACCTTTAGTTAAACCTTCGTGACCAATAACAAGATTTACTTTACCAAAATTTTTATTAGCTTCAACAACAGGTTTTAAAGCTGATGTATAACGTGTTCCAACAGCAAAAAGCACGTTATCTTCACTACGGCTAATCATATCCATATTTAAGTTTAGTATGATATTTTCTTTAGCTTCTTTCACAAAGTGATATGCGCCTTTTAACCCTAATTCTTCACCATCAAATGCCGCTAAAACTACAGAATGTTTAGGTGGATTTTTCTTAAAATATTCGGCAAACGCAAATAAGGCCGATACGCCAGAAGCATCATCATCGGCACCATTATATATCTTTCCATTTTTAATCCCTTCGTGATCGTAATGTGCAGAAATCACAATGTATTTCTCTGGAAATTCAGAACCTTTAATTTCAGCTAATAGATTTTGAGCTTTATACGTTTTTGTTGGTGCTTTAAACTCAAAATCTTGAATATAATTTTCATTTAGCCTCTTTACTCCAATAGCTTTAAAACGATTAATAATATAATCTCTCGCTTTTTCTGCACCTTTAGTTCCTGTACGCCTTCCTTCAAAACTGTCGTTAGACAAATCCTTAATAGCTGTTATTAAAGCTTGAGTATCATATTCATAAATTGGCGATATTTTTAGACTTACAGGTTGCTTCGCAGGTTTTGCAACACTTACCGATTTTGTTTCTTGACCTTTACAATTAAGTAGTAAAGTCACTGCTAATAGGTTTATAATAAAATATCTCATAGGATTGTAATTTTCTAATTTTGGCTTTGCATTCTTACTTTAAAAGCCCCATTTGTTAATGTTAAAGTTTCGCTAGGGTTACTTGCATTAAAAACCGTTACTTCAAAAGTTCCAGAAATATCTATACATTTTTTTGGCGAGCAATCCACCACTTCAATATTCGTGATTTCAAATTGTGGTGGTGTTGGTTGTGTATTATAATTTGTGTAAACTGGATCTGTACTTGAGGCTTGGTACTTAATCGAGACACCTTCACCTAAAGCATTATCTGCATAAGTGTATTCTTGAGTTTCTAAAAAGGTTTCAAAGTACGTTAACTCGTCATCGCAAGTCATTGTCATTTCATCTAACAAATTAATAAAACCTATTTGAAACTCAGGCAAATCACCATTTACAGACACTAAAGTTGGTGTATAACTACGATTAATACAGTTGTTATTCATATCGGTTTTAGTGTTATAACTCATACTTGCACGATACGATTCTAAATTTGAAGACGCTAAATTTTCTACTGTTGTTCCGTTTACATCGGCAGTAATATTAAACACTATAGGTTGTGGCAAATTAGTTGACTCAGGAATTTCATTAGGATCTGTACTACAAGACACTAGTAGAATTAGGCAAAGTGTAACACTTAATTTCATAGTAAAAAATTTTAGTAAATGTACTAAAAAACCCAAGCTTATTCAGCTTGGGTTTTTATAAATATAAGAAACCGTTTTAACGGTTATATGTTGTAATTATTATCTATCCTTTTAAAGAAGCTGATAAGAATTCACGGTTCATACGAGCAATGTTCTCTAAAGAAATTCCTTTAGGACATTCAACTTCGCAAGCACCTGTATTTGTACAGTTACCAAAACCTTCTTCGTCCATTTGGTTTACCATGTTTAATACACGATCAGTCGCTTCAACTTGACCTTGTGGTAATAATGCAAATTGAGATACTTTAGCAGATACATAAAGCATTGCCGAAGAGTTTTTACAACTTGCTACACAAGCACCACAACCAATACATGTTGCTGCATCGAATGCTTTGTCTGCATTAGCTTTCTCAATTGGAATAGAGTTTGCGTCTTGCGTGTTACCAGATGTGTTTACTGATACGAATCCACCAGCGTGTTGTACACGATCGAAAGCAGAACGGTCTACGACTAAATCTTTAATTACCGGGAATGCTTTAGCTCTAAATGGTTCGATAAAAATAGTATCACCATTTTTAAACTTACGCATGTGTAATTGACATGTAGTTACTAAACGGTCTGGTCCGTGAGCTTCACCATTAATATATAATGAACACATACCGCAAATTCCTTCACGACAATCATGGTCAAAATATACTGGCTCGCCACCTTTGTTTATAATATCTTGGTTTAATATGTCTAACATTTCAAGAAAAGACATATCTCCTTCGATTCCATCGATTTGATAATCTACCATTTGACCTTTAGACTGCGCGTCTTTTTGTCTCCAGATTTTAAGTGTTAACTTCATAATTCTTTTCCTTTAAATTATTTGTAAGATCTTTGTTTTAATTCAATATCATTGAATTCTAATTGTTCTTTATGCAATACAGCATCAGCAGGTTTCCCTTTGTATTCCCAAGCTGAAACGTATGCAT
>DAISIZ010000130.1:0-1475 GCA_036821745.1 Aurantibacter sp. | reverse complement strand
ATCTAAAGCATCTTTAGCGAATAATTCTCCTAATTCTAAGAAATCTGATACACGAACTGCTTTCGCTAATTCTTCGTTATATTCCATTTCTCCTCCAGGAACGCGAACTTCTTTATAGAACTCGTCACGTAAAGCTGCAATTTCTGTGATTGCTTCTTGTAATTCTTTAGCATTACGAGACATACCACATTTGTTCCACATAATTTTACCTAATTTTCTGTGGAAGTAATCTACAGTTTTGGTACCATTATTATTTATTAAAGCATCAATTTGATTTTTCACAAATGCTTCAGCTTCATCAAATTCTTTTCCTTCAGTTGAAATTGCTCCAGTACGGATATCATCAGATAAGTAATCACCAATAGTATAAGGTAACACAAAGTAACCATCGGCTAAACCTTGCATTAATGCCGAAGCACCTAAACGGTTAGCACCATGATCTGAGAAGTTAGCTTCACCAATAGCAAATAAACCAGGAACGGTTGTTTGTAAGTTATAATCTACCCAAATTCCACCCATTGTATAGTGAACTGCAGGATAAATCATCATTGGTGTTTCGTATGGATTTTCATCTACAATTTTCTCATACATTTGGAATAAGTTACCGTATTTATTTTTTACGACAGCTTGTCCCATTTTCTTTACTAAAGCTGCATCATTTTGGTCTAAACCTTTAATGATAGCTTGTTCTTTACCGTAACGTTGTATTGCACTTGCAAAGTCTAAATAAACAGCTTCACCAGTAGCATTCACACCATAACCAGCATCACAACGCTCTTTTGCTGCACGAGAGGCAACATCACGAGGTACTAAGTTACCAAATGCAGGATAACGACGTTCTAAGTAATAATCTCTATTTTCTTCAGCAATTTCTGTAGGTTTTAATGTTTTTGCTTTGATTGCTTTAACATCATCCATATTTTTTGGAACCCAAATACGTCCATCATTACGTAATGACTCAGACATTAGAGTTAATTTAGACTGCTGATCTCCGGAAACTGGAATACATGTTGGGTGAATTTGCGTATAACATGGGTTTGCAAAATAAGCACCACGTTTGTGTGCTTTCCAAGCTGCCGACACGTTACTTCCCATTGCATTTGTAGATAAGAAAAATACGTTTCCATATCCACCTGTACCTAAAACCACTGCGTGAGCTCCATGACGTTCAATTTCTCCTGTAACTAAGTTACGTGCTATAATTCCACGGGCTTTTCCATCAACTTTTACAACGTCCATCATTTCATGACGGTTGTACATTTTAATTTTACCACGACCAATTTGACGGTTCATGGCAGAATAAGCACCTAATAATAATTGTTGTCCTGTTTGTCCTTTAGCGTAAAAGGTACGCGATACTAATACACCACCAAACGAACGGTTGTCTAATAACCCACCATAGTCACGTGCAAAAGGAACTCCTTGTGCCACACATTGGTCAATAATATTAGCAGAAACCTCAGCTAAACGATATA
>DAISIZ010000129.1:0-5857 GCA_036821745.1 Aurantibacter sp. | reverse complement strand
CGATAGAACTGTTTGGTTTAAATTCGTTTAATGCATTGTTGGCAATTCAATATTGGGGTAAAGGTATTAGGAATCAAGAAAATATAAAAGTTCAATTATCTCAAGTCGTAAAAGCTATTTCTATGGCTAGTCAAGAATTGAAGATAGATTATAATTTATAATGAACGCAGAAATAATCACGATTGGAGATGAAATTCTAATCGGTCAAATTGTTGATACTAACTCAGCATTTATAGGGAAACAACTAAATAAAATAGGCGTTTCTGTTTATCAAATCACTTCCATACAAGACGAAAAACAGCATATTTTAGACGCATTTACTAATGCCGAAAAAAAGGCAGATATTATTATTGTAACTGGTGGTTTAGGGCCAACCAAAGACGATATTACCAAACATACTTTAGCCGAATATTTTAACGATAATTTGGTGCAAAACGATGAGGTGTTAGCCCACGTAGAAGATTTGTTTGCGCAATATATTAGCACGCCAATTTCCGATTTAAATAGGTTGCAAGCTATGGTGCCAAGCCAATGCGAAGTTTTAAAAAATGAATTTGGAACTGCTCCAGGAATGTGGATTGAAAAAAACAACAAGGTATTTATATCCTTGCCAGGTGTGCCATACGAAATGAAAGGTTTAATAAGTAATTACGTATTGCCTAAGCTTCAAAATAAATATAAGCGACCACATATTTTACATAAAACGCTTCTAACATTAGGTTTAGGAGAAAGTGCAATTGCGGCTAGAATAGAAGATTGGGAAAATAATTTGCCAGAAAGCGTTAAACTAGCTTATTTACCAAGTTTAGGTAAAGTCCGTTTACGTTTATCTACCAAAGGATTTGATAAATTGCAAATTGAAAATGAAATAGAAGCACAGCTAACAAAAGTACTGCCGCTTATAGAAGATATATTTGTAGGTTTTGAAGCAGAGAATACATCCGTTGAGCAAATTGTAGCGTCACAATTAGTCTCACAAAACAAAACCATTGCCTTTGCCGAAAGTTGTACAGGAGGAAAATTAACTGAAACATTTACTAAACATTCTGGCGCATCACAATTTTTAAAAGGCAGTATGGTAACTTATGCCACGCAATCAAAAATTGATATGTTAGGAGTTTCTGCAGAAACAATTAAAACACATTCTGTAGTAAGTGAACCAGTGGCTAAAGAAATGGCAAACCAAATGCGTTTAAAGTTTAAAAGTGATATTGCAGTCGCTACCACAGGAAATGCAGGACCAACAAAAGGCGATTCAAACGTTGAGGTTGGTACGGTTTGTATTGGGATTTCGACAAAAGAGGGGACAAAAACATATACCTTTAATATGGGAAACCATAGAGAAAAAGTCATAAACAAAACCGTAAGCAAGGTTTTAGAGTTGCTTCAAAAAGAAATTTTAATAAATTAATCGGTTTGAGGTTGTTATAATGTAAAAAAATCATATATTTGCACCTCGAATTTTAATAACATCTTTAAAGTTATATATAATGTCAAGAGTTTGTGAACTTACAGGAAAGAAGGCAATGGTTGGAAACAACGTGTCTCACGCGATGAATAAAACTAAACGTAGATTCAATGCAAATTTAATCAAAAAACGTTTCTTTATTCCAGAAGAAGATAAGTGGATCACTTTAAAGCTTTCTACGTCTGCTTTAAAGACAATCAATAAAATTGGAATTTCAGCAGCGATTAAAGAAGCTAAATCAAAAGGTTTCTTAAAATAATAGCCAACATTTAAAGCATAGTCAAAATGGCAAAAAAAGGTAACAGAGTACAAGTAATATTAGAATGTACAGAGCATAAGGAGTCTGGTAAACCAGGAACTTCTCGTTATATTACAACAAAAAACAAAAAGAATACGCCAGATAGAATGGAGATTAAGAAATTTAATCCTATCCTTAAGCGTATGACAGTTCATAAAGAAATTAAGTAATTCAGTATTGCATTAGCAGTATTGACTAAAAAAATATAAGTCATGGCAAAAAAATCAGTAGCATCGTTACAGACAGGATCTAAGAGATTATCTAAAGCTATCAAAATGGTAAAGTCACCTAAAACTGGTGCTTACATGTTTGTAGAAAGTATTATGTCTCCTGACGCAGTAAAAGATTTCTTAAAGAAATAATTACTCGCTTTTAAGACACAACTTACAACTGCTGCTTTCTTCAAGAAGGCGGCTTTTTGTTTTTATAATTGTTTTATACTGACAAACTTTCATATATTTAGTATGGCTTAAAAGTTGTTAGTAGTTGTATCGTATTAATCGTACAACCAAGACGTATAACAAAACAACCAACAATAGTAGTATGAGTTTTTTTAAAAAAATATTTTCTTCAGAAAAAAAGGAAACTTTAGATAAAGGTCTAGAGAAAACTAAATCATCTTTCTTTTCTAAGCTTAGTAAAGCAGTAGCAGGAAAAGCTAAGGTAGACGATGACGTTTTAGATAACTTAGAAGAAGTTTTAGTTTCTAGTGATGTTGGTGTTACAACCACATTAAAAGTTATTGAGCGTATTGAAGCCCGCGTTGCTAAAGATAAATACTTGGGTACAGACGAGTTAAATTCTATTTTACGTGAAGAAATTGCAGCGCTTTTAAGCGAAACAAATTCTGGCGAAGAAACTGAATATACCATTCCTAAAGTTACAGATGCTAACGGAAACAAAGTACCTTATGTACTAATGGTAGTTGGTGTAAATGGTGTTGGTAAAACAACGACTATTGGTAAATTAGCACATCAGTTTAAGCAACAAGGTTTAAAAGTAGTTTTAGGTGCAGCTGATACCTTTAGAGCAGCAGCTATAGATCAATTACAAGTTTGGGCAGACCGTGTCGATGTACCTATGGTACGTCAAGATATGGGTAGTGACCCAGCAAGTGTTGCTTTTGATGCCTTACAAAGTGGTGTAAACCAAGATGCTGATGTTATTATTATTGATACAGCTGGACGTTTACACAACAAAGTGAACTTAATGAATGAGTTAACTAAAGTAAAACGTGTGATGCAAAAAGTGGTTGGCGATGCGCCTCACGATGTATTATTAGTTTTAGATGGCTCTACAGGACAAAATGCTTTCGAGCAAGCCAAGCAATTTACTGCAGCAACCGAAGTAACCACTTTAGCGGTTACTAAATTAGATGGAACTGCAAAAGGTGGTGTTGTGATTGGTATTAGTGACCAGTTTCAAATTCCAGTAAAATATATTGGTGTTGGTGAAGGTATTGATGACTTACAAGTCTTTAATAAACATGAATTTGTAGATAGTTTCTTTAAATAGAATCTTTTAACAAACACTATAAATAATCAAAACGCCAAAATGAATTTTCATTTTGGCGTTTTTGGTTTTGTAATTATTGGTTCAGACTAATCAAAGACTAAATTTAATTGCTCCCATAAATCATTATCAAAACTGGATACGGCATTACTTTGTGCGTTCCCAGCTTGTCCCATTCTTATAATTACTAAATATTTACTTGGAATGATATAGATTTTCTGATCGTTTTTACCCAATGCGCAATACATATTATCGGGAGCATTTGGAACTAATTTTCCTTGAAATTCATTTTGTGTACCTGGTAAACGGTAATTTTGTTTACCATTAAGCCACCATAAATAGCCATAAGCTGGGTTTATATTTTGTGAAGTATTAGTTGCTTCATTTAAAAAGATAGAAGATATAATTTGCTCGTTTTTCCACAAGCCATTTCTTGATATTAGTAAACCATAGCGAGCCATACTTCTAGTGTTACTCCAATATACATTCAAGTTGTTAGATGTAACCCAAGCGCCATTCATCCCAATTTTATTTTTTAAATGTGTGTTAAAATAATCCGTCCAACTTTCATTGGTTGCACTTTCCACAACATCTTGAAGCTTTAAATAGACATTATGGTAAGCCCATCTTGAACCTGCATTTGCAGTATATTGTAATTGATTTGGCGATATGTCATTACCTAAAGTATCGTCTAATCCAGAAGTCATAGATAGTAAGTTTTTTACGGTAATTAAATCTTCTTGTGCGCTGGTTGTGCTTGTCCAAGCGTTACCAATATAGTCAGATACTTTGTTGTTTATATTAAGCGAGTTCTGGTCTTGTGCAATACCAAGCATAGTTGCTGTTAATGTTTTTCCAGCGCTTGCCCAATACCAATTACTATTTTGGTTATGTCCGTTAAAATACTGTTCTAAAACAATTTTTCCTTGATGTAAAACAATAAAACCTTTGGTGTTTTTAGTCTCTAAAAAACTATATAAATCATCAATTGCATTTGTGTTCCAGTTTAAGCTTTCAGGTGTTTTTGTATTCCATGTTGAATTGGTGTTCGGTGGATAATATAAAGTTTCAATTGCTGTTTTAGGTGAATCTTGTGCTACGACTTCTTCCGAAGAACAGTTTAAAAAGCATAAAATGAATAAGACTAAAAAATAGCGCATAATAAAACTTTATAACTTAGACTAATCTACTCCTAAAAGGTTTAAAATTGAAGCCAATTATTTCCGCTTTAAAAATTCTAAAAGCAGAAACGTCAATCATTAATCATTGCGTATCTTTGCAGTCCAAAATAAAAGGTATGAGAACTAAAACACGTAAAAAAAACAAGATTAACGTTATTACATTAGGTTGTAGTAAAAACGTTTATGACAGTGAAGTGTTAATGGGACAACTTAAAGCCAATGGCAAAGAGGTGGTTCATGAAGAAGAAGGAAATGTCGTTGTAATTAACACTTGTGGTTTTATTAATAATGCCAAAGAAGAAAGTGTTAATACCATTTTGGATTACATGCAAAAAAAGGAAGATGGCGATGTTGATAAGGTTTTTGTAACCGGATGTTTAAGTGAACGCTACAAGCCAGATTTAGAAAAAGAAATCCCTAATGTCGATCAGTATTTTGGAACAACAGAATTACCAGGTTTATTGAAAGCTTTAGGAGCAGATTATAAACACGAATTAATTGGAGAGCGTTTAACTACGACACCAAAAAACTATGCCTATTTAAAAATTGCCGAAGGTTGTGATAGACCTTGTAGTTTTTGTGCCATTCCATTAATGCGAGGTAAGCATAAAAGTACACCAATAGAACATTTAGTCACTGAGGCTGAAAAATTAGCCGCAAATGGGGTTAAGGAATTAATTTTAATTGCTCAAGATTTAACATACTACGGATTAGATTTATACAAAAAACGAAACTTAGCTGAGCTACTTGAAAACTTAGTGAAAGTTGAAGGTATTGAATGGATTCGTTTGCATTATGCATTTCCAACAGGATTCCCAATGGATGTGTTAGATATCATGAATCGTGAGCCAAAAATATGTAACTATTTAGATATTCCGTTGCAACATATCTCGGATAAGATTCTAAAAAGTATGCGTCGTGGTACAACTCAAGAAAAAACAACAAAGCTTTTAAAAGAGTTTCGTGCTGCAGTGCCAGATATGACCATTCGTACGACATTAATTGTTGGTTATCCAGGAGAAACTGAAGAAGATTACCAAACCCTTAAACAATGGGTTATTGATATGCGTTTTGAGCGTTTAGGTTGTTTTACTTATTCTCATGAGGAAAATACACACGCTTTTAATTTAGAAGATGATGTGCCTCAAGAAGTAAAACAAGCGAGAGCAAACGAGATTATGGAAATCCAATCTCAGATTTCTTGGGAATTAAATCAAGCAAAAATTGACCAAGAGTTTAGAATTGTAGTCGATAGAAAAGAAGGAAACTACTTTGTTGGTCGTACAGAATTTGATAGTCCAGATGTAGACAACGAAGTGTTAATTGATGCTACTGAAACGTACCTAAAAACAGGAGAGTATTACAATGTAAAAGTTACTGAAGCCGAAGATTTCGATT
>DAISIZ010000128.1:0-6093 GCA_036821745.1 Aurantibacter sp. | reverse complement strand
TTCCTGAGTTGTAGTTAATATTAAACTCGGTACGGTCAATAGTGAAGGTGTTCGTAGAGATAGAAACATCATTATCTGTCATTGTTACTTTTGCAGGAAATGATACATTTTTAGTAATACCTTTTAAAGTTAAGTTACCACTAATAGTTTCGTTTTCTACTTTAGTAATTTCAAATTTAGCCATTGAGAATTTTTCAACATCAAAGAAATCTTCATTCAATAAATGTTTAACTAGTTTGGCATTTCCTTCGTTATCTTCAGGAATATCAGTACATTTTAATGATGCAATATCAAAAGTAAAAGTACCTCCAACTAAATTATTATTTGTAAAATTAGCTGTTCCTTCTTTAACGTTTATGGTTCCTTCGTGTCCACCAACAATTTTATTTGCTTTCCAGATCACCATAGATTCACTTGCAATCACAGCAAATTTAGAATCTACACTTACCTCTTTTACGGCTTCAGCTTCACTGGTTTCAGCTTTTTTAGTTTCGTTTTTACAAGCTACAAAAGCAAAGCCAATGGCTGCAATAGCTACTATTTTTAAAATTGATTTTTTCATATGTATTTTAATTAGTGTTAATTTTTCCTAAATGTACAGTTAAGCTAGTATAATCTCGCAAAAAATATCTTAAAATTTTAGCGGTGACATTTTGACATTTTAATAATAATGGCAGTACTTTTGCATCTTCGAAATTGAAGTTAAAAAAAGTAACATGAGCACAAACAACGATAAGCATATAGAAGCTGAAGAGCCAATAAATGAAACTGTTGAAGATACAGCAACAAAAACTGCTGACAATGAAGCTGAAACTACAGAAGAAGTAGAGGTTGAAGCGTTATCTGTTGAAGAACAATTACAACAAGATTTACAAGGTGAAAAAGATAAGTTTTTACGCTTATTTGCCGAGTTTGAAAATTATAAAAAGCGTACTTCTAAAGAACGTATCGAATTATTTAAAACAGCGAGTCAAGACGTTATGGTATCTATGTTACCAGTTTTAGACGATTTTGAGCGTGCTTTAACGCATATTGAAGACGATAAAGAAGCTGAAGAATTACGTAAAGGTGTGGTTTTAATTTATCAGAAATTATTAAAAACATTAGAGCAAAAAGGTTTAGCAGCTATTGATGTTAGAGCTGGTGATACTTTTAATGCTGATAACCATGAGGCGATTACACAAATCCCTGCACCAAGTGATGATATGAAAGGTAAAATCATCGATGTCATTGAAAAAGGATATAAGTTAGGTGAAAAAGTAATTCGCTTTCCAAAAGTAGTTATAGGTCAATAAGTCACGCCATTTAAGTTATGAAAAAAGATTTTTACGAAATATTAGGACTTCAAAAAGGAGCAACGCCTGCCGAAATTAAAAAAGCTTATAGAAAGAAAGCCATAGAATTTCACCCAGATAAAAATCCGGATGATGCTAGTGCAGAAGCTAAATTTAAAGAAGCAGCTGAAGCTTACGAAGTTTTAAGTGATGCCGATAAAAAAGCACGTTACGACCAATATGGTCACCAAGCCTTTGAAGGCGGACAAGGTGGTTTTGGCGGTGGTGGTATGAATATGGATGACATATTCAGTCAATTTGGCGACATTTTTGGTGGCGGCGGCTTTTCTGGATTTGGCGGCGGCGGACAACGCCAACGTGTTGTTAAAGGAAGTAATCTTAGAATTCGTGTGTCTTTAACCTTAGAAGAAATTGCTAATGGTGTAGAAAAGAAATTAAAAGTAAAACGTAAAGTTCAAGCTAAAGGAACAACGTATAAAACCTGTTCTACATGTAATGGTGCCGGACAAGTCACTAAAATTACCAATACTATTTTAGGTCGTATGCAAACTGCAGCGCCTTGTGGTGTATGTCACGGTTCTGGACAAAGTATAGATAAAAGACCAAGTGGAGCAGATGCACAAGGATTAATTAGTGAAGAGGAAACGGTATCGGTAAAAATACCTGCTGGTGTGGTAGACGGGATGCAACTTAAAGTTTCTGGAAAAGGAAATGCAGCGCCAGGAAATGGAATTTCTGGTGACTTATTAGTTGTAATCCAAGAACAAGATCACCCAACGTTACAACGTGAAGGTGATAACTTACACTATGATTTATATGTAAGTTTACCTGATGCTATTTTAGGTACTTCACAAGAAATTGAAACAGTAACAGGGAAAGTCCGTATTAAAATTGAAGCTGGAATGCAATCTGGTAAAATTTTAAGATTAAAAGGAAAAGGTATTCCTAGTATTAACGGTTATGGTAAAGGTGACTTATTAGTTCACGTTAATGTATGGACACCAAAAACGTTAAATAAAGATCAGAAAGCATTTTTTGAAGCAATGAGAGAAGATGAACATTTTTCTCCCAAACCAGAAAATTCTGACAAATCATTTTTTGAAAAAGTAAAAGATATGTTCTCTTAAAATAGTTAATAGCGTCTTACTTAAGTGTTAAAACATTTATTTGTTTAACTTTTTTAATTTTAAGAAAGCCTCTATATTCAAAAAAAGAGTATATTTGTTCTATCATTAGTTTACTAATGATAATTTTTCTTTTTCATAGCAATTTTTTCCCATCCTTAATTTATTAAGGGTGGGTTTTGTTTTTTTAGGCTATTAAATTATTCACAATAGTTTAAAGTTTCCCGTGTAACATTTTTATATTTACCAGACTAACCTACTGAATATATTCTTTAGTTTTATGAGTAAATTATTACAAGTAGAATCGGTTTCTAAATCCTTTGGAAACTATAAAGCCTTAAATCAAGTCTCTTTAGAGATTGAGAAAGGGCAAATTTTTGGGCTTCTTGGTCCAAATGGAGCTGGGAAAACCACATTAATACGTATTATAAATCAGATTACGATGCCAGATGAAGGTTTGGTGAAACTTGATGGTGATTTTTTACAAGCACATCATATTAAAAATATTGGGTATTTACCCGAGGAACGCGGTTTGTATAAATCTATGAAAGTAGGCGAGCAAGCCTTATATTTAGCGCAATTAAAAGGTTTAAGCAAAGCTGAAGCTAAAAAGCGTCTTAAAATGTGGTTTGAGCGTTTAGAAATTGGCGATTGGTGGAACAAAAAAATCCAGGAATTGTCTAAAGGAATGGCACAAAAAATACAGTTTATTGTCACCGTTTTACACGAACCTAAATTGTTGATTTTCGATGAACCTTTCTCAGGATTCGATCCAGTAAATGCAAATTTAATAAAAGATCAAATTTTAAAATTGCGTGAAGATGGCGCTACTATTATTTTTTCGACACATCGAATGGAATCGGTAGAGGAGTTGTGTGATGATATTGCCTTAATTCATAAATCGAATAAATTAATAGACGGTAATTTATTAGATATAAAACGCCAATATAAAACCAACACTTTTCAAGTCGGTATTCTAAATAATACCGAACATTTAGAACGCGAATTAACTGAGAAGTTTCAAGTACATCCTGCGAGTTTTAAAACTTTAGGAAACGAACTAAAATTGAATATTAAAATACCAGAACAACAAAGTGCTAACGACTTACTACAGTTTTTAATTTCTAAAGGTGAAGTAACGCATTTTGTAGAGCAAATTCCATCAGCAAATGATATATTCATTCAAACGGTAAACGGAAAATAATATGAATCATTTACCCTTAATCATAAAGCGCGAATACCTAACTAAAGTTAGAAACAAGTCTTTTTTAATTATGACGGTTTTAAGTCCGTTATTATTTATCGTGTTAATTTCTGTGGTGGCTTATTTGTCACAAATTAATAACGATAAAGTCAGACATATTTCTGTTTTAGACGAATCGAATCAGTTCAAAAACACCTTTGTCACTAAAGACGATTATAAGTTTACCTATTTAAATGATGTTAATTTAGAAGCAGCCAAATCATTAAGCAATGAAGCCGATTATTACGGTTTGTTGTATGTGCCAAAACTTAATACTGAGAATTTAAAAACTTCAGATATTAAGTTTTATTCTGAGGAAACACCAAGTTTAAGTGTGATCTCAAATTTAGAACGTCATCTAGAAAAACAACTCACCGAGCTTAATTTTAAAGCTAAAGGTTTAGATGTTGAAAGTATAAAAGCGTCTAAAGTTAATATTACAATTGCTCAAGAAAATTTCACGGGGCAAAAATCATCTAAAATAGATGGTGTTTTAAAATTAGCTTTTGGTGGTGCTGCTGGTTATTTACTGTTTATGTTTATCATTATTTATGGTAATATGATTATGCGTAGTGTAATTGAAGAAAAAACCAGTCGCATTATAGAAGTCATTATTTCATCGGTAAAACCAACCCAATTATTATTAGGTAAAATTATAGGGACGTCTTTAGCAGGAATCACACAATTTGCAATTTGGATTATTTTAGGTTCGGTCATGTTAACCGTCGTGTCTTTAGTCTTTGGTATCGATTTAAGCCAAACGCAAACACCACAACAAATGGCTTTAAATTCGGCTATGCAAAACCAAGATATTAATATGCAGGTTGGTGAGTTTTTAACAGCTTTTCATCATTTGCCAATTACTAATTTAATTATTGCTTTTGTCGCGTTTTTCATTTGTGGTTACTTATTGTATAGTTCTATTTATGCCGCTATTGGTGCAGCAGTAGATAATGAAACCGATACACAACAATTTATGTTGCCGGTTTTAATTCCGTTAATTTTAGCCGTTTATATTGGCTTTTTTACCGTGATTGAAAATCCACACGGTAGTGTTTCTACCATATTTTCATTTATACCATTTACAAGTCCAGTGGTTATGTTAATGCGTATCCCTTTTGGTGTACCTGTTTGGCAACAAGTGTTGTCATTAATATTATTAATAGTAACTTTTTTAGTGATGGTTTGGTTTGCGGCAAAAATATACCGCGTTGGTATTTTAATGTATGGTAAAAAGCCGAGTTATAAGGAATTATTAAAATGGATTAAATACTAAGTATGCAGGAGCAAGTAGTTAATAATATAGAAGAACAAGCCCAAGGTTTAAGCGATACAATTACGCAAAGTTCTGCTTGGGATAAAGTCAATAACGTGTTGCATTATCATGTTGATTTAAATAAAGACATTTCTATTTCAATTTTAGACGTTGTTATTTTAATTACGGTCATTTTTATTGCATCGGTTGTTTTAAAAACCGTGTATAAAATTATTACCAAACGTTTACCCGATGCTAATAAAGATAAATTTTCAGTAGTTTATGGTTATTTTAGATGGTTAATTTATCTCGTTATTTTATTAACGACTATGCATTCCGTTGGTATCTCGGTGACTGCAGTTTTTGCGGCGTCTGCAGCGTTGTTAATAGGTGTTGGTTTGGCATTGCAAACCTTGTTTCAAGACATTATTTCAGGCGTTTTTATATTGATAGATCAATCGGTTCATGTTGGTGATATTATTGAAATTGAAGGCAAAGTTGGTCGCGTTATTGAAATTAAATTACGAACCACAAGAGCTGTAACGATTGACAATAAAGTGTTGGTAATTCCTAATCATTTATACTTAACCAATAGTTTATATAATTGGACCCAAAATGGAACAACAACGCGTGAAAGTGTAGAAGTTGGTGTGGCTTACGGAAGTGATGTTCAGTTAGTGAAACAATTATTATTACAGGCTGCTAACGAAAATAAAAGCGTGCTTAAATTTCCTGAGCCAACCGTGTTTTTTACAAATTTTGGAGATAGCTCATTAGACTTTAAATTAGTATTTACTATAAATGATTCTTTTCAAGCAAGTGTGCCAAAAAGTGATATTCGGTTTAAGATAGATGAACTGTTTAGAGCTAACGCTATTTCTATTCCATTCCCGCAACGAGATGTTCATCTAAAAGAAGTTAAATCTTAGTTTTATGAATATGAGTAATAACGAAATTAGAGTTATAGTCGCAAGTGATATTGAACGAGATGGTATTGGCGTTGAGATTTATGAAAATGATGAGTTGGTTATTGAGATTTTTAGAGAAGATACCAATAGAAGGCGAACAGTTAGAGTTTTGAAGAAAAATGTATCACTTGAATTGATGGAAAAAAGTATTGAAATTTTTAAAAGAGAAATACCAAACGATTTTATTGATTTATAAAGTATCACTAAA
>DAISIZ010000127.1:0-6142 GCA_036821745.1 Aurantibacter sp. | reverse complement strand
AGAACGTACTGGTGTGGCTAAAGATTTAATTCGTTTGTCTGTTGGTATAGAAAATATTGAAGATTTAAAAACGGATTTAAAAACGGTTTTTGCTCAAATTGAAACTTCTGTAAACGCTTAACATAAAATTGAATAATTAACCTGCGAGGTTTATAAAGTCTTGTAGGTTTATTTTTTATTTCAGCTGAAAACTAATGAGTCCATTTTTACAACATATTGAAGTAAAGCATCAAGATAAAACTACGGTTCTTTCTTATGAAATCTATGGGCAAAAGTTACATACTGCACCAATAGTATTGGTAAATCACGCGTTAACCGGAAACTCTACAGTTTGTGGCGAAAATGGTTGGTGGCAAGATTTAATAGGTGAAAGCAAAGCTATTGATTCTAATAAATACACCATTTTATCATTTAATATCCCTGGTAATGGTTACGGAAATGAATTAATAGAAGACTATAAAAATATAGATGTTAAGCAAGTTGCTCAGTTGTTTTTATTAGGTGTAAAAGCTGTAAAAGTAGATCAGTTATTCGCTATTATTGGTGGTTCGCTTGGTGGCGGTATTTCTTGGCAAATGGCAACATTACAGCCAGAAATTACAACACATTTAATTCCTGTGGCAACACATTATGAGTCTTCGGATTGGATTATTGCTAACTGTTTAATTCAGGAACAGTTGTTATTAAATTCAAGTCAGCCAATTCACGATGCACGTTTGCACGCGATGTTATGTTATCGTACGCCAGAATCTTTTAAGTCACGTTTTAACCGAACAAAACACGAAGAATTAAAACGTTTTAATGTGGAAACTTGGTTACTACATCACGGTAAAAAGTTACAAGAGCGCTTTCAAACTTCGGCTTATAAAGTGATGAATCATTTACTACGTACTATAGAGGTTGATAATCTTGAAGCTATTCAGGCACAAATCACCTTAATAAGTGTAGATACCGATTTGTTTTTTACGGCACAAGACATTAAAGACAGTTATAAAAAACTACAACAATTAAATAAAAAAGTAAGCTATCACGAAATCAAGTCTATTCACGGACACGATGCCTTTTTAATAGCCTACGAACAATTAAAAAATAGTATCGCACCAATTTTCAATTAGGGCGACCATCATATATTATGCAAGTACTAAAATTTGGAGGTAAATCTTTAGCAAATGGCGAAGGATTAAACCGTGTTGTTTCAATAATAGAAGCTAAAGTAAACGAAAAACAACCTATTACAATTGTAGTTTCTGCAAGAGGAAATTCTACGGATGAGTTAGAGGAAATGTTAGAAAAAGCGGTAAAGCAAGAGTCTTACATTACCCAATTTGAAGCGTTTAAAAATTACCAAGAAGCGACTAATTATAAGGTTGATTTTACACCAGAATTTGAAACACTTTTAAAAATATTTGAAGGCGTTAAATTATTGGGCGATTACAGTAAGAAAAATAAAGATGAAGTTTTAGCGCAAGGCGAATTATTGTCGGTAAAATTAATTGAATCGATCTTAAAAGAAAAAGGCATTAAAGCCAATGCTGTCGATGCCAGACAACTAATTAAAACCGACGATGTTTACGGTAATGCACAGCCAAATACCAAAACATCGGCATCTAATGTACGTGAGTATTTTAAAGCGCATAATGGAGAAACGGTGAATATTGTTACTGGTTTTATTGCGTCAAATTCGGCAAACAAAACCACAACTTTAGGTCGTAATGGTAGTAATTATACAGCTTCATTATTAGCAAATTTTTTAAATGCTGAAGAGTTACAAAACTACACACACGTTAACGGAATTTATACCGCTAACCCAGATTTAGTTTCCGATGCTAAAAAAATAAACGAATTATCGTTTACAGAAGCGAATGAGTTAGCCAATTTTGGAACGACCATTTTACACGCTAAAACCATCATTCCTTTATTAGAAAAAAACATTCCATTACGTATTTTAAATACCTTTAACCCAGAAGATCAAGGGACGTTAATTACGGCAAATTCTTCAACTAAAGGGATTAAAGCTTTATCGGTTTTAGAACATACAGCTTTAATAAATATTGAAGGTCGCGGTTTATTAGGGAAAGTTGGTGTCGATGCACGAATTTTTACCGCTTTAAGTTTACATAATATTAGTGTAAGTATTGTATCTCAAGGTTCTTCGGAACGTGGTATTGGATTAATTGTAGATAAGGAAGATGCAACGAAAGCAGTTATCGCTTTAGAGAAAGAGTTCGAAACGGACTTATATGTGCAAGACGTAAATGCTATTTCTGTAATCGATGATGTGTCGGTGATTTCTATTGTTGGACAAAGCTTAAAATCGTTTCATAAACCTTTTAACGCCTTAATTAAAAATCAAATTGAACCGTTATTATTTAATAATACCATTTCGGGTGAAAATGTAAGTTTAGTGATTAAAAAATCGCAATTACATAAAGCCCTTAGTGTGATTCACGGTGAGATTTTTGGCGTGTCTAAAAAAGTGAATTTAGCCATTTTTGGTCACGGAACTGTAGGTGGAACTTTAATTGATCAAATATTAAGTTCTGCTGAAAAAATTGAAAAACGAAAAGGCATCAAGCTTAATATTTTTGCGATTGCCAATTCTAAAAAAGTCCTTTTAAATAAAGATGGTATTCAGTCTAATTGGAATTCAAATTTAAATGATGCAGGTGAAGCATATCAACTAAAAGATATTTACGCTTACGCGGAAAAGCATCACTTAGAAAATTTAATTGCTATAGATAATACCTCAAGTTTAGCTTTTGTTTCTAATTATATTGATTTAGTAGAACACGGTTTTGACTTAGTGTCTTCTAATAAAATTGCCAATACTATAGAGCAAGAGTTTTATAATGAGTTACGTGAATCTTTAGCTAAAAATCAGAAAAACTATTTATACGAAACTAACGTAGGTGCTGGTTTACCATTAATTGATGCGATTAAATTATTACACCATTCTGGTGAAAATATTGTAAGAATTAGAGGTGTGTTCTCAGGATCGTTAAGTTATATTTTTAATACGTTTTCTGCGGAAGATGTACCGTTTTCACAAGTGTTACAAGAAGCCTTAGACCAAGGGTTTACTGAGCCTAATCCACGTGAAGATTTAAGTGGAACAGATGTAGCGCGTAAATTATTAATCTTAGCTCGTGAGTTAGATTTACATAACGAATTAACCGATGTTGAAGTAGATAATTTAATTCCAGAACATTTAAGAGAGATTGAAACGTCTGAATTATTAAAGTCGTTTACTGATTTAGATGAAAAATATCTAAACGTAAAAGCAAACCAAGAAAAAGATCACGTGTTACGTTACACGGGAGATTTATTTGGTGACTTAAGCCAAGAAAAAGGCGCTAAGTTAGAAGTGAAATTAGTATCAGTACCAAAAACATCGCCGTTAGGTGCATTAAAAGGGGCCGACTCTATTTTCGAAATATATACTGAATCTTACGGAGATCAACCAATCATTGTGCAAGGTGCTGGAGCTGGAGCTGCAGTAACAGCAAGAGGTGTTTTTGGTGATATCTTAAGATTAACTGACAAAAATGGGTAGGCAATGTGTCAATTTGAAAATGTATCAATTTGATAATTACTAAATCTTGTCATTCTGCTGAAGAGCAGAATCTCTCGCAGTTCTAACGACTAACCTCTAATGACTAAAGACTAAAAACAATGAAGTTTAATAATTTTGAATCAAACGCAATTCGCACACAAACAGAACGCTCACAATTTAAAGAGCATTCAACACCATTATACTTAACATCAAGTTTTGTTTTTGATGATGCTGAAGATATGCGTGCCTCTTTTGCAGAGGAAAAAGAAACGAATTTATACAGTCGTTTTTCAAATCCAAACACCACAGAATTTGTAGATAAAATGTGCAAATTGGAAGGTGCAGAAAGCGGTTATGCTTTTGCAACAGGAATGGCCGCTGTGTTTTCCACATTTGGTGCCTTATTAAATGCTGGAGATCATATAGTTTCCGCACGTTCTGTATTTGGTTCTACACATACCTTATTTACTAAGTATTTACCAAAATGGGATATTTCAACCAGTTATTTTAAAATTGATGAGGTTGAAAAAATTGAAAGCTTAATTCAGCCTAATACAAAAATTTTGTACGCTGAAAGTCCTACAAATCCAGCTGTAGATGTTTTAGATTTAGAGTTGTTAGGACAAATTGCTAAAAAACATAATTTATTATTAGTTATAGATAACTGTTTTGCTACACCATATTTGCAAAACCCTATCAAGTTCGGAGAAGATGTAGTGATTCATTCTGCGACCAAATTAATTGACGGTCAAGGTCGTGTTTTAGGTGGTGTTACTGTTGGTAAAGCCGATTTAATTCGTGAAATCTATTTGTTTTCACGTAATACAGGACCAGCATTATCACCATTTAACGCTTGGGTTTTATCAAAGAGTTTAGAGACGTTACACGTGCGTGTAGACAGACATTGTGAAAACGCGTTGAAAGTAGCACAGTTTTTAGAAAATCATCCGCAAGTTGAAAGTGTTAAGTATCCATTCTTAAAGTCGCATCCACAATATGAAGTCGCTAAAAAGCAAATGAAATTAGGTGGAAACATTGTGGCTTTTCAAATTAAAGGCGGATTAGAAGCTGGGCGAAATTTTTTAAATAAACTTCAGGTCATATCTTTGTCAGCAAATTTAGGTGATACCAGAACAATCGCAACGCATCCGGCAAGTACAACACATAGTAAGTTGGCTTTAGAAGATCGTTTGGAAGTCGGAATTACAGACAGTTTAGTAAGAGTTTCTATAGGTTTAGAACATACTGAAGATATTATAAATGATTTAGAAACGGCATTAGGTTAATGATTTTGTCATTCTGTTGAAGAGCAGAATCTATTGAGTTTAAATCACAACTAAAACACTAACGTCTAAGGACTACAAACTAAAGACTAACAATGAGCAAAATAAAAGAAGAACTTAAAAAACGCATTTTAGTATTAGATGGCGCAATGGGAACAATGCTTCAAGCGTACAAGTTTACTGAAGAAGATTTTCGAGGTGAACGTTTTAAAGATTTTCCGGTGTCATTGCAAGGAAATAACGATTTGTTGTCAATCACTCAGCCACAAGCTATTAAAGAAGTTCACGCTAAATATTTTGAAGCTGGAGCAGATATCGTAGAAACAAATACGTTTTCTGGAACTACTATTGCTATGGCCGATTACCAGATGGAAGATTTAGTTTATGAACTTAATTACCAATCTGCGAAAATTGCCAAAGAAGTAGCCGATGAGTTTACTGTAAAAGAACCTCATAAACCTAGATTTGTAGCAGGAAGTATTGGTCCAACAAACCGAACGGCAAGTATGTCTCCAGACGTAAACGATCCTGGTTACAGAGCTGTTACTTTCGATGAATTAAGAATCGCTTACAAACAACAAACGGAAGCTTTATTAGATGGAGGCGCTGATATATTATTGGTAGAAACTGTTTTCGATACATTAAATGCAAAAGCCTGTTTATTTGCTATTGAAGAAGTTAAGGCAGAACGTCAAATTGATGTGCCTATTATGTTAAGCGGAACAATTACTGATGCTTCAGGAAGAACTTTATCTGGTCAAACGGCAGAAGCTTTTTTAATTTCTGTATCTCATATTCCATTATTATCAGTAGGTTTTAATTGTGCTTTAGGAGCTAATTTATTGCAACCGCATTTAGAAGCTATAGCTAATAAAACAAATTTTGCAGTTTCCGCGCATCCAAATGCAGGATTGCCAAACGCTTTTGGTGAATATGATGAAACTCCAGAGGAAATGAAAGATCAAATTGAAGCTTACTTCAAGAAAGATTTAATAAATATAATTGGTGGTTGTTGTGGTACAACGCCAGAACATATTACAGCTATAGCTAAAGCTGCAGAAAAATATAAGCCAAGATTATACAATACAAACGAAGCTCAATAACAGTAAGTATTTAAGACTATGAAAGAGCAGAGAAAATATATGAAGTTATCAGGATTAGAACCTTTAATCTTGAATGAACATAGTAATTTTATTAATGTTGGAGAGCGAACAAATGTTGCTGGTTCTCGAAAATTTCTTCGTTTAATTAAAGAAGAAAAATTTGACGAAGCTTTAGCTATTGCAAGACACCAAGTTGATGGTGG
>DAISIZ010000126.1:1660-6145 GCA_036821745.1 Aurantibacter sp. | reverse complement strand
CTAAATAAGCTTTGTGAAACTAAAAATAGGTCTTATTTTTGCACTCGAATTACAATCAATTATTTATAATTAGTCTAAATAAAGAGTCAAAATGAAAAAATTAGTATTAGGTTTTTCAATTTTATTAAGTGCGTTTGCAAGCGCACAAACTGTTCCTCAAGACAGTATTACGTTTAATCCACAAAGCCAAATTAACTCGGCACAACGAATTTTATCTGGAAATTACGGTAAGGCAGTTACAGTTGGAGCTTATGGAGAAACAACATATAATCAAACGGAAAGTGCAAATGGAGAATTAGATGTACAACGTTTAGTTTTATTATTTGGTTATAAGTTTAACGAAAAAGCACAATTTGTAACAGAAGTAGAGTTTGAGCATGTTAAAGAAGTTTTTATAGAGCAAGCCTTTGTTAACTATTCAGTTGGAAGTAACGTAAGCTTAAGAGGTGGATTAATGTTAGTACCAATGGGTATTGTTAACGAATACCATGAGCCAACAACATTTAATGGAGTTGAACGTCCAGCAGTAGATAATGCTATTGTTCCAACAACTTGGAGAGAAATTGGAGTAGGTGTTACTGGTCGTTTACCTGAGCAATCTATAAACTATCAAGCTTACCTATTTAATGGTTTTAAATCAACACAAGACTCTACATTAAATACCGATGGATCAATTTCTGCAAAAGGATTTTTAAAAGGATCTAATGGATTAAGAGGCGGAAGACAAAAAGGAATTAAATCTACTATAGATAGTCCAACACTTTCTACTAAAATAGAATATTACGGTTTACCGGGTTTACGCATGGGATTATCAGGATACTTTGGTAAAACACAGGCTGCTGATGATGTTGAAGGAATTGATGGCGCAAACATTGGTATCGCTATGGTAGGTTTCGATTTTCGTTATGCGCGCAAACGTCTTGCTGCAAGAGGACAACTTATTTATGCCGGTTTAAGTAGTACTGACGATTATAATAATTTAACAGGTCAAGATTTAGGAAGTAACTTATTAGGATACTACGGTGAGTTATCTTATAACTTATTGCCAACCTCTAAAAAACAGCGCTTATTTGCATTTACACGTTATGAAAACTACGATACACATGCAAGTACTGCAGGGAGTTTACAACGTAATGATGCTTATAATAGAACAGATATTACTTCAGGTTTAAGTTATCATATTGCACCAGGAGTTGTTTTAAAAGGAGATTATCAATTTAGAGATAATGCAGCGCAGGATAGTAAAGATGTAAAAAACAGACTAAACTTTGGAATTGGTGTTTGGTTCTAAGTTTAGATATAACGACAAACACAACTTCATAATTAATTTAAGTTAGTTTCAAGTGCTGGATGCTCATTTTTATACTTTTGTATAGAAAGAGCATCTTGGCATTTTTATTGATTAATCAATTTAAAATATTATTTTTGCAGCATGAAAATTTTTAAGCTTTTATTAGTTATTGGTATTATTTCATTCTTTTCTTTTACGTTACCTAAAAACGTATTAAAAAAAGTTAATAAGGAAATTGTAAAACTTTATGAAACCGAAAATTTCAAACTTGAAAACGTTTCAATTTCAGAAGACGCTATTAAAACGTTAAGTTCTAAATTTAATGCTGAAGATTTTTATAAAATTATTATAGGTGAAGAACTTGCTGGTTATGCTTATGTAGATAAAGCGCCAAGTAAAACAGCTCAATTTGATTACCTAATTATATTAGACCAAAACTTAGCAATTAAGAAAGCAAAAGTACTTATTTATAGAGAAGAATATGGTGGCGAAATAAGCAGTAAACGTTGGTTAAAACAATTTATAGGTAAGGTTAAAGGTCATGTAATAAGTCTTAATGAAGATATTATTCCAATTTCGGGAGCGACAATTTCTGTTAGATCTATGACAAATGCAGTAAACGAACTATTAGAATCATTAGATTATTTACATAAAAATAACAGCTTTTAATGAATTTCAACGGATTGATTTTAGAATTACCTAAAACGATTAAGCTTTTTTTAGCGGTTTTTGTTTTGGTTTTAAGTGTAGGGTATTTTACGGGTTTATTATTCGTAAACTCTACATCTACAGCCAACCCAAATGGTATTGAAGAACATTACTTGGGTAATGAAGATCAAGATGAAGCTACAGTCATGAAGTTTAAAAAAAGTGATAAAGAAATGCTGTCTATAGTTCACAGTCATATTTTATCTATGTCATTAATTTTCTTTTTAGTTGGTGGTATTTTATCAATTACCAAGCTTAATCCAACCTTAAAAAAAGTATTAATGATAGAACCTTTATTATCGGTTATATTCACTTTTGGAGGTATTTATTTTTTATGGAAAGGCATACTTTGGATGAAGTATATTGTTATGGTTTCAGGTACTTTAATGACACTTTCATACACAATTTCTGTGTTAATTATCCTTTACCAAATCTGTTTTCTTTCTAAAAGCAAAGCTTAATATTAAGTTTACATTCATATTGTTACTTATTTGTAAAAAATAACGTAAATTTGCACGCAATTATAACTGTAATTGCAATATGACAGCACACGAAAACAAAATTGTAGGAGAAGGCTTAACATACGACGACGTATTATTAGTTCCAGCTTTTTCTGAAATACTTCCAAGAGAAGTTAGTATCAAAACAAAATTCACTAAAAACATCACGATTAACGCACCAATAGTCTCTGCGGCTATGGATACCGTTACCGAAAGTGCAATGGCAATAGCTATGGCTCGTGAAGGTGGAATAGGTGTGTTGCATAAAAACATGACTATAGAGCAACAAGCTTTAGAAGTACGCAAAGTAAAGCGTGCCGAAAGCGGTATGATTATAGATCCTGTAACCTTACCATTAACGGCTAAAGTATTAGATGCTAAGCAAGCCATGAAAGAACACCACATTGGTGGAATTCCTGTAGTTGGAGATCAAGGCGAATTAAAAGGTATTGTTACCAACCGTGATTTACGTTTTGAGCATGATAACGAGCGTGCTATTGTTGAAGTAATGACAAGTGAAAACTTAGTTACTGCTCCAGTAGGAACGTCTTTAAAAGATGCTGAAGCGATTTTACAAGAAAATAAAATTGAAAAATTATTAATCGTAAATGATGCCTACAAATTAGAAGGTTTAATTACGTTTAGAGATATAACGAAGTTAACTTTAAAGCCATCGGCTAATAAAGATACTTTAGGTCGTTTACGTGTTGCAGCAGCTATTGGTGTTACTGGTGATGCTGTAGAACGTGCTGAAGCTTTAGTAAATTCTGGAGTAGATGCTGTTATTATAGATACGGCTCACGGACATACTAAAGGTGTGGTTTCAGTTTTAAAAGATGTGAAAGCTAAATTCCCTAAGTTAGACGTTATTGTTGGTAATATTGCAACTGCAGAAGCGGCTAAGTATTTAGTTGAAGCAGGAGCAGATGCTGTAAAAGTTGGTATTGGACCAGGTTCTATTTGTACAACGCGTGTGGTTGCAGGAGTAGGATTTCCTCAGTTTAGTGCCGTTTTAGAAGTTGCAGCAGCTATTAAAGGTTCTGGAGTGCCAGTTATTGCAGATGGTGGAATTCGTTACACAGGAGATATTCCTAAAGCGATTGCAGCAGGAGCCGATTGTGTCATGTTAGGATCATTATTAGCAGGAACCAAAGAGTCGCCAGGAGAAACTATTATTTTTGAAGGACGTAAGTTTAAGTCTTACCGAGGAATGGGTTCTGTAGAAGCCATGAAAAAAGGTAGTAAAGACCGTTATTTCCAAGATGTAGAAGACGATATTAAAAAATTAGTACCAGAAGGAATTGTTGGTCGTGTCGCTTACAAAGGTGAGTTACACGAAAGCATTCACCAATTTGTTGGTGGTTTACGTGCCGGAATGGGATACTGTGGTGCTAAAGATGTAGATACACTTAAAGAAACTGGTAAGTTTGTTAAAATTACCGCAAGTGGTATTAACGAATCGCATCCTCACGATGTAACTATTACTAAAGAAGCCCCTAATTATTCAAGATAATAATTAGAACATAAAAACAAAAAAAGTCCAATGTATTAACATTGGACTTTTTTTTGTAAAATTTATTAGCTGCGTAATGCTTTTGTGTAAGATTTGGTGCTTAGGTTAGCAAGTGAAAATCAAATAGAAAAATCTGCGAATACAAACGTAAGTGTTCAGTAAACCAATTAATTATATGTGGTGTCGTGCGAAGATTTTATTCAATTATTTTAATATTCAATGTTTTAAATTCTTGGGATTTAGTTCCATTTATAATAATATTTCCCACGTGAAAAATAGTCACATAATCTCCAACTTTAAGTTTTTTTGCTTTCATAAGTGATTTCGCATTTAGAGTATTTCCTTTTACAGGTATTGAAGCACTTCCTATAAATTTTATTCTAAATTTTTCAATTCCGAATGATTTATTATCGAAAAGTTCTTCACATTTAAAATTCAATTCTTTGGCAGTTAATTGCTCAACTGTCATTTCG
>DAISIZ010000126.1:0-1650 GCA_036821745.1 Aurantibacter sp. | reverse complement strand
TTTTCAATCAGAAGATTTCTCGAGTTTTGACTTTGTGCTATTGTGAAGCTCAAGATGAAAAGTAGAATGGGTAAAATTCTCATAGTTTTTATTTTTATTGTTCAGTAGTTTAATTGAAACGTATAAACTGAAGTTGAAATTGCTCAAACTGCTTACTACGACTTGATATAAAATCGTTTTTATTTTATACAAGCTCAATTTTAAAACTAAATTAGTTTAATTATTCCACAAAGTCAAGATACTAATCTTTTACTCTTTTCGTGAATTAATTTTCTACTTAAACTCGATATAATCTATTTCGATATCAAAATTGCCTGCTTTTTTATCGCTAACTATTAAAGCGATGTTGTAAACGTCTTTTAAATAGTCTAAAGGCATTTCATTTCCAATAATTTGAGAAATACGGATGTGTTTGAAATCTTTTAAGTTTACAGTTATTTCTTCCCAATTTGTTGTTTTTGGTGAAAACTTATGTTGATAATAAGGTATATAATAGCGTTGTGAGTCTTTAAGCGATAAGCCAAAATTTCGGTTAATACTATTACTTTTATAACGAATAGTCATTGTTTTGCAATCGGTTAAACTACCTTTTTCAAATAAGGTACGCATACTTGCAAAACCACCATTATTTTCTAAAGAAGTGTTTCCGTTAAACAAAATACTGTTTTCGGTTTCTTTTAGTTGTGATGAAGATAATCCGCCCATAACGCCATCGTTAACTATGCGCCAGTTTGGTGTGTTGTGTTTAGTGCCAAAATTGAATTGAAGTCCAGTCATTGTTGTTAATACCGTTAGGGTTAATAATATTGCCGTTACTTTCATTTAAGTAAGATAAAAGCTCTTACTGAAAGGTTATTTTACTTTGTTATAATATTAACGTTTCTGTTTAAGGTTGAGTTGAAAATTAAAAGTTTAAAGTTGAAAAGGTTATGAGGTTAGAAGTTTTGATAAAGAGTAATGAGGTTTTACTTTGCCTTTTCGTCTTATTGAAATATAGGCTTTGTCTAAGTACTAATTTGTTCTAATAAAAAACACCTTAATAATCTGATAACAGTTACTAAGGTGTTCCAATAAATAAGCTTTAAAAACCTATTATTTTAAGCCGTTTCCATACTCTTTTTAGACTTACGGTATAAGTAAGAGTTATAAATATTACGTTTAGCAAAACGCGTTAATTTATCACTTTGGCACATTTTAATGTAAACACCTCTTGGAACACCAAAGTACTCATAAGTAGTTCCATCAACAAAAGTCACTTCTAAAAGTACATTTTTATGTTGAAAATCTGCAATAGCAGATTCCTTAATCGTTGTGTTATATTCGTCTTGATATTTAGCTTTTGTTTCAGGAGCGATACTCACTAAAAAATGATAAGCATCAATAATTCTACGCCCCATTTCTTCAGCTTCTTCTGCTTTTGCATCATCGGCTTGAAATTTATCTGGGTGCCATTCTTTAACCAAGTTTCTATAAGAACTTTTTAATTCTTTTAAAGTACTGTTTGGTTCAGCAGTAAAAAGTGTTCTGTATTCTTTAACGCGTTTCATATCAATTTTTTAAGAAAGTGCAAAGGTAGTTTTAATCCTTAGAGTAGTTGCTATAAAATGCTATTATTTAATCTAAATTTAAAAATGGAATGTCTTTTTTGTA
>DAISIZ010000125.1:0-6315 GCA_036821745.1 Aurantibacter sp. | reverse complement strand
TTGAAATAATATTAAGAATATATTTATATATTAAGTCCTTTCAATTTTGAAAGGACTTTTTTATGCTTAAAAATAACGATTGTTTATCTTTAACTTTCTTAAAAAAGAACTTCGTAAAAATGACTAAAAAAACAAAAACTGCACTAATTTCAGGTTTAATTCTTGTCATTGTGTATGGGATTAATTTCTATCAGGATCGTGAGATTCAGCAGGAAGCTGTTTCTGTTGGTAAAACTCCAAAAGCAGCTACTAAGAATTTCTTTTTACCAACAAGTACTACAGGGCAAATTGTACATCATAATGGTTATTCTTTAAGTTATAGTGAAAAACACGAGCAGTCTGAATGGGTTGCGTACGAGCTTAAAAAAGAACATTTATCTAAAAATGAATTTAAGCGTCCATATTTTGAGATTGATAATGCTGTGAAAACTGATGCAGCCAGTTGGAGAAACTACAAACGTTCAGGTTATGATAAAGGCCATTTGTGTCCGGCTGGCGATAAACGTTACAGTAAAGAAGCACACGACGAAACTTTTTTAACTAGTAATATTTCACCTCAAGAACACCAGTTTAATGCTGGGCTTTGGAATAGAATGGAACAAAAAACACGATATTGGGCAAGTCGTTATAATGGTGTTTTTGTGGTTACTGGTGGTGTTTTAAAAGGCAGAATGGATACTATTGGAGAAGAAGATGTTTCGGTGCCAAATCAGTTTTATAAAATAGTTTTAGATTACAATAAAGGGAACCCAAAAGTGATTGCGTTTTTAACGCCACATAAAGCCAGTAATGAACCTATTTATAAGTTTGTAGTATCAGTAGATAAAGTAGAAACTTTGACTGGGATAGATTTTTTTCCAGAATTAGATGATGCTATAGAGGATAAAATAGAAGCGAATAGTAGTGGTAAAGGTTGGCGCTTTTAAAATAACAAAAGAGGTGATTAATGTAATGACCTCTTTTGTTTTAATTGTTAATCAATAGTGCCAGGTTCTTGTGTTTCATAGTCTGGGCTAGAGGGGGCTTTACCTACAACTACACCGTTATTATCATCACAATTTCCTATTGAATCACCATGTGCTAAATGTGCGTCTACAGCATTTATACTAACTTTAATGGCGTGCGCATTATCAGGGTTGCCTGGAGGAATATGGCATATTATAACCTTTTCTCCATTGTTGCTTATTGCTAACAGATCATCACTATTGTCTTTTTCAACATAAAAAATTACAGCACAAATTATCCCTAAAACTAAAAATGATTTTTTCATAAAAATATAGATTTTGATTAGTTACTATAAGTTAGTGAAAATAATTAAAACTAACATTTTAATAATCAATGTTTTAGGTAGGTGTTGTTTTTTGTCGATAAAAAGTGTGTATCGATTTTGTTTAATAATGTTTTTTATATTTTAAAACAACTTAGTCTTAACACCTTTCCAACGTAAATTTCTAATAAACCGACCTTGATCTTTAGTTACTAAAAGTTTTGGTTTATTGAAGGTTGCTTTAATATATCCTACAATATAGTTGGTAAAGTAACTAAAACTACGTTTTTTAAGGCTTAATTTAACTGCTGATATAAGCGTTAAAATAAAACCATTTCGCATTTTATACATCGCTTCACCTTGTAAATATTTTGCATTTTTGTTATAGCTAATACCTGTTGGTTTTAAATGTTTTATGCGTAATTCATCAATAGTTTTTATCTCGTATTTGTAGTATTTGGCTAATAACTCATCAATAGTATCCCAACCCATGCTTCGTTTTAGTTGACCTATGTCTTCAAAGCATGTTTTAGTATAAGCTTTTAAAGCGCCACGAATATGGTCTTTATTGGTTAGGTTTTCTAATTGCCATTTTCCGTTTACTTCAATGTCACAAAAACCAGCAGCCATTCCTAGTTTTGGATTGGCGTTAAAATGATGTGATAAGGTTTCTAAGTAGTTTGATGGAAAGATTAAATCGGCATCAAATTTACAAATGATATCGTAGTTTTTATTGGCTGTTTCTAAGCCTTTGTAAAATGCATTTATAATTTTAGAACCTGGTAAGTGTTGGTTGGATGATTTGTTTTCAACTAAATAAATCCAGGTATGTTTTTCTGTAAATTCGGATACTATGGTGTTTGTATTGTCAGAAGAATTATCATTGACCACAATAACTTGATGAGGTTGTAGGCTTTGTTTAACCAAAGAGTCTAAGGTTAGTCCTATAACATCGGCTTCATTATGTGCAGGAATGATAATTGAAAATTTCACAAGGTAAATTTCTGTATAAAATTATTGAAATCCAATTGTTTCAAGGTTGAAAATTATTAAGTCTTGGGATGTCTGGTCTAGCGCAGTCGAGACCTGTGTTTTTGAAAAGTGTTTTGTTACTTAATACGTTCTGCATAAATTAAATAATAGCGAGGAACAAACCATCGTAAAATAGGGCGGAAGCCTAACTTTTTAATGGGATGTGTAAATTTCTGTCTATCTATTATTTTCCAACCTGCTTTTTCTAATAGCCAATCAAATTGCCAATCCTCAAATTCGTGATAATGTCTATCCCATTTGTCGGTTTTACTTTGGTAAGCTTTGCTAAACCATAATTTTAATGGGACACTTGCTACTAATTTATCACTTTTAATAGCGCTTAAACTTGTTAACGGACTTAGCATGTGCTCACAAATCTCAAAAGCAGTTACTACGTCAGAACTTGATTTTTCTATAGTTGAAGCATCTAAGTCTAAATCTTCACCTTTAGTATTTTCAACCTGATATCCACGAGATGACATTAATTTAGAAAACGGATTTTCTACACCTAAATCCAAAATAGTTTCAGAGGTTGAAACATACTTTTGAAGAAACTCAAAAGTTAATTTAAAGCGTTTATGTGGAAATGTATTTTCGTACATTAATCGAGCTTATTAAATGATGTTTTTAGACCTTTTATTAAAGCAGCGCTAAATCCATTGTGCTCCATTTCATTAAGTCCAGAAATGGTACACCCTTTTGGTGTTGTAACTTTGTCTATTTCAGATTCTGGGTGACGTTTGTTTTTTAAAAGTAATTCACTTGCCCCTTTTACAGTTTGTGTAGCAATTAGATTTGCAGTTTCAGCATCAAAACCAATTTCAATACCACCTTGCATCATGGCTCTAATAAATCTTAATGCATAGGCTATACCACATGCACCTAAAACTGTTGCTGCATTCATTAAACTTTCATTAATTATTACAGTTTTTCCTAAATAATTAAATAAAGATTCAACAATTTTTACTTGTTCATTTTCTGCGGATTCAGAATGAGCAATACAAGTAATTGATTCTAAAACTTCAGTTGCAGTGTTTGGCATTGCTCTAAAAATTGTAGTAATATTATTGGGTAAATTACTTTGTATATCTTTTAAGCTATAATCGCTAACTACAGATATAACTATAGTGTTTGGATTTAATTTTGAGCCTATTTGATTTAAAATAGATTTAATAGTATGTGGTTTAACAGCAATAATTACAATATTAGCATTTGTAACAGCTTTTATATTGTCAGATGTTATCGTTACATTATGATTTGATAATTCACTTAAAAGTTCAACCCTTTGTCTAGTAATTGTTATGTTTGAAGGCGAATATCCTTGATTTAAAAGTCCGTAAATAATTGATTGACCTAAGTTTCCGCCACCAATAATTGTTATCTTCTGATTCATTTTTATACTTTATAAACGGCTGCGTTAATATGCATTCCTGCTCCTACACTTGCAAACATAATTACATCACCTTTATTTAACTCGTGAGCTTCTAATTTATTTTGAAGAATTAAATCGTATAAAGTAGGGATTGTAGCAACTGAACTGTTTCCTAACTTATGAATACTCATAGGTAAAGCGTCTTTAGGAACTTGCATTTTAAACAAACGGTAAAAACGTTTAGCTATCGCTTCATCCATTTTTTCATTCGCTTGATGAATGATTAATTTTTTAACATTTTCAATAGATTCCCCACTTTTATCTAAACAAGCTTTCATGGCTTTAGGAACTTGTGTTAAGGCAAATTCATATATTTTACGACCATGCATTTTTATATACCTAACATCTTCAGGTAAGCTGTTGTTATTTGATTTTCCAAAGAATAAATAACCCGCTTCATTATAAGTGAAACTTGCCGTTTCATGGGCTAAAATCCCGCCTTCTTCATCGTTTTTTTCAATTACAGTTGCTCCAGCACCATCCGAAAAAATCATTGAATCTCTATCGTGTTTGTCCACAACACGAGACAACATCTCAGATCCTATCACTAAGCATTTTTTAGCAATCCCAGCATTAATAAATGCATTAGCTTGTATAACACCTTCTAGCCATCCTGGACAACCAAAAAGTAAATCGTAAGCAACACATTTAGGGGTTTTTATACGTAGTTTTTGTTTTACTCTCGCAGCTAAACATGGCACCATTTCACTTTGTATGGTGTTATGTTTTACATCACCAAAATTATGTGCAAGAATAATGTAATCTAATTCTTCACGGTCAATACCAGAATTAGCTATGGCTTTTTCTGCAGCAAGAAATGACATGTCTGAAGTCGTTAATTCTTTACTTGCATAACGACGCTCAGAAATTCCTGTAATTTCTTTGAATTTTTCTACAATAATGGTGTTTTCGTTGTCAATTGAAGAACCATCATCATTTAAAAATTCATGATTATGGAATGCATCATTTTTTTCAACTTCTGTAGGTATGTAGCTACCAACACCTGTAATTTTTACTGCCATTTAGTGATTAAATTTGGATGACTAATATAGGTAATTATTACTCATTGAATGCCTATAACTTAGGATTCTTTTTTTGTTTTGATGAATTGGTATTTAAACTTTTAAATTTTGTGTAAATGAAAAAACAGCCTGTTAAAATAGACTGTTTTTTATTAATTTATCAATTTTGTAGCTTATTAAGCTTCCATGTATTCTTCAATAGGAGCACAAGTACATATTAAATTTCTATCTCCATAAGCATCATCTACACGACGAACTGTTGGCCAGAATTTATTATCAGATACATAATCTAATGGGAAAGCTGCAGTTTTACGAGAGTAAGGGAAATGCCACTCATCGTTAGTTACCATAGATTGTGTATGTGGTGCATTTTTAAGCGGATTGTTTATATCTTCTTTTTCTGCAACTTCTATCTCTTGACGAATAGAAATCATAGCATCACAAAAACGATCCATTTCATCTTTTCCTTCACTTTCAGTAGGTTCAATCATCATTGTTCCTGCTACAGGGAAAGATACTGTTGGCGCGTGGAAACCGTAGTCCATTAAACGCTTCGCAATATCTACAACTTCAATCCCTTTAGTTTTGAAGTCACGACAATCAATAATCATTTCGTGAGCAGCACGACCCATTTCACCTGAGTAAAGTGTTTCATAAGCACCTTCTAAACGCGCTTTGATGTAGTTTGCATTTAAAATAGCGATTTCAGTAGATTTCTTTAATCCAGATCCACCTAACATAGTAATGTAACCGTAAGAAATCAAACAAGCTAAAGCAGATCCGAAAGGTGCTGCAGATATGGCTGTAATGGCTTGGTCTCCTCCAGTTTTAATAATTGGGTTAGTTGGTAAAAATGGTACTAATTGCTTAGCAACACAAATTGGTCCAACACCAGGTCCACCGCCACCATGAGGGATAGCGAATGTTTTGTGTAAGTTTAAGTGACAAACATCTGCTCCAATATTTCCAGGATTTGTTAATCCTACTTGTGCATTCATATTGGCACCATCCATATAAACTTGACCACCATTATCATGAATAATTTGCGTAATTTCTTTAATAGCACTTTCAAAAACACCATGTGTTGATGGGTAAGTTACCATTAAGGCTGCTAAATTATCTTTATGCTTTAATGCTTTTTCACGTAAATCTTCAACATCAATATTTCCGTCTTCTGAAGCTTTTGTAACAACCACTTTCATACCTGCCATTACAGCACTTGCTGGGTTAGTTCCGTGAGCCGAAGATGGAATTAAACAAATGTTACGGTTAGTGTCGCCACGAGATTCGTGGTAAGCTCTAATTACCATAAGTCCTGCGTATTCTCCTTGAGCACCAGAGTTTGGTTGTAAAGAGGTTCCTGCAAAACCAGTAACTTCGTTAAGTTGTTCTTCTAATTTTTCTAAAACAGTTAAGTAACCTTTGGCTTGGTCTTGAGGCGCAAATGGGTGAATATTTCCCCAATTAGGTGAACTTAAAGGTAACATTTCTGAAGCTGCATTTAATTTCATTGTACAAGATCCTAAAGAAATCATAGAATGATTTAAAGCTAAATCTTTACG
>DAISIZ010000124.1:0-6359 GCA_036821745.1 Aurantibacter sp. | reverse complement strand
ATAAAATATCCAGCGGATTTAAAAGACCAGCATTTTGTAGGGAAAACGAAAGAAATCTAAAATAACTGAAAATATTACCCATAAAAAAAGCGCTTCAAAGTAATTTGAAGCGATTTTAGTTTATAATAAACTTATGTGTGTTTTAATACGTTTAGCTTAGAAGTTGTAGTTAAATCCTAAACCAAAAGCTTCTCTAATTTGGAAACCTTTAGGGTTTGCGTTATCATCGTAAATCGCTTGAAATACTAAGTTAGTAGAGATATGCTTGTTAATTTTCATTGCAATGTTAGCCGTATAATCTACATCTACATTTTTAGCTTCTTCTAAATAGTTAGTGTATAACACTAAAATGTTTTCAAAAGAAATGTTTTCCATAATATCAAGTTTGTAATAACCTCTTACAGAAGCACCTAATTCAAAACGAGATGTTTTTCCATCTTCAGTACCAAAAGTACCAGCTAGCTCATCGTGAACAATAATTAATTTAGCAGCTGCTGGTGAGATGTTTACGTTAAAGTTGTCAGACTTTTTGTATAACATACCAGGGCCAGCTTGAAAATATGCAGGTGAAAAGAAATGAGATGTTTTTACAGAATTTCCATTATCATCAAATATAAAACCTGAATCTAATTGAGATTTGAAATTAAAGTAACCAGAATAGTACCAGTTTCCTTTTGCTTTTTTACCAGCTAAAGAGTTAAATTCTAAACGGTCGTTGTTTTTAATAAAATTATCTTGACCTTTAGTTTTGTTAACACCATAATCAATAATTATTTTATTATCCCAAATAAAATCACCTTTAACGTAGTTTAAGTCGTAGTTTACTAAAACGTTAGCAGCTGTGTTACCAACACCACCAAAAGTCCATTCGTTGTTAAATGCCGATTGGTTAAACGTTGCTAATACATTTCCTGCTCTAGACCATCCTTGTTTAATTGAGTCTTGAGCTTTTTCTTCCTGTGCATTCATTGAAGCTACTCCAATAAATAATGCAAAAATTAAGATTAGTTTTTTCATTGTTCTATTTTTAATAGTGTGCAAAAGTACTTAAAATTAGAAGTTAAGTTACAAGTGAAACTTATTAAAATAATGAAAAACAGGACAAGCGGTTAATTACTTAGGTGAACTGCGTTTATAAAGCGGTACAAATGAACAGGCTTCTCCAAACATTAGTGTTTTAGCAACAGTTTCTAGCATATTTGTAGCCATAATAAAAGCGCTTTTTGGCACAGGCTTATTACTGCAACCTTTTACAATAACTGGTTTATTTTTATAGACAGTTAAATCTAACTGCGATAATTGGTCTTGGTACAATTCGGTTTCTAAATCGTTTAAAGTACCAAATGCGGTATGTTTAGCAAATGGTTTTAATGCTAAAGTAATTAGCATATAAGCCCAATTTGGCACAATAGCATCGTTACTGCAATGTAAAGCCACATAATGATTTTTGTATTGTGACCAATCGTATGTTTTTACTGCAGTTCTAAATGGTTCTTCACGAAGTATAAGTTCGTGCTCTAGCCAATCTTTTATATCTATAACACTGCGTGTGCCTTCTTGATAGTAATCTTCTAGATCAAAAACTTCTAGTTTACTATTTGCGACGCGATTTATAATTTCTTCTGCCATAGCGGTTTTGTAATTGGATTAAAAAAACCATTAAAATAAATCTTGTTAGACCATTTTAATGGTTTAGTTATAGTGTTTATTAGTAAGCTATTAAAGCATTCCTAATTCAAGTTTCGCTTCTTCACTCATTAAATCTTGTGTCCAAGGCGGATCGAAAGTGATTTCTACTTCGGCGTCTTTTACGTTTTTAATAGATTTTACTTTGTCTTCTACCTCTTTAGGTAAGGTTTCTGCTACTGGGCAGTTTGGTGTGGTTAAAGTCATTAAAACTTTAACTTCATAATCTTCGTTTACAAAAACATCGTAAATTAATCCTAACTCGTAAATGTCTACAGGAATTTCCGGATCGAAAATGGTTTTTATGACCTTAACTATTTGTTCGCCTAATTCGGCTGTGTCTATAACTTCACTCATTGTTATGCAGTTTTATTTCCGCAAAAGCGAAAATTTAGTATTGTTTTATTCCGCGAAAGCGAAATAACTATTTATAATAGTCGTTAACTTTTAGTTTAACTGACTTTGGTATGCAACGGCATACATTTTTATTTGTTTTATCATACTTACTAAGCCGTTGGCTCTTGTAGGTGATAAGTGTTCTTTTAATCCAATTTGATCAATAAAATCGGTGTTGGCTTCAATAATTGCTTGTGGCGCTTGGTTTGAAAACACACGAATTAAAATAGCAATAATACCTTTGGTAATTATGGCATCACTATCGGCAGTAAACTCTAATTTATTATCAGTTAATTGACCGTGAACCCATACTTTACTTTGGCAACCTTTAATAATGTTGTCTTCGGTTTTATACTGTGCGTCAATTAACGGTAAAGTTTTACCTAAGTCAATCATATATTGGTAACGTTCTTCCCAATCGTCAAACATTGAGAATTCGTCTATGATGTCTTCTTGTATATCTTTAATATTTGGCATAGCGTTGCTTAAATTTCTTACAAAATTAATAAAAAAGCCTTGTAATGCTCTATTTTTTAGAAGGTATTAACGAAATCAATTTATTAACAGTTGGTGCTATTAGTTTGTGAGGATTACCTGCGTCAAACGATGGTGCATTGTAAGGTTTGTCTTGATTGTTTTGTATTGAGAAACTCGCATGAGCTGCACCATCATATTGGCGAGCTTTACTTGGAGCTTCTAAGGTTGTGATGCTTTTAGCATCAATCTCTTTTAAAGTTTCCATTAACTCATTCCAATCTTTTTTATTGGTAGGAATTGTTACTGGTTTATCATTTCTATCTAATTGATAGGTGGTCGTGTTTTTTGTAACACTAATCTGCATAAAATAACCACGAGTAGATGCTCCGTAAGTTAATTTTAAATCGTCTTCTTGTGAAGTTTTTTCAGACTTATTATCGTCATTTATTTGGTTTGCTAAGTTTTTATTTCCACTGCAAGCACTCATTGTTATTGTAATTAATAAAAATATAAGAAGTTTCATAGTATTTATTTTAAGTCTATAATACAAAAAAGACGCCAAAATTGACGTCTTTTTAAATTTATTATTAAAATGGTTTAGTTTGTAAAACCATCTCTTGGTCCACCAGGAACAAAAATAGAACGCATTCTAGATTTTTGACCTTCTGAGAACATATACATACAGTCATCATTTACGTAATCCATGTAGTTCATGGTCATATCATTAGATCTGCAATTTACTGTTGGATAAGAAGGGCAACCGTAGTTAGGTGCATCAGAACTTGGTGTGTCTGCTACAAAGTCATCTTGACGACATCTACCATCTCCCCAAATGTGTCGTAAATTGAAGTAATGTCCAACTTCGTGAGTTAAAGTTCTACCACCATCAAATGGAGCAGCTACATAACCTGTTGTTCCAAAATATTGAGGTGCTACTACAACACCATCAGTACTTGCTGGTCCACCAGGAAATTGTGCATAACCTAAGATTCCGCCTCCAATATTACAAACCCAAATATTTAAGTGTGTGTCTGGTGTAATTGGTGGATAAGCTAGTTTCATGTCGTCTCTTGTTCCCCATTCTGTTCTAGAGTTTGAATATCTAAAAACATTAGCTAAAGTAAAGTTTACTTCAGAATCTGCTGCTCTACCGGCAAACTCACTTGGCACATTATTTATATCGTTGTTGGTTTTTCTAAAATCATCATTAAGTACACTTATTTGAGAGTTGATTTGTGTACTGCTAATGTTTTGTTGTGAATTACTATAGATAACATGTACATAAACTGGTACATTAATTATTCCAAGGTTATCTGATGTTCCGCCATCACCATCACCGCCATCGTTTCCGCCGCCGCCATTACCGTTTCCTACGCCATCTGGTTTTTTACCTGTAATTAATCTTGAGTTGTATTCAATATCGTACATTTTTTTGTGTAACCCTTTATTTTCGTTTAATAATCTATTAAGGTTTACCATTGAAAAACAAGAAGCTTTACCTTCTGCTTTTCTGTTTTGCTCATCTACGTCAGAGTCTGTGTAAGCGTAAAAGTCCGACATATCTACTTTAGATTGCGCTGTGTTCATGTCAAACTCTTTAGATTCATCTTTACTACAAGAAGTAAAAATTAAACCTAAAACCCCTAATGTTAAAAGTGTTTTTTTCATAAAATGTTAATTTGGTTAAAAATTATTTCCGAATCTAACAATTATTTATGTTAAAAAAACAAATATTCTTATTTTTTTTAGGGCATTGTTGCTGAATTGTTAATTCAGCATCATTTTTGACTTTTTAACGGCTTTAACGAATGTTTCGATTTCTGTTTTGGTGTTATAAAATGAAAATGAAGCTCTTACAGTTCCAGGGATATTATAAAAAGTCATTATTGGTTGTGCACAATGGTGACCTGTTCGTACTGCAATTCCCATTTTGTCTAATAAAGTACCTATGTCGTAAGGGTGAATGCCTTCTATGTTAAATGAAATGACAGAGGTTTTCTGTTCTGAAGTTCCATATATTTTTAAACCTTCTATTTTTAGTAATTCTGAAGTGGCATATTCTAAAAGTTCTTGCTCGTATGCTGCGATTTCTTTGAAACCAATATTATTCATATAATCTAAAGCGGCTCCAAAAGCAATACCACCACAAATATTTGGAGTTCCTGCTTCAAATTTATGTGGTAATCCTGCATAAGTTGTTTTTTCGAAACTAACGGTTGCAATCATTTCGCCGCCACCTTGGTATGGTGGTAGTTTTTCTAACCATTCTTGTTTTCCGTATAACATACCAACACCTGTTGGACCACATATTTTATGTGCTGAGGTCACGTAAAAGTCAACATCTAAAGCCTGTACATCTGGTTTTATATGTGGGCAAGCTTGTGCACCATCGACTAAAACAGCAGCGCCAACTTTATGAGCTTGTTCGATAATGCTTTCAATTGGGTTTATAGTTCCTAAAGCGTTAGAAATATGATTAACAAAAACCAGTTTTGTGTTATCCGATAATAAATCCGCGTAAGCGTGCATATCTAACTCACCTTCTTGAGTCATAGGAATGACTTTTAAGCTGGCGCCAGTTTTTTCGCAAAGCATTTGCCAAGGGACAATATTACTGTGGTGTTCTAATGCCGAAACTATAATTTCTTCACCTTTTTGTAATAAATCAGCAAAACCGTTTGCTACTAAATTGATGCTTTCTGTTGTTCCAGCAGTTAGGATAATTTCGTAAGATTCCTTTGCATTAAAGTGTTTTTGAATTTTAATACGTGCTTCTTCATATTTGTCCGTTGCTTCTTGACTTAAAGCATGTACACCACGATGTATGTTAGCGTTGTAATTGCTGTAATAATCTACAATGGCATCAATAACTTGTTGCGGTGTTTGAGACGTTGCAGCGTTATCTAAATATACTAGTGGTTTTCCGTTTACTTCACGGTTAAGTATTGGGAAATCTTTACGGATGTTGTCTATGTTAAGCATAGTGCAAATTTACGGCTTGTATTTTTAATTATGAATTGTAGCCCATTAAAAAATGAAGAATTATAGTTTCTTAAAATCGGTTTTTTAAAAATAATTATAAATTTAAAGTAAATGCATTTAAATAAAATGTATATTTGAAATATGTATAGTAAAGAATTAACTAAAGGCACATTAAGACCTATCATTTTGAAACTGATAAGTACTACAGATAAAATGTATGGTTACGAGATTACACAAGAAGTGAAAAAGTTAACCTCTGGAAAGATTGATATTTCTGAAGGCGCTTTATATCCCATACTTCACAAATTTGAAGCTAAAGGTTTATTAGAAACCGAAAAAGTATTTATTGGTAAACGCGTAAGGAAGTATTACTCCATTACGAAGTTGGGAAAGATTGAATGTGTGAAATTAACTGAAGAGTTAAATGATTTTATTGGAACACTAGAATTGATTTTTAACCTTAAACAAGTTGTATAATGATACTTTCTGACAATCAAATAGAATACATTGAAACGAATTTGAAGTTTTACGGCATAGAATCTGAAGCTTTAAGAGAAGATGTTGTAGACAATATTTGCACTTATATAGAATCTAAAGATACCGGTAGTTTTGATGAATTATATGCTGAAGCTTTAGAGAAATTTGGTGGCTGTTTTACGATTAAAAACATTCAAAATGAAACACGTCAACAACTCTATGCTTAAAAATATTTAAAGCTAAAACAGTTAATTAAACTGTTTGGCTATATGGTAATTGCTCTTTTTATAATTAGCTATATGTTTCACTATTTAAGTTGGCCTTATGCTACTATGTTGCTA
>DAISIZ010000123.1:0-6382 GCA_036821745.1 Aurantibacter sp. | reverse complement strand
CCTTGTGCCACACATTGGTCAATAATATTAGCAGAAACCTCAGCTAAACGATATACGTTAGCTTCACGAGAACGGTAATCTCCTCCTTTTACCGTATCATAAAATAAACGGTACGTAGAATCTCCATCTCCTTGGTAATTTTTTGCTGCGTTAATTCCTCCTTGTGCTGCAATAGAGTGCGCACGTCTTGGTGAATCTTGGAAGCAAAATGCTTTTACATTATATCCTAATTCTGCTAACGTTGCTGCTGCAGAACCACCAGCTAAACCTGTACCAACAACAATAACGTCTATTAAACGCTTGTTGGCTGGGTTAACTAAGTTAATTTCATTTTTATGTTTAGTCCATTTGTCAGCAATTGGACCTTGAGGTATTTTTGAATCTAAAGCCATAGTAAACTATATTTTAGTGGTTTAAGAAATGAAAGATTGCAATAAAAATAAATCCAACTGGAATACCAATTGCATAAACCTTACTAAAAGTCTTTAAACCTTTTGTGTATTTATTGTTTGCTCCAACTGATTGGAATGCAGAGTTAAATCCGTGTAATAGGTGTAATGCTAAGAATACAAATGCAATTACATATAAAGCAACTCTCCAACCATCAACAAACTTGTGTTTAAGGTGATCTAAGTATCTGTAACCACTATCTGCATTTTCAGGATTGATTAACCCAGACATATCACCTTCAATAAATTTGATGTTGATTTCTGGAACCCAAAAATCGTAAAAGTGAAGTACTACGAAAGCTAAAATTGCTAATCCACTCCAAATCATGTTACGGCTCATCCAAGATGAATTTGCACCACCATTATTTTTAGCGTAGCTAATTTGTCTTGCTTTGCTGTTTTTAATTTCTAAAACAAACCCCATAACAAAGTGAAAAATCACACCAATAATAAGAACAGGTTGTAATAAATACTGAATAACCCAAAACGTTCCCATAAAGTGAGAAACCTCATTAAACGTGTCTGGACTTAATACAGAAAGAATGTTAATAGAAAAATGTTGTAGTAAGAAAACCATTAGAAAGATTGCCGATAAAGCCATCGCAAACTTTCTTCCAATTGAAGAATTTAAAATTCCGCTCATTTTTTTTAAGTTAATTGTTTGAAAAACAAAGATAAGGTCTGTAATGAAGCTTAACAAATTAATGACTCTAATATAAACCTTATTTAGAATGGCTTTAAGTAATTACACTTACTTTGTTTAAGCTTGATTTTTATTGCGTTTACAAGGAAATGTACCTAACAATTTTAAAGTCCCTTTTAATAAATGAATAAAACAATACTCAAAACAAAATAAGACACTAACTATCAATCGATTAAAACTTAAACAAAGATTTAAAAAACTAATTAAATTTAGATGCAAAACTAAAAAACCCTGAATTTCATTATTGAAACTCAGGATTCTTCATCTTTTAAACTTATAAGCTGTTCAACCTCAACCAAACACTACTTCACCTCAAAAGCTTTTTCTAAGCCATTAATTCTAACAAAATAGTTTCCTTTTGGTAAATAGCTTTTTCCGTTTTTAGCAGGTTCAATGTCTATACTTGTGTTTTCTTTTAGTAGATTTTTAACGCCTTTTTTATTTAAGGTTACATCATAATCAAACGTATTAAAACCTTTATCTGATTTGATATTAAATGCATTTAAAGTTCGTTTTTCTTCTGATAAAATTTCTAATTTAACTGCTTGGTTTTTCTTAGCGTAAAACGAAATCTTAAACGATGGCACATTTGGCTCAATCCATTTACTCCAAGCACTTCCCCAACGCGATGAATGCGCTACAGGTTTTAAGTCAAAAATAGTAATATCTTGTGAAGACTTATTAGCATTATAACTTTGTAATGCTTCAATATTCGTTTTGTAAATACTACGTCCGTGAGTTCCTAATAACAAATCGCCATTAGCTCTTTGCAACACTAAATCGTGAACAGCAACTGCTGGTAAATTATTAGCAAAAGCATTCCAGTTTTCTCCTTTATTTAATGATACATAAGCACCATTATCGGTTCCTAAGTATAAGATATTTTCATCTTCTAAATCTTCTTTAATTACATTTACTGGCGATGAAGCAACACCATTAGTTATCGCTTTCCAAGTTGCTCCAAAATCTTCCGAAATATAAACATAAGACTTAAACATATCGTTTCTATAACTGTTTAGAGTCACATACACACGTTCCTTTTTATATTTCGAGGCAATCACACGTGTTACCCATAAATCTTGTGGTAAATTATTAGAAATTACACTCCAAGTGGCACCACTATTTTTAGTGATTTGCACTAAACCATCATCACTACCAGTGTAAATTAAACCAAACTGAAAAGGCGATTCGCTAATAGTTGTTAAAGTTCCAAATGCTACATTTCCTTTTTTTCCACCTTTAGTTAAATCTTTAGATATGGCTTCCCAATCTTTACCTTGATTTAGTGAACGCATTAATTTATTACCACCTAAATACAAAATATCCTGATTGTGAGATGATAATAAAATAGGTGTTTGCCAATTAAAACGATACGGGCTTTCGCCTAATTTATGTTTTGGCTGAATGTAAGTACGTTTCCCAGAATCGCGATTTATACGGTAATAATTCCCAAACTGATATCCTGTATATACAATATCCGCATTACGATTATCTATTTGAATTTGCATTCCGTCTCCGCCCATAATACTCTTGTATGGATTTTCGCCACTTTGTTGCCAGCGCTTATTTAATCTTGAAGTACTTGCTCCAACCCAAACCCCATTATCTTGTAATCCACCATACACATTATACGGTGATTCGTTATCTACATTAATTGTATAAAATTGCCCAACAGGATTTACATTAAGTTTTTCCCACGTTTCGCCGTCATCATAACTCATATTTAAACCACCATCGTTACCATTAATTAAATGACCCGATTTTTTAGGGTTTACCCAAAGCGCTTGATGATCTGCGTGAACATTTTCTTTACTAATAGACGTAAATGTTTTTCCGGCATCTTTAGATTTTAAAATTGGTACACCCATAACATAAATGCTATTTTCATTTTGAAGGTCTACACGAACTTCCCCGAAATAATATCCGTAACTATAAAACAAATCGTCTAAATAGTCGTCGTGCGTTTTATTCCACGTCATCCCACCATCGGTACTTTTATACACCTCAGCACCAATTACAGGTGTATCAAACAACATTGTGTTTGCGTTTTCAATGTATTTAGCTAAATCTATTGGTTTCACGTTTCCGCTACGTACCATTTGCTTCACATTTTCGGCACGGTATTTTTCTTGAAAACCGTTCATTTTTAAGTAACCATTAAGCTTTTTATCGCTTAATGCTAAAAATTCGGTTTCAGTCATTGTTTTAAAATCCGCTTTATCTAAACCACGTTTTTTGGTGTCTTTTTTAGTGTTTGGTCGTCTTGCTTGATTATCGTGCAACGCATACACCACGTTTTCATTAAAAACTGCTAAACCAATGCGCCCAACACCATTTCCTGTTGGAAAACCACTTTTTTTAGTCGAAATTCTACTCCAAGTCGTTCCTGCATCGGTACTTTTATATATCGCAGAATTGTTTCCATTTCCATTAAAATTCCACGCTTTTCGATCTTTAGTCCAAGACGACGCATACATTATATTAAAATTGTTTGGCGCGTGTTGCACATCTATCATTCCGCTTAAATCGTCAACAAATAAATTCTTTTTCCACGTTTTACCGCCATCTAAAGTTTTATAAATTCCGCGTTCTTGGTTTGGTGTGTATAACGCACCTAAAACACCAACAACCACTTCATCTTTATTATTTGGATTTACTAAAACACGACCAATATGCTGTGAGTTATCTAAACCAATATGTTCCCAAGTTTTTCCGTTATCGGTTGACTTTAAAATTCCAATTCCAGCATACGATGAACGCGAGCTGTTATTTTCTCCTGTACCAACATAAATAGTTCTGCTTTGCCAATGCACAGTAATATCACCAATATTTTGCGTTGGATAATTATCTAAAATTGGCGTAAAACTACTTCCGTTATTTGTAGTATGCCATAAACCACCAGAAGCATAAGCAACATAAAACTCAGTGGGATTATTAGGGTTTACCGCAACATCTATAGCGCGACCACTCATTACGGTTGGCCCGATGTTTTCGAACGGGATATTTTTTACAATGGAATTTTCCTTTAGTTCCTGAAGTTTTAATGGCTCTTGTTGTGCTTGAGCTACTGAAAACGTAAATAAAAGAAGGATAAGGCTTAGAGCTTTTTTCATAAGGTGTTAGTTTGTTGAATTGATTTGCGAAAAAATCAGCCTAAAAATACATAAGAAAACCCTTATTACCGCTATAAAATAGTTAAAACCGAAGCGCTTGATTTAAATAAGTGTACTTTTGTTGCTTATAAACCTGTATTAAGGTTTAAAACAGAATTTATGACATTTGAAGATTTAGGCTTATCGGAACACATTTTGAAAGCCATTAAAAAGAAGGGTTACACAACGCCTTCTCCTATACAAGAAAAAGCCATTCCTCATATATTACAAGGTAAAGATGTTTTAGCATCGGCACAAACAGGAACGGGAAAAACCGCTGGATTTACATTACCTATATTAGAAGATTTAGCGGCCACTAAAAAACCAGGAAAGCGCCCAATTAGAGCGTTAATATTAACACCTACACGAGAATTAGCTGCGCAAGTTTACGATAACGTTCGTGAATATAGCGAGCATTTAGACATTAAGAGTGCCGTGATTTTTGGCGGTGTAAAACCTAAAGCACAAATTGCGACTTTACGTCGTGGAGTTGATGTTTTAGTAGCTACACCTGGACGTTTATTAGACCTTGAAAACCAGGGTGCATTATCTTTAAGACGTGTAAAAATGTTTGTTTTAGATGAAGCCGACCGTATGTTAGATATGGGGTTTTTACGCGATATTAAAAAGGTGATTAGCTTAATGCCTGCGGAAAGACAGAACTTACTGTTTTCGGCAACGTTTTCTAAAGACATTAAAGCTTTAGCACATACGTTTCTTAAAAATCCAGTTTCGGTTGAAGCAACGCCAGAAAATACGGCTACTGAAACCATTACACAAAAAGCCTATAACGTAGATAAAGGCAAGAAAACCGAAGTAGTTACTAACCTTATTAAAAACGGAAATTGGAGCCAAGTTTTAATTTTTACGCGCACCAAGCACGGTGCAAATAAGCTAACACAAAAGCTTGACAAAGCTAAAATTACAGCCGCTGCGATTCACGGAAATAAAAGTCAAGGTGCACGAACTAAAGCTTTAGCTAATTTTAAAGATAATAGCATTCGTGTATTAGTTGCTACAGATATTGCCGCTCGTGGTTTAGATATTCCGCTTTTACCACACGTTATTAATTTTGAATTACCAAACGTACCTGAAGATTATGTACATAGAATTGGTAGAACTGGTCGTGCTGGTGCAAAAGGTGAAGCTATTTCTTTAGTATGTAGTGAAGAAATGGATTACAAAAGAGCCATTGAAAAAGTGCTTAACGAGCGCATTGAAATGGAAATTATTGAAGGTTACGAACCAAAAGATACGGCGCCTCCAAAAGCCGCTTCGACACAAAAGAAGAAAAAGAAGCCTTCTGGAAACAAAGGTAATAATGGTAACGGAAAACCTAAAAGACAACGTCCGTCTAACCGAAAACCAGAAAACAACGACCAAAAAGGACGTAATTCTGGAAACAGAAGACGATAACTTATTAAACTATGGAACGTGAAACGACTTTATTTGCCGATTATTTAAAGATGATAATCAACGATGCAACAATAGAGGTTCACGTTCCATATATTTTAAAACACTTCACTTTTACCCAATTAAAAAAGAACGCTTTTTTAGTTGAAGAACACACGGTTTGCAATTCGTTTAGTTATATCGTTTCTGGAATTTTACAACACTCCATTACGGTTAACGACGAAGAAAAAACCACCTATTTAGCACTTAAAAACTCCTGCGTTTCGTCTTTAAAAAGCTTTATTAATAAAAGCAAATCACGAAAAAACATAAAAGCACTTAGTGATTGTACACTTTGGAGCATTAATCACGAGGGTTTTCATTTTCTACTAAAAGAAAACCAAGCCTTTAATAGATTTTACTACAACCTTATTGAGCGTCAAATTTACTTTATTGACGACCATCGTATTGATTTATTAACACTTTCGCCTGAGGAACGCTACCAGAAACTATTAGAAAACGACCCTAAGTTACTACAACAAGTTCCGTTGCGTTATTTGTCTTCTTTTTTAGGTATTTCATTACGAAGTATGAGCCGAATTAGAAAAAATAGTAATTAAGCGCCATTTGTCTTATTAAGTCTGTTTATCTTTTTAGTATTTTTGAAGTATTGTTAACATATGTTT
>DAISIZ010000122.1:0-6399 GCA_036821745.1 Aurantibacter sp. | reverse complement strand
ATGATTTATGTAAGTAGTTTTTAAAGTGTACGACCTAGTTGTTAAGCATGCTAAAACACAAAATGAACAATTAACTATAAAAAACATTTATTATGATTAAGAAAGTTTTATTTGGCGCTTTAGCCTTAGGTTTATTCGGCACTTCATGTAGTATTGATGATGACGCAACACCATTAATAATTCCTACGACAACAACAGCAACATCACCATTAACACTTAGCTTTTCTGGATTAGAAGATTTAGGTTCAGACTTTGTTTATGAAGGTTGGGTAATTGTTGGAGGATCACCAATATCAACAGGGCGATTTACATCAGTAACATTTCCACAAACATTTCAAGTAAACAGTGCACAATTAGCTTCTGCAACTAAGTATGTATTATCTATAGAGCCAACAGTTGATTCAGATAGAGGACCAGCAGATACAAAAGTATTATCTGGAGATTTCTCTGGTAATGCAGCAACAGTTTCTACAGGAATTGTAGGAGATTTTTCTAATGCTTCAGGATTTTTCTTTTTAAGAACGCCTACTGATGAAACTATGGGGAACAATGGTAATGATCAAAATGGTGTATGGTTTGGTACTCCAGGAATGCCACCAACTGCAAATTTTGTTTTGCCAACATTACCTGCTGGTTGTGCTTATGAAGGTTGGGTAGTTGGAGATTCAGGACCATTATCTACAGGGACATTCACAGATTTTAGTTCTTCAGATGGAGAAACACCATTTAGTGGTGCTCAATCTGGACCACCAGTTCCAGGAGAAGACTTCTTTAATAATGCACCAATGGGAGAAACATTTCCTTTAGATGTAAGAAACAGAGCTGTAATAATTTCAGTAGAACCAGTTCCAGATAACTCAGCAGCATCTTTTGCAATGAAGCCATTAAAAGGTACAGCAGGAACAGCTACTGCACCGTCAACACATCCATTTGGATTAAACTTGAGTACTTTACCAACAGGTTCAGTATCTAGATAATCATAAATTTGTTTTTAGTACATTTAAAAGCTACATCTATTTAGATGTAGCTTTTATTTTTATAACAAAGAAATGAAGTTAGTTATATGTTGAAAAAGATAAACTTTAATACTAAAAATATTTTAAGCTTTTTGGTCATTGTTATTCTAATAATGCCACAAACTAGAAAACCTATTCAAATACAAGTTCAAAAACTAATAGCGAAAATGTTACCTAGTGTATTGGATAAGGAAGACCGCGAAACTTTGTCGAATATTAATTGGAGATTAACCGATTTAAATGGAGAACATTTTCAGTTAAATCAAACACAAGGAAAAGTAAAAGTCATAAGTTTTTGGGCAACGTGGTGTCCACCTTGTATTGCAGAGTTACCAAGTTTGCAAGAACTGTATAATACTTATAATTATGATATAGAATTTGTTTTCATTTCAAATGAAAATCCTGAAATTATAAAATCATTCTTGAAAAAGAATAATTATAGTTTTCCAGTTTACAAACCGTTATATGCTTCAGAAGAAATTTATTTTAATCCAAGAACAATTCCTCGAACTTTATTGATAGACCAAAACAATACTATTGTAATATTAGAAGATGGAGCAGCAAATTGGAATAGTGATAAAGTAAAGAAGGTTATTAATCAATTATTATCTATGAAACTGTAGATTAATTATTTCTAATAAAAGAAAAAGGAAGCCAATTAGGCTTCCTTTTATAATTTTAAATTGTTTGATATTATCTGCAGGTTGTACTGTATGTAGTAGCTGAGTCTTTAGACCATCCAGAATACCCACTTGTAGCTCCTGTGTCTACTTTAATACAAGTTAAGCTTGGATTTGTGTTAGTTTCCATTCTAGTCATGTTACTGTTGTTTCCATTAGCGATATTTAAAGATGTTAAGCTATTTGATTTTATTTTAAAATCTACTAAGCTTGTAACATTACTTAAATCTAATTGTGTAATGTTGTTATTAGAAACTAATAATGAAGCTATTAAAGGGTTACTACTAACATTTAATCCATCAATTTCATTATAAAATAAAGATAATCGGTCTAAATCAGGATTGTTAGAAAAGTCTAAAGTTCCTGCTATATCATTATTTTGAGCAAATACTTTAACAAGTTTATCTAGGTTATATAAGTCTGTATTATCAATTTTAATTAATCCTTTATTATCTATGTTTAATTGAGTTACTCTACCATTAGTAACTGTAACACCAGCATATTGACTTAAGTCAGTTTGTAATACATCCCATCCTAAAGTACTGTTTGGGTTATCATAAAAAATTCTAGTTAATGCTTGTAAGTCTTCATCACCATTAAATAAATCGATTACGCTAATATTTACATTAGCTGTTTCAGTTATTGAGTTAGCGCTAACAGTTACAGTTGCTGTAATGGCTTGATTAACTTCATAATCAAACGCAGACGGACTTGCTACAGTAATTTCTCCATTAGTTTCATTTATATCAATACTACCGTTGGGAGAGATATTACTTAATGAATAAGTTGCTGTACCATTAGTAATAGTGGCATTTGTACGACCTAATAAACTATTATCTGCAATGTTTTCTTCCGCAGAAAGAATGATGTCATTTATAATAATAGTAGTTGGCCCAGTTATTTGAGGAACTACATTTGTTGTAGGATTGTCGTCACTACTACAAGATAACGTTAAGGTTAATATACCCGAAAGGATTAGTGCTTTTGTTTTCATAATTTAGTTATAATGTTGATTGTGTGTTCCTAACAAATATATATTTTATTGTGATTTTTCTTTTAATAAATAGCCTATTTTTTCTTCTGAAATGATAAAGTTTTAAAGAAAGCTGAAATAAACGACCACGAAAACAAGCTCCACATTATCTTCAAGTCTTCGGTAAAAGTGCTTTCTTCATCTAAAAAACGAAACATAGTTTCTATATTGTTTTTTTTGTAATACTGTGTAAAAATCCATTCGCCTTTATGATTTTCGTCACGTAATACTTTTAGAAAAATCTTATCATAGAACTTATATTTTACTTTTATTAATTGATGAGAAGGCAATTGGTTTTCTTTTATATTTTGAATAAGTTTTGCGACTTTCTTTTCTGTATGTTTAAAACTATAACCAGTTGATCCTTTTACCCAACCGCCAGCAGTACCAATCTTGGTTACATTATGAGTAGAGTAGGACTCGAAAGGAAAATTAGTCATAGGTATTTGCCCTTTTTCAATTTCTTTAATCGTGTAGTTTTTAATGTTTAACTGATTCTCTATGTAGTTTTTTAAATAGCTGTCATAAACTTCATCTGTTACTAAGTTTTCTGTGAAATAAGTAAATTCCACTAAAGCTTCGGTAGTAGATAAAGGTAAAATGTACATAAATGTAGTATGATTACCATCTTTTAAACGGTAATCCATCATTGTCATTTCATTTGTATTGAATTGAGCCGTTTCAGTTTTAATAACCCAACCTTTAAAATGCTGTATGATATTTGTGTATTGGTCTTTTTTAAGTTGAAATTCCTCAATAATGCGACTATCAAAAATATGGTTTGCAGTATAGTGAGAGCTTTCTGTAATAACTGAAACCTTATCACTGTTAACGTTCTTCACTTCAGCAGTAATAAAAGTGATGTGATTATTTTTACTTAGTGTTTCTTTAGCAAAATTATAAAAGTCTAAAGACCTAATCATTTTATACTGATAAGGTTTTAATGGCAATTCAATATGCTCGTTATTTCCATAAAAATGAGCTGTATCCCAAGTTTTTAATACTAAATGTTCTAAGTTGTTGGGTTTTGTCTCCCAAAAGCACCAAGTTTTATCATTTTTAGTTTTTGTATCCGGATCAATTATAGCAATGGTTTTGTCTTTAAAAAACGCATCGTTATTAAATGACAAAGCCAGCTGTAAGCCGGCTAATCCTTGTCCTATAATTATATAATCGAAATGGTTTGAAATCATTTACAATTAGCGTTTAAAGTATTTAAAAGGCACAAATAACATTCCAAAACATTCGCCGTCACCTTTTCCTAAATGTTTATGGTGGATTTTGTGCGCACGTCTAACACCTTTGGCATACCAATTGTTGGCTTTACGGAATAATTTAAAGCGTTGGTGTATAAAAATATCGTGAACTAAAAAGTACGTTGCGCCGTAAGCCATAATACCAAGTCCAATTGGTAATCCATACCAGATACCTTCGTAACTCCATAAATAAAAACAAGTTATACTTACTACAGCATAAAAGATAAAAAAGGCATCGTTACGCTCAAACCAACTTTTGTGTTCTTTATGATGATGATCTTTATGCAACGACCACAAAAAGCCGTGCATCACGTATTTGTGAGTAAACCAAGCCATAAATTCCATAGAACAGAATACGGCTAAAAAAACGATGATCCAATATAAAGTTTGCATTGTGCTAATATATTATATTAAGTTTAATTGATACTTAACGTAGCTTCTTGTTAAGATTTCAAATTTCTTATAATTTGGAACTCTTACACGTGTAGTTTTTATTTCTAAAGCTGGTGTTTTCTTAAGTTTCTTTAATAGCTGATTGTAATATCTGTAAGCCATAAATACACCAAATTTAGCTTCAATAGGCAGGCGTTTAATACCATCTAATCCTTTTTTAAAGTCAGCTTCAATATCTTCTATAATGAATTGTTTATCGGCTTCATTTAAATTATTTAAATCTGTATTTGGGAAATACGTACGTTCTAAAGTATCGAAATCGGCTTTTAAATCACGTAAGAAGTTTACTTTTTGAAACGCAGAACCTAAAGACATTGCAGTGTCTTTTAATTCATCGTATTTCTTGTTATTTCCTTTGACAAACACTTTTAAACACATTAAACCAACTACATCGGCAGAACCGTAAATATAATCTTTGTATTCTCTGTCAGTTAAGTATGTTGTTTTGCTTAAATCTAATTTCATACTTTTCATAAAAGAATCTACCATATGCTTATCAATATTACATTTATGGTAAGTATATTGAAAAGCATTTAAAATAGGGTTTAAACTAATTTTATTAGTTAATGCTTTTTCAAGTTCATTTTCGAAGTCTTCAAATAAACTTGCTTTATCATAATCGTGAAATGAATCTACAATTTCATCAGCAAAGCGAACAAAGCCATAAATATTGTAAATATCCTGACGAATAGAATTTGATAGCATTTTAGTGGCTAAAGAAAACGATGTACTGTACTCGTTAGTGACTACTTTACTACATTTATACGATACGGAATCAAATAAGCTTTTCATAGTTAGTGGTTGTGATGTTTATTTATTAAATCGGCTACTAATTTTCCTGAAATTAATGCTGGTGGAACACCAGGACCAGGAACTGTTAGCTGACCTGTAAAATATAGGTTATTTACTTTTTTACTTTTAAGATTTGGTCTTAGGAAAGCTGTTTGCAATAAGGTGTTAGCCATTCCGTAAGCGTTTCCTTTGTAGGAATTATACTCGCTTATAAAATCTTTAACACAAAAACTCTCTTTAAAGATAATATTATTTTTGACTTCTTTACCTATTTTTAATTCTAATCGCTTTAATATTTTGTTAAAGTACTTTTCTCTAATCGCATCTGTATCTTCAATACCAGGTGCTATAGGAATTAAGAAAAAACCAGCTTCTTTGCCTTCTGGCGCCATCGTATTATCTGTTTCCGAAGGGAAATTAGCATAGAACAAAGGCTCTTTTGGCCATTTAGGCTTGTCGTATATATCGTGAGCGTGAACTTCAAAATCTGTATCAAAAAACAAATTATGATGTTCTACATTTGGGATTTTAGTATCAAAACCAACATAGAATAGGAGTGAAGAAGGGGCGAATGTTTTCTTGCTCCAATATTTCTCACTGTATTGACGGTGCTTTTGGTCTAAAAGTGTTTCCGAATGGTGATAATCGGCACCGCTTAAAACTACGTCAAAATTTAAAATTTCTCCGTTAACTACTATAGATTGTGCTTTTTTAGAATCGACATTAATTTTAGAAACCGCACTATTGGTTTTAAATGTAACGCCTAAACTTTCGGCTAATTCTTGCATTGCTAATATGATTTGATACATACCACCTTTTGGGTGCCAAGTACCAAGGCCAAAATCAGCAAAATTCATAAAACTATAAAACGAAGGTGTTTTATTTGGTTTAGCTCCTAAAAACAATACCGGAAATTCTAATGTAGAAATTAACTTAGGGTTCTTAAATCGTTTTCTAACCTCGCTACTAATCGTTTTAAAAAACTGATCTACTCTCATAGCAGTTTCTGGTGTTATTAACTCTAAAGGCGATAAACCTGGTTTTAAAACCACTTTGTTTATAGCTATATCGTAATTTTCTTGTGCTGTTTTAATAAACTTTCTAAGTGAAGCAGAACTATCTGGTTCAATACGTTCAAACTCAACACAAATTTTATCCATACAATCACC
>DAISIZ010000121.1:0-6581 GCA_036821745.1 Aurantibacter sp. | reverse complement strand
TCATTGTACAAGATCCTAAAGAAATCATAGAATGATTTAAAGCTAAATCTTTACGTTCTAAAAATTTAATATAACGCATTAATTCTGTTTCAGAATGGTGCGTATTAAATACATCTAAAGTTAAAAATTCCGATGTACGTTGTAAGTCTTCTTGTATGTAATTGTTTTCTTCAACAGAAGAAATTGTGAAAGCTTCTTTATTTCCTGCTTTTGCAAAAATAGCAATAATGTCATTTAAGTCTGAAATAGAAGTTGTTTCATTAATAGAAATCGTTACTGTATTTTCAGTCGGGTAGAAGAAGTTAACTTCGTTTTGTTCTGCAATTGTTTTAACTGCAGCTGCATCAGCTTCAACTTGAATCGTATCAAAGAAAGATGTATTCTTTTGTGTAAATCCTAATTTAGTTAAGCTGTTTGCTAAAGTAACCGCATTGTTATGTACTTGGTTTGCTATAAACTCTAAACCTTTTGGTCCGTGATATACAGCATACATACCTGCCATAACAGCTAATAATACTTGTGCTGTACAAATGTTAGAGGTTGCTTTGTCACGCTTAATGTGTTGTTCACGTGTTTGTAAAGCCATACGTAAAGCACGATTACCATCTTTACATTTAGTAACTCCAATAATACGACCTGGAATATCACGTTTGTAAGCTTCTTTAGTAGCAAAATAAGCGGCGTGTGGTCCACCATAACCCATTGGGATTCCAAAACGTTGTGTCGTACCAACGACTACAGATGCACCAAATTTCCCTGGTGCTTCTAATTTTACTAAACTTAAAATATCGGCAGCTACGGCAACTTTAATGTTTGCAGCGGTTGCTTTCTCAGTAAATGTTTTTATGTCAGAAACTTGACCATCTTTTCCTGGGTATTGTAAAATAGCACCAAAGAATTCTTCAGAAAAATCAAATTCAGTTTCATTACCAACCACTAATTCAATCCCAATTGGTGTAGAACGTGTTTGTAATAATGATAAGGTTTGTGGTAAGATGCTTTCAGAAACAAAAAACTTGTTTACACCAGCTTTCTTTTGAGCACGTTCTCTAACAGCAAAAAGTAAGCTCATTGCTTCAGCAGCAGCAGTGCTTTCATCTAAAAGAGATGCGTTTGCTAACTCCATTCCTGTTAAGTCAGTAACCATAGTTTGGAAGTTTAATAATGCTTCTAAACGACCTTGGGCAATTTCTGCTTGGTAAGGTGTGTAGGCAGTATACCAACCCGGGTTTTCTAAAATATTACGTTGAATCACTGCGGGTAAAATAGCAGGATTGTAACCTAAACCAATGTAGGTTTTGTACGTTTTATTAAGTTTTGATAACTCGTTAATATGAGAAGAATATTCAAACTCGCTTAATGGCGCATCTAAATCTAATTCTTTTTGAAGTTTAATATTGTCAGGAATAGTTTCAAAAATTAATTGCTCTAAACTGTCAACACCAATTGTTTTTAACATCGCATTTTGGTCGGCTTGTCTTGGACCAATATGTCTGATTGAAAAATCGTTTGTATTCATCTTTAAAATGAGTTAAAATTTTGTGCAAAAATAACGAAAACAAATAGTTTAATTTATCTATTGCCTTAAAGTTTTTAAAGAAAAGGTCACTTTATCGACAAGATGCGTATTTTTGTTTAATGGTATGGCTTAAACGATTTTTTAATTTTTATATAGATGCAAGTATTCACGTGGCATTGGCGGTCTATGCCTTAACTTTTGTAAGCTTAACAAAATTTAATTTACCTTTTGATGAATCGGTCTTATTTATAAATTTTTTTGGAACTATTTTGGGGTATAATTTTGTGAAATATGCCCATATTCTTGTTAACTCAAAACAAAAATCATTACAATTAAAAGGCGTTTTATTAGTAAGTGTTTTATCTCTGTTTGGCTTGATTTATTATGTGACTCAGTTGCCTTTAAAAAGCTTAGTGCTTTTAGGGTTCTGTTTATTGCTAACCGCTTTGTATACGTTTCCAATTTTTAAATGGTCTTCTTTTAAAGCATCAACGTTTGCATTAAGAGCAATTCCTGGACTTAAAATTTTTGTAATTGCCGTGGTATGGAGTTTGGTAACGGTGTTTTTTCCTGCCTTTCAATTTTATAATATTATAACTGCTGATGTATGCATCACTTTGTTGCAAGTTTTTTTATTAGTAGTTGCGTTAATGGTTCCTTTTGAAATAAGGGATTTGACTCACGATACCTGCGAACTTAAAACCTTACCGCAAGTGTTAGGTGTGAAAAAGACTAAATCTTTAGGTGGATTTTTATGCTTAGTTATCTTTTTATTAGATTTCTTTAAAAACGAAATAAGCCTGCAACATTTAATAGCTACTGGCTTATTCTTACTCATTTTATGTGTTTCAATTTTTTCTGCTAAGCAAAAGCAAAGTACTTATTATAGTAGTTTTTGGATTGAAGCTATGCCGTTATTATGGCTGTTATTATTGGTTGTTTTTTAATTGTTCTTCAATTTGTTTTTGAAGATCGTTTTTAGCATCATTATTTAAGCTAACCGATTTGTTTTTAAATAATTTACTAAGTTTTGCATTGTTTGCTGTGTATTTTTTACAAGCACCACAATATATCAAGTGCAAGTTAAGTTTAATCATTTCAAGAAATGATGCTTCCTTATATTGACTTTTATCACAAACGTGATTAGCGTCTTCGCAAGGAATAAAGAATTTTTTCATAATTAAAACCAATTTTTTTCAAGGCAACTCGCCATAGCAGTTCGTGCTCTGTGAATGATAACCCATAGGTTAGACGCAGTAATGTTTAATTCATTACAAATAGTTTCGGTATCGTAATTTAAAATGGTTTTCATTTCAAAAATAGTGGCTTGCTTTTCAGGTAGTTTACCTAAGCAATTTTGAATTGCGCCACCAAGCTCGGTGTTTTCCATTTCGTGTTCCGCATTACGGTCATAAGGATCGGCAACGCGTTGCTCTAACCAATCTCCTTCCGAATCATCTTCGGAACTAAAATTCATTCTAACTTCGGCTTTACCTTTATTAGAATTTATTTTACGGTAATGATCTATAATTTTTCGTTTTAAAATTGAAATAAGCCACGTTCGTTCGCTTGCTTCACCTTTAAAATTTTTCATAGATTTTAAGCCAGCCATAAAAGTTTCAGAAATTAAATCCTGAGCAATTTCGTGGTCGCTTACACGTGTAATGGTATAATTGTATAAGTAGTCGCTGTAAAGCTTTACCCAATTATTAGGATTAATTTCGTGTTTTGGCATTTGTTTTTTGCTTTCTTAGTTTCAAATGTAAGTATTTTATGGAGTTGTTTTAATGAATAAAGTCTCATTTTTAGTGTTTGTAAATTAAAAATGAGACTTGAATGTGAAATTACTTTACGATTGATTACACTTGAATGGATTTTGTTTTCTTTGAAGCTTTTCTTCCTCTAAAGAAAAAATAAAGATTTACAAATAACATTAGTCCAAGATATATAGAGAAGCCTCCAATTTTCTTGCTTAATATTTCAACTAAATCTTGTGAATTCATTGCAACACTTCCATAAAACTTAATCTTCATAAATAGAAATGCAAACCCTATATTAATTAAGTAGAATCCAATTTCAAATAATTTGTTGGTCGCTAAAGCAATAGATTCATTGTGTTTAAAAATGTCTAACATAAAATATTTTCCATTTTTAAAAAGTGTTCTTGATACGTAAATAGTTAACGCAATAACTATAGGTAAATACACAATGTAGCCGATGATAATTTTTGAATGTTCCATAATTAGTGTTTTAAAGTGTTTGTTTTTACGAGATAATTTAAAATGAATATGTTATTGTAATGCATTACGGCTAAGCCTATAATGATGATGCCTAAGTGTTGTGAAATGCTTGAAAACACTTCAGTTAGATTGGTTAGTTTTTCCCAATACGCTATGCTTATTATGGCATAACCAAGATTGAGTAAGTGGTAGCTAATAAGTAAAAGTTTGTTTATGCTGTTAACCAATTCTTGATTGTTATGATAAAGATGGAGCAAGTATATTTCGCCATAAGTGTAAAACAACCAGCCTATTTTTATCATTATAAACCCAATAATGGGCACGTAAATACTATATGCTATTAGATTGTAGTTCATTTTTTAGTTTATAAGTTTTTGTAAGATGAAAAATGGCTAATGCTATTGGAATTATTATAAATAGAGCTAACCAGATATAGAACCCTACTTTAAAATCCAGTGTTAATACAAATTCTTTTGTAAGCATAGCTATAAAGAGTGTAAGGGTTATAATACTATAGGTATTCAGTTTTTTTCTAATGTTTTGACTTAGTTGGTTGTAATTGAAATAGAGCTTAACTGTTATTAAAAGTTGAACGACGCCTGTTACTATCAAGAATGCCATTCCATAAATAATGGTAACTAATAAACACGCATTAATTATTAAAGTGAATTTATTGACTTGATATATGAGTTCTATGTTTTTCATTTTTTAAGTTTTGTTGTTTCAATAATAAATGTGAAATATGAAGCTAAAATCATAGGTATTATCATTGATATAATTAGAGATGGGAATATGTCTTCATTAATCATATTATAAGTTGGTATAGCTATTAAAATATAGATTGAAAGTAAAATGAGGTAAATCTTTATTTTTATCTTAATACTTTTATTAATGCATTTCCATTTTTGTAATAAATAGGTTAGTATTATAATTTGAACACATCCAGTTATGATTTGAAACACTAATCCTATAAGTGTTATTGTAACCAGTAAAGTGATGTTAATTGTTAGTGTTATTCTATTAAATATGATTAATCCTTTCATTTTGATATAAGGTTTTCTAAAGCTGATTCTATATCTTGATATTTAAATTCAAATCCATTTTCTAATAAACGTTCCGGAATTACGTTTCTACTTTTTAATACCAATTCAGTTTCTGTACCAATTAGTTTTGCGCCAAATTTTAGTATCCAAATAGGATGATTTATGCCAAATGGTATTCTAAGTACTGTTCTAAGCGATTGCATTAGTGTTTTATTATTGGTTGGGTTTTTAACCGATAAATTAAAGTTGCCATCAAGTATTTCGTTATTCAGAAGAAACTCTATTGCACGCGCAAAGTCTAATTCGTGAATCCAACTTACTTTTTGGTTTCCTGAGGCTTGTTTTCCGCCTAATCCAAATTTCACTAATTGTTTTAGTGGAACTAATGCACCACCATTTTTACCTATTACTATAGATGTGCGTAACGCTATTTTTCTAACTTTAGGATTTTTAATGCTGTAAAATGCTTGTTCCCAGGATTTAGCGATATTCATTGAAAAATCATCGCCAATCTCGCCATCTTTCTCAGTCATTTGTTTCGTTAAACTATGCTTGTAAATCGTTGCTGTCGATGAGTTAAACCATACTTTTGGAGGTGTTTCACATAAGTTAATCACTAAGCCTAACAACTCTGTACTGTTAATTCTTGAGTCGTATTTTTTCCTTTTTGTTGGCTTCTGTATATCTGCAGTCTACTGACTTACCTGTAAGGTTTATTAGCGCTTCACTTTCTTCTAAAGTTTTAGTCCAATCACCTAAATCTCTTGCATTCCAGTACACATCATTTTCGTTTTTAGGATATCGAGTTAATATTATTACGCGGTAGTTTTTAGAGTTGAAATAATTTTTCAATACTTGACCTAAAAACCCGCTTCCACCAGCTATGACAATTGTTTTCATAATACTTATAATTTTTGTGTTTTTTGAAAATGAATGATGTAGGTTAGAAATATCATTAATAGAATAGGAATGCTAAACATCCAATTAAATTGATAATCCCAGACTAAAAAGAATATACCAACTACGATTAAGTAGCTATAAATAAGTTTGTCTTTAGGGAATACAATTAGATAAAATAGACTATCTAAAACTTGTAATCCACCAGTTATTGCAATTCCCCAAGGTCCAAGAATTAAAAAGCATAATCCTAAAATATTTATCACTTTTTATATTTGAAATACTGTTTTTATAATTTTGTTATTTTTAAACTTTCAATAATTATTGAAAGTTTGTTTTAAATTTTTTTTAGGTGAATAGTTTTACAAACGACTTTGTAATCCAGTTTTGTTTTTGGGTTACTAATTTGTTAATCATTTCGTCTGCAGTTTTAGTTAATTCGTGTAAAGCTTTAGTTTGTTTAATTAATTCTTCAGCTTCTGGCGATGTGTTTTCAATATTAGATACGTCTTTTAATAATTTAATAACAGGTTTAATTTCTCTACGGCTACGTTCTTTAGCAATTACTCGTGTTAATTCTTGAACATCTTTTTCGGTAGTGAAAAACTCTTTACGTTCACCTGCAATTAGTTCTTTGGTTACAATTCCCCAATCCATTAATTGGCGTAAATTCATACTGGTATTACCTCTGGAAATTTTTAATTCCTCCATAATATCTTCCATAGAAAGTGGTTCTTTGGTAATAAATAATAAAGCTTGTATTTGAGCCATAGCTTTGTTTATTCCCCAAAGTGAACCAAGGCTACCCCAAGTATTAATGAATTTATGTTTTGCTTCTTTATATTCCATATGACAAATATATGAAACATTTTAAACTTTCAA
>DAISIZ010000120.1:4541-6856 GCA_036821745.1 Aurantibacter sp. | reverse complement strand
TCTATTATTGCCGATTCTCGAAACAAGATAAAAACGGGATTAAGCTATAATTATGATCGTTATGAGGAAACTGTTATCAATACTAAATTCAATAGGACAGAATACGATTTTGGTGGTTTTTTTGAATATGCTTTCGATAATTTAGAAAACCTAAACTTAACTGCTGGTTTACGAATAGATTATAATAATCTGTTGGGAACTTTTGTGACGCCACGTTTTCATATGCGATATAATCCTTGGGAGAAATCGGCATTTAGAATGTCGTTTGGTCGTGGTAAACGAAGTGCGAATATCTTTGCTGAAAACCAAAGTTTATTTTCAACCAATAGAGCTATTTCAATTGAAAATAATAACGGAACTGTTTACGGTTTAGATCCAGAAATTGCTTGGAATTATGGCGTTTCGTTTTTACAAGGCTTTAATTTATTTGGACGTAAAGGTGATATAACCGCAGATTTTTATAGAACAGACTTTACGAATCAAGTGGTAGTTGATTATGAAAATCCACAAGCGGTCTCTTTTTATAACCTAAACGGAAAGAGTTTTGCTAACAGTTTTCAAATTGAAGCCAGTTATAATCCCGTAAGTCGTTTGGATGTTAAAGTGGCTTATAAAAATTATAATGTTCAAACGGAATATAAGTCAGGAACTTTACAAAAGCCATTAACACCAGAACACCGTTTCTTTGCTAATGCATCTTATAAAACCAAGATTAAGGAAGGAAATGCTTCGCAATGGAAATTTGACGCGACTTTTAACTGGTTAGGGAAACAGCGTTTTACAAATACAGCAACCAATCCTGAAGGCTTAAGATTAGGTGAGTTTTCTAAAACCGTAGGAACTTTAAATGCACAAGTTACTAAGGTGTTTTCAAAGCAATTTGAAGTGTATTTTGGTGGAGAAAATATCACTAATTTAAGACAACAAAGACCTATTTTAGATGCTGAAAATCCGTTTGGCTCATATTTTGATACGGGTTATGTGTACGGACCAATTTTTGGAAGTAGCTACTTTGTAGGTTTACGTTATAAAATAAAATCGTAAATCTATATGAGGTTTTGACTTTCAAAATAAAACCTCTCGATTGCGCTCAAGAGAGGCTTAAATCGAAATCTATTTTAGTTAGAATTAAAACAAGAACAACAACAATAAAAATAATAAATTATGAAATATTCCCTAATTGCATTGATGCTATTATTTACAAGCATCACATTTGCTCAAAACAAAAATGCCAAAGCCACTTTAGAAGTTGATGGCGTTTGTGGTATGTGTAAAGTTCGTATTGAAAAAGCTGCTATTAAAACCAAAGGTGTAAAAAGCGCTATTTGGAGTGTAGAGTCTAAGCGTTTAAGCTTGATTTTTAATGACGAAAAAACCAATTTAGATCAAATATCTAAGTCTATTGCAGAAGCTGGGCACGATAATAAAATCTTAAAAGCAACCGATGAAGCTTACGGAAAAGTTCACCCATGTTGCAAATACCGTGATGAAGAAGTGATAGGCGATCATAAGAAAGCAAAACCTATGAAAGGGTAAGCAATCTAGGTTGTAAATAAAAAGTCCATTTTGAAAATATCAAAATGGACTTTTTTATTTATGTAAAAGCGTTGTTTTTAAGCTAATGCTTCTTTAATGCGTTTTAGTGCTTCTATAAGTTGTTCTTGACTTGCAGCGTAGCTAATACGAATACAATCTGGGTTACCAAAAGCATCACCAGTTACGGTAGCAACGTTAGCTTCTTCTAATAAATATAAAGAAAAATCCGAAGCATTGTTTATTGTTTTGCCACGAAATGTTTTTCCGAAGAAAGCTGTTACATCTGGAAAAATATAAAAAGCAGCCTCTGGAATATTTGCTTTAAAACCTTCAATATTATTTAATAAATCTAAAACTAAATCACGGCGTACTTTAAATTCGTCAATCATGTATTGTACACGACTTGGCGATTCATTTAAAGCTGTAATTACCGCACGTTGTGCTATACAGTTTGTTCCACTAGTAATTTGACCTTGCATTTTGTTACATGCGCGTGCAATCCATTCTGGAGCACCAATGTAACCAACTCGCCATCCAGTCATAGCAAACGCTTTACTAACACCATTTACGGTAATAGTATTATTAAACATACCATCTACACTTGCCATACTTGCGTGAGGTTTCCCTGTGTAATTAATATGCTCATAGATTTCATCCGAAACCACAAAGATATTTGGGTTTTTACGTAATACAACGGCTAAAGCTTCAAGTTCTTCTTGACTGTATAATGAACCACTTGGGTTACAAGGCGAACTAAACCAAATCATTTTAGTCTTTGG
>DAISIZ010000120.1:0-4441 GCA_036821745.1 Aurantibacter sp. | reverse complement strand
TCACGTTTAAATTTCGTGATCACCGCTTCTTTTAATTCTACATAACCATCAACAGGTGTATAAGAATTATAGTCTTCATTAACGGCGTTAATGGCCGCTTCTTTAATGAAATCTGGTGTGTTAAAATCAGGTTCTCCAAGACTAAGACCAATAATGTCTTTTCCTTCGCCTCTTAATTCTCTTGCTTTGGCAGCCATTGCTAAAGTCGCTGAGGTTGCCATGTTTAAAATGCGTTCCGAAAGGTGTTGTGTGCTCATTAAAAATGGTAGTTATGCTTGTAAAGCTGGTTTTGTTCCCATTTGTTTTAGATGTCTAAAATGGGCTAAAATAGCTTTGCGGGTTGTTTTATATTCGTTGTAAGGTAAATTAAATTCTTTAGCGGTAGACTTTACAATTTCTGCAATTTTATCGTAATGTACATGGCTAATATTTGGAAAAATATGGTGCTCTACTTGATGGTTTAATCCACCAGTATACCAATTTATAATTTTGCTTTTTGCGCCAAAATTAACCGTTGTCTTTAATTGGTGAATTGCCCAAGTATTTTTCATTGTACCATCTTCAGCAGGTAAAGGCATTTCTGCCTCGTCCATAACATGTGCTAATTGAAATACTACACTTAAAATTAATCCAGCGGTGTAATGCATAATGAAGAAGCCTAATAAGATTTTCCACCAAGCTAAGTCTATAAATATCATTGGAACAACAATCCACATAGCGATATAGATTAATTTTGAGATCACTAATTTACTCCAGTTTAATGTAGGATTAGGGAATTTTCCGTAAGATAATTTACGTTCCATGTAACGCGTCATTTGAATCCAATCGGTTGTGATTGCCCAGTTTATCGTTAATAAACCATATAATAAAATAGAGTAGTAATGCTGAAATTTATGATGCTTCTGCCATTTTGAATGTTCAGAAAAACGTAAAATACGTCCGGCTTCTAAATCTTCATCATGTCCATGAATGTTAGTGTAAGTATGGTGTAAAACGTTGTGTTGTACTTTCCAATTGTAAACATTTCCTGCTAAAATATAAATGCTACTTCCCATTAATCGGTTTACCCATTCTTTGTTAGAAAACGAACCGTGATTACCGTCGTGCATTACATTCATACCAATACCAGCCATACCAATTCCCATAATAACGGTAAAGGCTAACTGTATCCAGGCGTTAAAGTCTAAAGTTAACATTAAGAAATATGGGGCTAAAAATAAGGTGAACATTACTATGGTTTTTAACCAAATACGCCAGTCACCTGTACGCTTAATGTTGTTGTCCTTAAAATAAGAATTAACACGCTTATTTAAAGTTCTAAAAAATTTAGCTGGATCGTTTCTTGAAAATGTTAATGTTAAATTTGTCATAATATTAAATATTTATAAGTGATTAATGCCACTTAAATATTTGCCCCAAAGATAATTAATAAACGTAGCTTGTTGACTATTATTTGATGTTAAAATGCATATTTTTGTCAAAATTGAAAAAATTAACATATGGAGCTGATTCTTAAATATTTTCCTGATTTAACACAAGACCAAATTGATAAGTTTACAAAGTTAGAAGCTTTGTATCAAGATTGGAATTTGAAGATTAATGTGGTGTCAAGAAAAGACATAGACGAATTGTATTTACGTCATGTGTTACACTCTTTAGCAATTGCAAAAGTGATTCAATTTAAAGACGGTTCTAAAATTATGGACGTTGGTACTGGTGGTGGTTTTCCTGGAATACCATTAGCGATTCTGTTTCCTGAATGCCAGTTTCATTTAGTAGATAGTATTAATAAAAAACTAAATGTGGTACGCGAAGTAGTTGCAGGTTGCGGTATTGAAAACGTAAAAATAACTCATACCAGAGTAGAAGAAATTAAAGATACTTACGATTTTATAGTAAGTCGTGCTGTTGCAGCGATGCCAACCTTTGTGCATTGGGTAAAAGGTAAAATTGCTAAAGAACAAAAGCACGATATTAAAAACGGAATTGTTTATTTAAAAGGTGGCGATTTAACCGAAGAGTTAAAAAACTACCAAACCACAACCATTTATGATATTCCTAATTTCTACAAAGAAGATTTCTTTGAAACTAAAAAAGTGGTGCACTTACCATTAAAGTGGAAGGGCTAATTATATTTTTAAAAGACATAATATCTAAAATGTAGTTGATTATAGAAAGCTACATTTTAGATATTATAAAGTCTTTATATTCTAAACGATTTACTTCGCTAATAACTTTTTAGACACTTTGTAAGTCGCCGTGTAAAGCAAACCTTCTTCTAAATGCTTTAAGTTTTTAAATTCCTTTTTGTACCAATTAGCATCAGTTGCTTTTTTTCTAAACGATTCGTGATGTAAAGTTTTAAAAGGCTTACCATCTAAAGTTGTTTTAATCTCATAAATAGCAATTCCAAAGTATTCTGCTTTTGTTAAAACAGCAGCAAAGTCTTCTTCATTAAGTGTGAAATCTGTATTGTCTTTGTTGTTATTATGATTTGTTAATCCGGTGAAAACCTTTTGATCTAAAAATTCAGCTTGTGTCATTTTTATATTATTTTTTGTCTTGTTAAAGACTATTATTTATTGTTAGGCGAAATATTCAGGAACTAATCCTTTTAATTTTTCAAGTGTTTCAGAAATGGTTAAATCACTCATTCCTCCTGAAGCATTTGCGTGTCCGCCACCATTAAAATGTTCTTTAGCTAAAACATTTACTGGGTTTTCTTCACCTTTAGAACGGAAAGAAATTTTAATAATCCCATCACGTTCTGTAAACACGATAGCCGCTTTCATACCTTTAATGGATAATGCTAAATTAGCTAAACTATCGGTATCGCCTTTTTTAAAGTTGAATTTAGCAAGTTCTTCTTTGTCTAAACCTATAAGCGCAACATTATGATCATATAGAATTTCTAACTTTTCGCTCATCGCATAACCTTGAAGACGTAAGCGACTTTCAGTATTGTTATCGCTAAGTTTTTCGTGTATTAAATGATGTTTTACACCTGAAGCTAAAATTTTGGCTAAAACCTCATGCGTTCTTGGTTTAACCGAGTTAAATCTGAAACTTCCTGTATCGGTTAAAATTCCTAAATAAAGTGGTGTGCCAATTTTTTCATCTAACAATTCTAAATGTCCAGATTGCTCAATTAATTCTACAATTAATTGTGACGTTGAAGACGCTGTGGTGTCAGAAACCATTAGTGTCGGAAAATCTTCAGGATTTAAATGATGATCTATCATAATTTTCTTAGCTGACGATTCTTCTAATAAAGCTTGCATTTCTGGACCTACACGGTTTGTTGCATTATAATCTAAGCAGAAAATTAAATCGGCTTTTTTCATTTGTTCTGAAACCGCTTCAGGGTTTTCATCCATTAAAAGGATAGAAGACGTGTCTAACCAATATAAAAATTCGGGTGCTTTATCTGGATGACAAATGGTCGCTTTTTTGCCTAATTTTTCTATGAAATATAATAAACCTAAAGAAGATCCAATTGAATCTCCATCGGCAGATTTATGAGCGGTAATAACAATATGTGAAGCGCTTTGTATTTCAGCTTCAATGTCTTTATAAATGGTCATGTGTTTTCTTTTTGTTGCCTTATGTTAAGACAATTGTAGCTTTTTTTAAGCGTCGGCAAAGTTATGCTTATTATTTGGGAGACGAACTATTTTTTAGCTCTCCATTTGGTTTCTCTCCACGTTTTTTGTGCTTCTTTAGATAAGAAAGACCATATTAAAAGCTGATTAGGTTTGTGACCTAAGCCAATTGGAATTGTTTTTATTTCGGTTGCGCCAACCAATTTTAAAAATTCAGTAAGTATCTTGTGATTGGATGGTTTGCTTACCAATGCCGAAAACCAAAAGCAGTTATCACCAAAGGCTTTACTTTCTTTAATGTATTGTTTTAAAAACTTGGTTTCGCCACCATCGCAAATCATTTCCTCTATAATCTCTGAAAGATTGAAAGAGTTACTTTTTTTCTGAAGTTCTGTTTTTGCTTCTTCAATAGAGTTATAAAGTGGCGGATTACAAATCGCTATATCTATTTTTTCATCACGATTTAAAACACCATAAATTATGTCCTTAGCTTTTGTTTGTATACGACAGTCAATCTTGTTGGTTAAAACGGTGTTGTTTTCTACAATTGCTTTTGCCGAATTTATAGCTTCAGAATTAATGTCAGAAGCTATAAAGTTCCAGTTGTATTCTACTGCACCAATAATTGGGTAAATACACGTTGCGCCAGTACCAATATCTAAACAGGTGATGTTGTTGCCTTCTGGCAGATTTCCAAAATTACTTCCCATTAAAACATCGGCTATGTAATGTAAGTAGTCAGCTTTGTTTGGAATAGTTGGGCAAATATTGTTATCTGGGAAATTCCAGTTTTTTATGCTGTAATATTCACTTAATAAAGCTTGATTCAGCAATTTTAC
>DAISIZ010000119.1:0-6996 GCA_036821745.1 Aurantibacter sp. | reverse complement strand
ATCCTCGCCTTCGTAAGTAAATGTAATGTCTTTAATAATCCAACCATCTTTTATGTGGCGTTTTTGGTGAAAGTCAATTTCATCAACGGTTTTAACGTCTTCAGGTATTAAATGGTCAATCACATATTCGGCATTTAAAAAGTCAATAACACCAAAGCCAAATTCGTTTAAATTTGCTTTAATAGACTTAATTGTTGCTAAATTATCGGCGTCATTTTCAAAATACCCAAAACTGGTAAATAAGTTAAAAACAGCGTCAAATTCTTCGCCAAAAGGCAAACACATATCGTGCACTTTAAACTGTAAACTCTCGTTTTTAAACTGCTTAGCGTGCGCAATACTGTTGTTAGACAAATCCGCACCAGTCACGTTATAGCCCAGTTTATTTAAAAACACCGAATGTCTTCCTTTTCCACAAGCCAAGTCCAAAATCTTACCGTTTTCAGGCATATTTAAGTACTCAGTAAGCGTCGTCATAAAATCTTGCGCTTCACTATAATCGCGGTCTTTATAAAGGATATGGTAAAAAGGTGTGTCAAACCAAGAGGCGTACCAAGTCGTTTTGTCTGTATTCATAATTATGAGTTGTATGGGGTTTTTTTAAACCTTTTTGTGAGGTTTAAAAACCAAGCTTTCCGCTATATCTTTTTTTGCCATATATGAAAGTAAAAAAAAGGATACCGCATCAATCTTTAACCCAAAGCTAATCCTTAGATAGGTTGTTAATTTGCACAAAAATAGCGTATTTTTGCAAGGAATTAGACGTAAACAATGGAAGAAAATTTCACAATGGTAGCCAAAACCTTATTTGGTTTTGAAGATTTATTAGAAAGAGAATTGGTACAACTTGGTGCACAACGTGTTAAACAAGGTGTGCGAAGCGTTTCCTTTGTTGGCGATAAGGGTTTTATGTACAAAGCTAATATGGGTTTACGTACAGCTATAAAAATATTAAAGCCTATAAAAAGTTTCCGTATTAGAAACGAACAAGATTTATACGACGAAATATATAAAATTCCTTGGGAAGATTATTTAAAATCTTCAGGAACTTTAGCGGTAAGTTCTACGGTAAATTCTACTGTGTTTACGCATTCGCAATACATCTCTTTAAAAACAAAAGATGCTATTGTAGATCGTTTTAGAAATCAATCTGGTGAAAGACCAAATGTAGATTTACGTTTTCCTGACTTAAAAATAAACATTCATATAGACCGTAGTGTGTGTAACGTAAGTATAGACACCAGCGGAGAATCGTTACATAAGCGTGGATATAAAACTGCAACTAACATTGCACCAATAAACGAAGTTTTGGCTGCAGGATTAATTATGTTATCAGGTTGGGACGGACAAAGTGATTTTATGGATCCAATGTGTGGTTCAGGAACAATGATGATTGAGGCCGCGATGATTGCCTGTAACATACCACCAAACTTAATGCGTAAGGAATTTGCTTTCGAGCGTTGGCAAGATTGGGATGTAGAGTTATTCGAAAAAATTGAAGAATCATTACTTAATAAAACCCGTGATTTCCATCATAGAATTTTAGGTTTTGATAAATCGCCAAGTGCGGTGACTAAAGCTAAAGAAAATGCGAAGTCGGCACATTTAGACGAGTTTATTACTATTAAGCACGAGGATTTCTTTAAGACTCAAAAAGGTGGTGATAAGCATTTGCATATGGTATTTAATCCGCCATATGGTGAACGTTTAGATATTGATATGCAAGCCTTTTATAAAAGTATTGGTGATACTTTAAAGCAAAATTATTCGGACACAACCGCTTGGTTTATCACGTCTAACTTAGAAGCTTTAAAACACGTAGGCTTAAGACCATCACGAAAAATTAAGCTATTTAATGCCAAGTTAGAGTCACGTTTAGCGAAGTATGAAATTTATGCAGGTTCTAAAAAAGGAAAGTATTTAAATAACGATTAATGCTAAAACACTTTAAAAGCTATAAGTCCTTATTGTAATTAGCTTTAGTTTTTTGTGTACCTGTATTTTTATTTATCCTAATTGGTGTTTTCTGTATAGCAGATTTTATATTGTTTGCAAAAGAGATTATTGCTTTTTCAGCTTTAAGCTTAGTCTTATATTTAGTTGCGCTTTTATGTAATAGACAGAAATTAAGACTGCTTGTTTTAAAAGGTTTTAGTGTGCTTTTGTATGCTATTCTATTCGTAAAATTAGCATTTTTTATTCTTTTTAAATCTATGATAAATGCTTCGGCATTTTACATCATTTTTGAAACTCATCAAACCGAAACATTTGACTTTTTAAGCTATTATGTAGACTATAGAATAATACTCTTATTCGTTGTTTTTGTTTTTAGCTTAATAATAGGGTTTAAGAGGTTTAATAAGTTGTCTTTGTCGTTTGTTAAAACCAATTTATATGTTGCTGTTTTATGTGTTTTAGGGATTTTGTTCTCTACAGGTTTAACCTATAAGAAGTTTAGAAATCAAGATTTAGCTTTAGTTAGTATTACTGCCATAAAGGATTATACTGATATAAAAGCACAATTATCTTCACCGTTATCTCAGTCTTTTAACCCAGAAATAAAGACCAGTAAAACCTCTCAAGAACCTAAAACGATTGTGGTTGTTATTGGAGAATCGACCACTAAACAACATATGGGATTATATGGTTATTACAGAAATACTAATCCGTTATTAAATTCTATAAAAGATGAGTTGTTAGTTTTTAATGATGTGATAGCTTCCAATGTTCATACCATAGAGGCATTGAATAAAGCATTAACTTTAAAAGATAAAATTAACTATAAGCCAAAAGCTAATACATCAATTGTTCAGTTAGCTAATCAGGCAGGTTTTGAAACGTATTGGGTTTCTAACCAAAAACCAGTTGGTATTAATAAGCTTCAATAACATTAATAGCTAAAGCAGCAAAATATAAACGTTTTTTAGCAACACAAGGTTTTGAAGATGAAATATATGATGAAGCATTATTACCAGAACTAGAAAATATTTTAGAAGAAAATACGAAGCCTAAAGTTGTTTTTTTGCATTTAATGGGAACTCATGGCGCATACAAAAAGCGTTATCCAGATGGTTTCGATTTATTTCAAACATCGCCAAAGTCAAAGTTTAACCTAAACGAATCAGCTAAAAATAGAATAAATGAATATGATACAGCTGTAAAGTATAATGACTCCATAGTTTTTGAAATTATTAAAAAGGTAAAGGCAAAGCAGAGTAGAAGTGCTGTATTGTATTTCTCAGATCACGGTGAAGATGTGTATAGCACAACAAGTGATTTTTTAGGACATAATGGTTTTTATAGCACTACACCTATGTTTGAAATTCCTTTTATATTTTGGCAATCTGAAGCTTACAAGGAATTACATCCATCAATTCAAGCAATTTCTAATATAGAAGCGCGTTCTTATATTTTAGAAGATTTTATACATACTTTTATAAATGTACTAGATGTGACTTCTAACATATATATTGAAGAAAGAAGTATTTTGAATTCTAAATTTAAACCTAAAAAGCGCATTGTAAAAAGCGATACAGATTATGATGAAACGCCTTAAGATTTTAATGGCTTTAGGATTGTTTGGCCTTTTAGCCTTAGCATTATATTGGTATGCGCCATACAAGGTTGAAGGTTATGGTTATTATCATAAAATATGGGCGCACAGAGCAAACTCAATAGAAAAAGCTAATAAAGCGTTAGACTACTTTAAAGGTGTTGAGTTGGATTTAATGTATGATAAAACTACAAATACGCTAGATGTTAATCATCCGCCAGCTGAAAGTATTAACTTAAGTTTTGAACGTTATTTAAGTGAAATTAATCTAAAAGAGATGCCATTTTTATGGCTAGATATAAAAAACTTAAATGGGGATAATGCTTATTTGATTCAAACGAAGTTAGTAGCTTTATTTAAAACACATAATTACGATTTGTCTAAAGTTTTAGTAGAATCTACTGAAGCTAAAGTATTGCCTATTTTCGATAGGGCAGGCTTTTTAACGAGCTATTATTTACCCTATGGTTTATCGTTAAGAAAACCTAAAGATTTAGAAAAGAAACTATCAGGAATTAAGCGTTATATTAAATATCAGCCTAACTTGATGTTGTCTTCAGACTATCAAGATTATGCTGTGGTGAACAAATATTTTCCTAAGCATTACAAGTGTTTTTGGGCTATAGAACGACCAATTAATAATAAGTATGATGAGATAAGAACCGTTTTAAAAGACACTATGGTAAAAGTTGTTTTACTTAACTATAGAGCTTTAAATGCAGACCGATAATTACTTTTTGAAAATAGGGATTCTATAAGAAATATTGTAGTTAATACCTGTGCTAATTTTGCTGCCTTCAAAAACTTTGTTTACTCCTGGGATATATAAGTTTGCAAAGTTATCTGGAGAATCACTGCTTGCTGTATATTTTAACTGTACATTAATTCCAACATATAAGTTGTTTAGAACTTCAGCTTTAATTCCCATTAATAATTCAACCCAAATAGCATTTAAACCTTTAAATTCTCTAACTGTATTATTAACCACAGTTGGTTGCCAATATTGATTTACATCATAAATCGTACTTTGGTTTATGGTTTGCGAAAAATTAGAATAACCGACTCTAAATCCTGAATAGATCATATTGTCTAAAGAAAACAAATTATCGTGCATGTTATAATCTACACCAGCTTTTATGTAATTACCTTTAGTGGTAACATTAAGGTTGTTGTTTTCAAAATCGCGCTCTTCATTACCTAAACTTGCAGCAACAAACCATCGTTTGGTTAATCTGTAATCTCCAAGAATTTCAAACCCAGAGTATTTGTCATCAATAAAGCTTCTAGTTAGTTTTATAACATCGGTACCAAGCCTAATACCATATTTACTCGTTTTGGTGCTATCTGCTTTTTTTACTGTAGTTTCTATTGTTTCATTTTCTTGAGCCCACACGCTAGTGCTTAATCCCAAAAAACAACTAATGAAAAATATTATAATGTGTTGTTGTTTCATCTATTATAGTTAGGTTATCATTAGCTGGTTCTGTCGATAAAATCCAATTATCAGTATCAGTTTCAACTGTAATGGTTACGTTTTCGTATTGGGATTTGAACCCACATGCAGAAGAAACATAAATTTCTTTCACAATATAGCTTATCGTAATAATGTCTGGATTACCAGTTTCAGAATCATCACTTGTGTCGTCTGGCGTCCCATTGTCATCGTAAGCATAATCTTTATAAAGCTGAAACTTTGTTTCTGTAGCAATATTAGGTAGGTTGCTTTTTAAAGGCAATATAATTTGATTTAAATCTGTGCCGTTATACTCCGCAAATACATCATTTAAAACATTATCAGTTATACCTCTAACTCTAAGGTCATTTACTGTTTTAGTAGTGCTACGATCAATAATATCTAAAAAGTCTATGACTATTCTAGGTGTAGTAGCAGTACTTTCAGGACAAATATCATCCTTTTCGCAACTTAAAAAGCAACAGAATAGCACAGCAATTATGGTAAGAATTCTATGTGTAGTCATAGGTTTAACGTTTCTCTAAAAGTACAATATTTTCTACATGAAATGTTTGGGGGAACATATCTACAGGTTGAATACGTGTTACTTTGTAATCAGCATCCATTAATTGTAAATCTCTAGCTTGTGTTGCACTGTTACAGCTTACATAAACGACTTTTTTAGGCGCAATATTTAATATTTGTTGTACCACATCTTTATGCATACCATCTCTTGGTGGATCAGTAATAATTACATCTGGTAAACCGTGTGTATTTATAAAGTCTTGATTGAAAACATTTTTCATATCACCTACAAAAAACTCACAATTGTCAATATTATTGCGTTCTGCATTTTCTTTTGCTGCTGTAATAGCATCTGGAACCGCTTCTACACCAACTACTTTTTTAGCTTTTTTAGATACAAACTGAGCAATAGTTCCAGTACCTGTATATAAATCATAAACTAGCTCATCACCAGTTAAACCAGCAAAGTCTCTAGTTAATTTATATAATTCGTAAGCCTGATTAGAGTTTGTTTGGTAAAATGATTTGGCATTAATTTTAAAAGTTAAACCTTCCATTTCTTCAAAAATGTGGTCTTTTCCTTTATAGCAAATCACATCTTGGTCGTAAATCGTATCGTTAGCTTTTTCGTTAACAACGTATTGTAAAGAAGTTACTTCAGGGAATTTATCTGAAATAAAATCTAGTAGTAGTTCACGTTTTTCTTTATCCTCTTTAAAGAATTGTACTAATACCATAATTTCACCTGTCGATGAGGTTCTAAGCATCATAGTACGTAATAGACCAGTTTGATTTCTAGTATTAAAAAACTCTAAATTGTTTTCAATAGCAAATGTTTTAACCGTATTTCTAATGGCGTTAGAAGGATCGGCTTGTAAATGACATTTGTTAACATTTAAAATTTTATCCCACATTCCTGGAATATGAAAACCAAGTGCATTTCTGTCACCTAAATCTTCATCACTTTGAATTTCTTCTAAAGTTAACCAACGCGAGTCACTAAAAGAAAACTCCATTTTGTTACGGTAAAAGTATTGCTCGTTAGATGGTAGGATAGGAGTAACCTCTGGTAATTCTACATGTCCAATTCGGGTTAAGTTATTAACCACTTCCTTTTGTTTGTAAAATAATTGGTGTTCATAGCCCATATCTTGCCATTTACAACCACCACAAGTTCCAAAATGCTCACATTCTGGTGTTATGCGTTTTTCACTTAGTTTATGAAAAACCGTTGCTTTACCTTCATAGTAAGCTTTACGCTTTTTAAAGGTTTGTACATCTACAACATCGCCGGGTACTGTATTAGTTAAAAATATAACTTTGCCATCTGGTGCCTTTGCTACTGTCTTTCCTTTTGCTCCTGCATCTATAACTTCTACTTCAGTAAAAAGTTGCTTTCTATTACTTTTTCTTGCCATAGTGCAAATGTAGTTTTTTTGTAGCTTTTTTAATCAATAAATAATAG
>DAISIZ010000118.1:0-7057 GCA_036821745.1 Aurantibacter sp. | reverse complement strand
GATAAAATGTTATTAATGTGTTTTTATCTAAGTCTAATTTTTGATTTATATTTTTTTGAAGCGTTAATAAAAGTTGTTTTGTGTTTTTAATTTTCCCAACATTTTCTCTTACGTCTAGTATTTTAGTTGAATCATTTATTAATACATCAAGATGGTGCTTGTGATTATTTAGTTTTCTAATAAACTTTCTTTTATTAACTTGATTGAAGTCACTATCGAAATATTGTAATTTTTGTGAAAAAGCACTGTTTGAAAAGTGTATGCAAAATAAAAAAATAACTAATTTGAGAAACCTCATATGTGGCTGGTTTAATTTTGGTTATTGATAATTAAAATTTATAATATCTCATCAATCTTTTCGGTAGGTCTCGCTACGACTGCTTTATTATCATTCACTATAATTGGTCGTTCAATTAGTTTTGGGTTTTTAACCATAGCTTCAATAATTTCAGCATCGGTTAAATCTTTTCCTTTGTAGTCACTTTTCCAAACAGCTTCGTTTTTTCTAACTAAATCCATAGGAGGAAAGCCTAATTTTGAAATCACTTCAGTTAAAGTTTCAACGGTAAAGTTTTCATCTAAATACTTTACAATTTTAAAGTCTACATTTTTTTCTTCTAAATGTGCTACGCCTAAACGTGATTTACTGCAACGTGGGTTATGGTATATTTTTATCATTTGTTTATTATTAAGGTTATGTTTTAAGGTTAAGAGTTTATTGGCTTATTGGTTTAGCGGATTTTTCTTCAATTAAAAATAGATTCTGCTTTTCAGCAGAATGACAAAAAAATGAAAAATCATTATAATTCAAAGAAATTGACTGATAACTGTGGACTAAATCACTGAATACTTATAGATTTTCAGAATCTGAGGTTTGTTGCCCCATCATCATTAAATAGCTTTTTAGAAAAGGTTGAATGTTTCCATCTAAAACCGCTTCTACATTACCAGTTTCGTGAGCGGTACGCACATCTTTTATTAATTTATAAGGATGTAACACATAGTTTCTAATTTGGCTTCCCCATTCAATTTTCATTTTATCGGCTTCAATATCTTGTCGTTGCGCCATTTGCTTTTGCAATTCAATTTCGTATAACTGCGACTTTAGCATTTGCATAGCTCTTGTGCGGTTATCTTGTTGCGAACGCGTTTCAGAACATTGTATTTGAATCCCAGAAGGCTTGTGTTTTAATTGTACTTTGGTTTCAACTTTATTTACGTTTTGTCCTCCAGCACCACTAGAACGTGCAGTTGTGATTTCTAAATCGGCTGGGTTAATAGTTATCTCTATAGAATCGTCTACCATAGGATACACATATACCGAAGCAAAACTGGTATGACGTTTGGCATTACTATCAAATGGAGAAATACGTACCAAACGATGTACACCATTTTCACCTTTAAGCCAACCAAAAGCAAAATCGCCTTCAATTTCTATAGTAACAGTTTTTATGCCAGCAACATCGCCTTCTTGAAAGTTTAATTCTCTAACCTTAAAGTTATTTTTTTCAGCATACATTAAATACATACGCATTAGCATTTCAGCCCAATCACAACTTTCGGTTCCACCAGCACCAGCAGTAATTTGTAAAACAGCGCTTAAACTATCGCCATCTTCTGACAGCATATTTTTAAACTCTAAGTTTTCAATGCTTTCTTGTGCTAAATCAAAACGACTAGTGACGTCTTCGGCAGTAGCTTCATCTTCTTTATAGAATTCATAAATGACTTCTAAATCTTCCACTAAAGCTTTTGCACTATCATAATCTTTAACCCATTGCTTTTTTTCTCGCAAGGATTTGATAACTATTTCGGCAGCTTTGGAGTCGTTCCAGAAGTTTGGATCGAAGGTTTGCTCTTCTTCGTTTTGAATTTGAATTTTTTTGTTATCTAAGTCAAAGATATTGTCGTAGCTTAACTAGACGTGTATTTAGATGTTTAATCTGATCTGAAGTAATCATTAATTTTGAATATTTAAAACAAAAATAGACTTTCACACTTCAATTAAAAATAAAAGGACTTATTTTTATGTTTTAATGAAGCAATTACCCCTATGATTATAGATTTACGAAGTGATACTGTTACCAAGCCAACTAAAGGTATGTTAGATGCGATGATGAGCGCTAACGTTGGAGACGACGTTTATAAAGAAGACGAAACGATAAATGCACTTGAAGCCAAAATAGCTAAACAATTTGGTAAAGACCAAGCCTTATTTTTCCCTACAGGAACTATGGCTAATCAAGCTGCTATAAAATTGCATACGCAACCTGGAGACCAAGTGATTTGCGATAAATACGCACATATTTTTAATTACGAAGGTGGCGGCGCATCATTTAATAGTGGCGTGTCTTGTAAGTTATTAGACGGAAATCGTGGGATGTTTACCGCGCAACAAGTTATTGATGCTATTAATCCGCCAGATTTTTACCACAGTCCATTAACTAGTTTAGTGGAAATTGAAAATACAACCAATAAAGGAGGCGGCGCTTGTTGGGATTTTGACGAAATTGAAAAGATTAGAACCGTTTGTGACGAGCATAAATTAGGCTTGCATTTAGATGGCGCAAGACTTTGGAATGCTTTAATTGCTAAAAATGAAACCCCTTTGGACCACGGAAAACAGTTTGATACCATTTCAGTATGTTTAAGTAAAGGTTTAGGTTGCCCGGTTGGTTCTGTTTTAGTTGGAGATAACCAATTTATGGAAAAAGCGATTAGAATTCGTAAGATTTTTGGTGGTGGAATGCGTCAAGCAGGTTTCTTAGCAGCGGCAGGGATTTATGCTTTAGATAATCAATTTGAACGTTTAGCAGATGATAACCTAAAAGCCAAACAACTAGGCGATTTGTTAGCCAAACAAGACTACATTAAAAAAGTAGAACCTGTTGAAACCAACATTGTAATTTTTGAATTAAATGATAAGTATTCTCAAGACGACTTTAACTCTAAAATGAAGCAGCAGAATATTCGTTTAAGTGATATGGGGCAAGGTAAACAGCGCATTGTATCGCATCACGATTATACAAATGCTATGCATAGTAGGTTTTGTGAGACACTTTTAAAGTTATAAATATTATTAATGGAAGTTATAGTTGAAATAGTAGTTTTTTTAATTTTTAGATATCCTGGAGCATTACTACGATGGCTGTTTTCAAGACTAATTGGTTCTAAAAAGAATTTCAAATCATTTTTGGAGGATTCAGTTGAGTTAAACGCCATTGTTGGAGTTTTGATTATGATTGTAATTCCAATAATGATATACAATCTTTAAATAAAAAAAAGACCACAAATTCAATTGAATAAGTAGTCTTTTTTCTTGATTCTATGCTCTTGGTTCTTAATAAGCAAGAGTAAGTAATTACATTCCAGGAATGTTTGGCATTCCATCTTTTGCAGCAGCAGCTAATTCGGCTTCGTTAATACTTGTGGCTTTTTCAATCGCTTTGTTTAGCGTTAAAATAAGGTAGTCTTCTAATTGCTCTTTATCTTTTAATAATTCGTCTGCAATGGTAATAGACTTTATCGTTCTGTTTGCTGTTAAAGTGACTTTAAGTAAATCGTCATTACTTTTTTGGTCCACTAAAACGGTATCTAAACGTTTTTTAGTTTCTTCAACTTTTGCTTGAGCTTCTTTTAATTTGCTCATCATTCCCATCATATCTCCAAACATAATTTCTGTGTTTTAAGTTTTAAAGTACAAATATATCATTCAACTTATAAAAAGAAAAGAATAGGCGTGTAGTGTTTAAAATTAATTTTAGAACTCCTATTTTTACGTTTTAGATTATATATCAAAACATGACGAAACAAACCAAAGGTTTAGTGCCTCCAATAGCGAAAAAGCAACCTAAAGAACTAATAAAACATAACGACGTAAGAGTTGATAATTATTATTGGTTAAATGAAAGAGAAAATGAAGATGTTATTTCTTATTTAAATGACGAAAACACCTATACGGATGGTATGTTGTCGCATACTGAAGCGTTTCAGAAGTCTTTATTTGAGGAAATGAAAGCTAGAATAAAGGAAGATGATGCATCAGTGCCTTATAAATTTAACGGTTATTGGTATGTTACCCGTTTTGAAAAAGGACAAGATTACCCGATTTACACACGTAAAAAAGAAACGTTAGAAGCCGAAGAAGAAATTTTATTTAACTGTAATGAGATGGCTAAAGGTTGTACTTATTTTAAGTTAGGTAGTTTTTCAATTTCGCCAGATAATACTAAGGTTGCCTTCACTACAGATAAAGTTAGTCGTCGTCAATACACTTTACAGGTTAAAGATTTAGTAACGAAAGAAATCTTTAAGGATAATATTGAAAACACGACGGGTAGTTGTACTTGGGCAAACGATAATGAAACTATTTTTTACACGAAAAAAGATGCCGTTACCTTACGTAGCGATAAAGTCTTTAAGCATCAATTAAATACAGAAGCTAAAGCTGATGTTTTAGTCTATTTTGAAGAAGATGAAACGTTTAATACGTTTGTTTATAAAAGTAAATCTCGTAAATATTTAATTATAGGTTCTAGTAGTACTACAACTAGTGAATATCGTTTTGTAGATGCTAATACACCTCACGGCGAATTTAAAGTTTTTCAAGAACGTGTTCGTGATTTAGAATATTCTATTGCACATTATCAAGAGCATTTTTACATTATAACCAATAAAGATGGTGCGACTAATTTTAAGCTTCAAAAGACCTTAGAAACGCAAACAGAACAATCAAATTGGGAAGATGTTTTACCTTACAGAGCCGATGTTTTAATTGAAGATATTGAGATTTTTGCCGATTATTTAGTGATTAACGAACGTAAACAAGGTTTAAATCAATTGCGTATAATAGCTTGGAATGGGAACGAAGACTATTATTTACCTTTTGATGGCGAAACATACACAGCTTACGTTGGTAATAATCCAGATTTTGATAGCGATAATTTACGTTATGGCTTTAATTCCTTAACCAACCCAAGTTCGGTGATGGAGTATAATCTTAAAACAAAAGCTAAAACAGTTTTAAAAGAACAGCACGTTTTAGGTGATTTCGATAAAACAAAATACGATTCTAAACGCCTTTGGGCAAGCGCTCGCGATGGTAAAAAAGTACCAATGTCTGTAGTCTTTAAAAAAGGTTTAGATTTAAATGGAGAAAACCCTGTTTTGCAATATGCTTATGGAAGTTATGGTTCTACCATAGATCCCTATTTTTCATCTGTTAGACTTAGTTTATTAGATCGTGGTTTCGTGTATGCTATTTGTCATATTCGTGGTGGCGAGTATCTAGGTCGTGATTGGTATGAAGATGGTAAAATGCTACATAAAATGAACACTTTTACAGACTTTATAGATTGTTCTAAATTTTTAATTGAAGCAAATTACACTTCTGCTAAACATTTATATGCTATGGGCGGGTCTGCAGGTGGTTTATTAATGGGAACGGTTATGAATTTAAACCCAGAATTATACAATGGTGTAATTGCTGCAGTACCTTTTGTAGATGTAGTAACAACTATGTTAGACGATACTATTCCGTTAACAACTGGTGAGTACGACGAATGGGGAAATCCTAATGAGAAAACCTATTATGACTATATGAAAAGCTATAGTCCGTATGATAATGTGGTAGCCCAAAACTATCCAAATACATTAATTACGACAGGTTTACACGATTCGCAAGTACAATATTGGGAACCAGCAAAATGGATAGCCAAATTAAGAGACTTAAAAACTGATGAAAATATATTAGTAATGAAAACCGATATGACAGCAGGTCATGGTGGTGCTTCTGGACGTTTTGAAGCCTTAAAAGATGTGGCGTTAGAATATGCGTTTTTGTTAGATTTAGAAAACATAACAGAATAATAATTTTATTTTCAGTATTTTTGCAAGGTTTTTGTTTAATCAATATGCAAAGACATTAAATAGTATATATGGATAAGAGTAAAATGGTTTTCGATAATGTATTAGATATGGTAGGTAATACACCGCTAATTCGTTTAAAGAAAATTACATCTGGATTTAAAGGTAGCTTCTTTGCAAAAGTTGAAGCTTTTAACCCAGGACAATCGTCTAAAGACCGTATTGCACTTCATATTATTGAAGAAGCAGAGCGACAAGGCATTTTAAAACCTGGCGATACTATTATTGAAACAACATCAGGTAATACAGGATTTAGTATTGCTATGGTTAGCGTTATCAAAGGTTACGAGTGTATTTTGGCGGTAAGTTCAAAATCTTCGGCTGACAAGATTGATATGCTTAAAAATATGGGTGCTAAAGTATATGTGTGTCCAGCAAATGTTAAAGCAGACGACCCAAGATCTTATTACCAAGTTGCAAAACGTTTACACGAGGAAACTAAAGGTTCAGTATATATTAATCAATACTTTAATCAATTAAATACTGAAGCGCATTACAAAACTACTGGACCAGAAATCTGGAATCAGACAGAAGGAAAGATTACACATTTAGTAGCTTGTAGTGGAACAGGAGGAACAATTTCTGGTACAGCTCAATATTTAAAAGAACAAAACCCAGAAGTAAAAGTTATTGGTATTGATGCTTTTGGTTCAGTCATAAAAAAATATCATGAAACAAGAGAGTTTGATGATAAAGAAATCTATCCATATCGTATTGAAGGTTTAGGTAAAAATTTAATTCCTACAGCAACAGATTTTGATGCCATAGACGAGTTTATAAAAGTTACTGACGAAGAAAGTGCGCATACTGGAAGAGAATTAGCCAAAACTGAAGGCTTATTTTCAGGGTATACTTCTGGAGCAGCAATGCAAGGGCTTAAACAGTTAAATGAAATGGGATATTTTAAGCCAACAGATAATGTTGTAGTTATTTTTCCAGATCACGGATCGCGTTACATGAGTAAAATTTATAGTGACGCTTGGATGACTGAACAAGGTTTTTTTGACGTTCAAAATGAAGCTGCTTCACAAGGAATTCAGTATATAAAATAGAATTTTGCAATAAAAAGATTAAAAGCCTGACTATTATTAACTAATAGTCGGGCTTTTTTGTTAATAACCAACCTATATTT
>DAISIZ010000117.1:0-7084 GCA_036821745.1 Aurantibacter sp. | reverse complement strand
GTATTACTTAACTTATTATTTAAAGACTTTACTTTTTTCTGATCTTCATAAGACTGTTTGTTCTTTTCTTTAGGAGTGTTTTTAACTACGGTACGTTTTTCAACTTCACGTAAATTTTCAACATTACGTTGTTCTAAGTAATAATCAATATCACCTAAATACTCTTTAATATTATTGTCTTTAAATTCGTAAACCGTTTGGGTTAAACCTTGTAAAAAGTCTCTATCGTGCGACACTAAAATAAGCGTACCTTCAAAACGCTGTAACGCATCTTTTAAAACGTTTTTAGATTTTATGTCTAAGTGATTGGTGGGCTCATCCATAATTAACACGTTAAACGGTTGTAACATTAGTTTCGCTAATGCTAAACGGTTTCGCTCGCCTCCAGAAAGTACACGCACATATTTATCGGCTTCTTCACCACGGAATAAAAACGATCCTAAAATATCACGTACTTTACTACGGTTGCTTTCGTTTGCCGAATCAATCATAGTATCTAAAACGGTCTTGCTACCATCTAAATATTCTGCTTGATTTTGTGCGAAATAACCTATTTGTACATTATGACCTAATTTTAAAGCACCTTCGTGTTCTAAGTCGCCCACTAAAATTTTAGCAAGTGTTGATTTTCCTTGTCCGTTTTGTCCAACAAAAGCCGTTTTAATGTCGCGTTCAATCATTAAATCAACTTCCGATAAAACGGTTTTTTTACCGTAGTTTTTAGAGACACGTTCTGCTTCGACTACAATTTTCCCTGGCGTTATCGAAACTGGAAAATTTAAAGTCATTACACTATTATCATCTTCATCAACCTCAATTCGGTCTACCTTATCAAGCTTCTTTATTAAAGATTGCGCCATAGTTGCTTTACTCGCTTTGGCTCTAAATTTTTCAATTAACTTTTCAGTCTGCTCAATTTTTTTCTGCTGATTTTTTTGCGACGCTAATTGTTGCTCACGTAATTCCTTACGTAAGACTAAATATTGCGTGTATGGTTTAGGATAATCGTAAATACGACCTAAAGAAATTTCAATGGTACGATTCGTTACATTATCTAAAAACATTTTATCGTGAGATACAATCGCAACGGCTCCAGAATATTGCTTTAAAAACCCTTCTAACCAAATAATACTTTCAATATCTAAGTGGTTGGTAGGCTCATCTAAAAGTAATAAGTCGTTATTTTGAAGTAACAGTTTTGCTAACTCAATACGCATACGCCATCCACCAGAAAAGGTATCGGTAAGCTTGTCAAAATCCTCACGTTTAAAACCTAAACCTTGTAATATTTTCTCCGTTTCACCTTGGTAATTATAACCACCTAAAATCTCGTATTGGTGTTGGCAATCGTTTAAGTCTACCATTAATTGGCTATAACTTTCACTTTCGTAATCGGTACGTTCGGCTAAGTCATTATTAATAATATCCAATTGCTTTTCCAAAGCTTTAATTTCAGTAAACGCTTGGTAAGATTCCTCTAAAACCGTTCGACCTAAAACAAAATCAATATCCTGTTTTAAAAAACCAATTTTTAAATCCTTGTCACCAGCAATTTGTCCAGTATCAGGTTCTAACTCTTTGCTTAAAATTTTAAGCATCGTCGATTTACCAGCACCATTTTTACCAATAAGTCCAACACGGTCACCAGGAACCAATTTAAAGGTAATGTCTTCAAACAAGAATTCCCCTTGAAATGAAATGGATAAATTATGGATATTTAGCATAGTTTTGTGACTTAGGTTACAAACCAAATCCGCTGTTTTTCGTAACTTTGTTTAAACAGCAAGTTTAGGTTTTAAGATTGCAAAAGTACATAAAATATATGTTTAAAAAAGGCTCTAAAATTTACGGAATTGTAACAGGTGTTTGTCCTAAATGTCATAACGAAAGTATGTACAAAAATTCCAATCCGTATGCTGTTTTTCAGTTGTTCCAAATGCACGAACGATGCAGTCATTGTAACACCAAATATAAAATTGAACCTTCGTTTTTTTACGGTTCTATGTACGTGAGTTATGGCGTAGGGATTGCCTTTGCAGTACTCGCTTTTGTGATTAGTTACTTGGTTTTAGAAAGCACTTTAAACGAAGCATTTATTGCTATTGTTGCCACAATGTTTGCCTTATATCCTATAATTATTAGAATTTCTCGTAACATTTGGATTAATATTTTTATGAGTTACAATAAGGAATTAGATAAGGTAAAAGGTTAGACAGTTAGACGTGTTAGATAAATTAGAAGATGTAATTTATCCTTTGCTCATCAATATTGAACCACTGTTTTGTCATTCTGCTGTATAGCAGAATCCACTTTCGTATTCTATTTAAAATTACAATCCTAAAATAATGTGTTTTATGGCGTTACCAATTCTGAGAAAAAATCAGAAATTGGCCCGCGCTATCCGTTCATAGTTTTGGCTCGAAGCGTTCGCTCACCAAAAGCTAACCACTACTATCGCTAACGCAAATAGTGACTTCAATTAGATTATAGTTTTTCAAAGAGTAATAGTGACATTATATAATCATACTAAAAGTTTCAAATCAGAATAGATTCTGCTATACATCAGAAGGACAAAACTTTAGTTTTTCGTAGTTTTTTACAAAATCAGTATATCTCTTAACACAACTATGAAAACAAATTGTCTTACTGAGCTTGTCGAAGTACATCTCAATTAGTTGAAAATTCTATTAAAAAGACTAGTCTTCGACAAGCTCAGACTGACATTATAAATAATAGTTGTCAAATAAGGTTCAATTAAAAACACAAACGTTATGCTTCATCAAACCGTTTAATGTCCATTTCAGGATTTAATGCTATTCCGTTTTCAATAAACTCAAATAAACCTTTGGCTACATAAGGTCCAATCATAACGCCACGAGCACCAAGACCATTTAAAACATAAAAGTTTTTAAATGTGTTGTGTTGCCCAACTAAAGGTTTGTGATCTTTTACGGTTGGTCTAATTCCTGCGGTATGGTTTACGACTTCAAAATCTACCGAAATAAATTTAGCTAACTTTTCAATCAATTCAATTTTTCTGGATTCGGTAATCGTGTTTGTTTTTTCTATCTTTTCAAAAGTGGCACCAATACGATATAAATCATCACCTAAAGGAATTATAAATACCGATGATTTTACAACTTCCTTCAACTTTAAATCTGGGGCTTTAATGGTAATGTATTCGCCTTTAAGACCCGATAATGGTAAGTCATTAAAAAACGGATTCTCAATTAAACCATAGCCTTCAGCAAAAACAATATGTTTCGCTTCAATATTATTGTAAGTTACGTGTTTTTCGCTATGCTCTAAGGTGTCATAATTAAAAGTCTCATTAGAAAATAAGCCCTCTTGTTTTAGGTTGTTTCTGTATTCCGAAACTAATGTTTTGGTGTCAACGCGTCCTGTATGTAAAACTTCCCCAAAACCTAAAGGCGCAGATATTAAAGGATTTTTATTCTCTTTGAAATCCACAGACATAAATTCAGATAACTCTGGTTTTCTTAACGCTTTAAGCCAGGTTTTCTGTTCTTTTTCATAATGAAATAAACGATGAATCGTGGTTTTGTAATCTAACTTGGTTTTAAGCTTATCTTCTAATATTTTATATTTAGGTATAGCCAAATCCAGTTGTTCTCTACTACGCCAAACTTTAGTAAACCTGTTTAGAATAACAGGATTATATAATCCGCCAGCCACTAAAGACGATTGTTGTGAACCGTTATCAAATACAAAAAATGTTTTATTGTGTGCTTTTAATTGCTCGCAAAATGCAATTCCTGCCAATCCAGAACCAACGATGATGTAATCTACTTTCATTACGGTAAAGGTAATTGGTTTTTGGTGGTTTTCAAATGAAGAATTTAATATTGATTTTTTCTTATTCTGTAACGTTTTTAAAGCCTTGTAGGTGTGGTGTTAGATTTATTAAGATATATCTACAAGATCAAAAAAGACCTTTCAGGATTGTTGTTAAAACAAAAAAAAGGAACTACCAATGGTAATTCCTTTTTCATTATTATAAGATTCCTGTCTGCACAGGAATTTTAAGGATTAAAAGAACCAATTAGAATCTTATGATCTGAATTAAGGTGTTGGTTTTTTTCAAGCAGTAATGCTTTATGCTTTTTGTTAATCCAAATCTGGTCTAACTCTAATAGCGGAAAACCATAATACCAAGTAGAAGTAAAGCCATTACTTTTTAAACGAAAACTATTATAGTGATTATTGAATTTTTCAAAATGAATACTTTCAAAAGGCGTATTGAAATCACCAACAATAAAATCTATGTCTTTTACCTTAGCTACATTTATAATTTTTTCTAAAGCTTCGGTTTTGTTCGTGAATGGACTGGCGTAAATATCAGCAATTAAATATGATGTTATACTATTATTATGTTTAATTGAAACTGTATTAAAATGATAACTTTGTTCTTTGTAATATGATTTAGTTTCAATTAATTTTCCTTTAAATAAGATTGAAATATTATCAGGAAGCCTCTTGTATGTGTATTTTTTGAATGCTGTTGTTGGTATACTTGATTTGTCTTCAACAAACATTAAAACATTAGGTTTTCTGTTCTTTATTGTTTCCGAAATAATTTTATACGGAAACGATTTCTTTTTTGCTAAGTTCCAGAATGCAATAGAGGTATCCTGCTCTGATATTTTGTGATTATTGGTAAAGTAGTTGTTGTTAAACCAAGTTAATAAAAGTGTTATTTGAATAACAATAATTAATGATAACCTTGATTTAATTTTACGATGTAAATAACTTAAAAAGAAGCCATAAATTATTATTAGAATAAGTGGAGATGCATAAAACAATACACTTAACGGGTATATGGAATCTTTAATTATGAAGTGAATTAAAATTAAACCTATATAAAATATGAGTAAAGGTGTTTTGTATCTTTTTAGAATCTTCATTATGGTAAAGGTAATTGGTTTTTGGTGGTTTTCAAATGAAGAATTTAATATTGATTTTTTCTTATCCTGCAAGGTTTTTAAAACCTTGTAGGTATGGTGTTAGATTTATTAAGATATACCTGCAAGGTCAAAAAAAGACCTTACAGGATTATTGCTAAAACAAAAAAAAGGAACTACAATTAAGTAATTCCTTTTTCATTATCGTAATATTCCTGTCTGCACAGGGATGTTTTTAGACTAATTCAACAAATAAACCATCGTCTGTTTTTTCAACTTTGGCTAAGGTGTTTTTTGTTAATTCTTTAATGGTTTTATCCCATTTTTTATTACTTAAACCAGACTCTGTTTTTAAGTTAGCAAGCTCCGTTTTTTCAACTTTAGTTAGAATAGCTAAAACTTCTTTTGCTTCATCACTAATGGCTAAGGCTTTCTTTTCTGGCTTCATTTGTGGAAAAAATAACACTTCCTGAATAGATTGGTTGTTGGTTAAGAACATAATTAAACGGTCCATTCCAATTCCCATTCCAGATGTAGGAGGCATACCATATTCTAAAGCACGTAAAAAGTCGTGATCAATAAACTCAGTTGCTTCGTCGTCTCCTTTTTGAGCTAATTTTAATTGGTGCTCAAAACGCTCACGTTGATCTATTGGGTCATTTAATTCAGAATACGCATTCGCGATTTCCTTACCACAAACCATAAGCTCAAAACGCTCCGTTAATTCTGGATTCTCTCTGTGCTCTTTACAAAGTGGCGACATTTCTTTTGGATAGTCTGTAATGAAGGTTGGTTGTATGTAGTTACCTTCACATTTTTCACCAAAAATTTCATCAATTAACTTTCCTTTACCCATTGTATCATCCACTTCAATTCCCATACCTTTAGCGGCAGTACGAATCTCGTCTTCTGACTTTCCTGTAATATCAAAACCAGTAAATTCTTTAATAGAATCTGCCATTGTGATACGCTTGTAAGGTGCTTTAAAACTTACTTTGTGTTCTCCAAAAGTAGCTTCAGAAGTTCCATTTACAGCCATTGCACAATGCTCTAATAATTCCTCACAAAAGGTCATCATCCAGTTGTAATCTTTATAAGCTACATAAATTTCCATAGCTGTAAATTCTGGATTGTGTGTACGATCCATTCCTTCGTTACGGAAGTTTTTAGAAAACTCATAAACACCTTCAAAACCACCAACAATTAAACGTTTTAGGTATAACTCGTTTGCTATTCGCATATATAAAGGAATGTCTAAACTGTTATGGTGCGTAATAAATGGTCGTGCAGCTGCGCCACCAGGAATTGGTTGTAAAACTGGTGTTTCAACTTCAAAATATCCAGATTCGTTAAAGAAATTACGCATCGCGTTAAATAACTTGGTACGCTTAATAAATACTTCTTTTACGTGTGGATTAACTGCTAAATCTGCATAACGTTGTCTGTAACGCATTTCGGCATCAGTAAAACCATCAAATGTATTACCGTCGGCATCAACTTTAGGTAATGGTAATGGTTTTAAAGCTTTACTTAATAATTGAAATTCTTTAACTAAAATAGTTTGCTCACCAACTTTAGTCGTGAATAATTCACCTGTAATACCAATAAAATCTCCAATATCTAATAGTTTTTTATAAACCGTATTGTATTGTGTTTTATCGTCTCCAGCGCAAATTTCATCTCTATTGAAATACACTTGTATGCGATCTTCACTATCTTGAAGCTCGGCAAAACTTGCATTACCTTGAATTCGTCTTGACATTAAACGACCAGCAACAACAACCTGTTTACCTTCTTCAAATTCTGCTTTAATACGTTTGGACGTATGGTTTACAGGAAATAAATCGGCAGGATAAGGATTAATCCCTAACTCACGAAGTTTGCTTAGTTTTTCTCGTCTTACTAATTCTTGTTCAGATAATTGCATTTCAATAATTTTTGTCCGCAAAATTACGTTTTTTGACACAATTCTTATAAGACTTTTATATGTTTTATAAGGTTTTTAGCATTTTAGTAACGACTTTGTTTTCTGGGTCTAATTTTAAAGCTTTTTTGAAATGTTTTTTAGCTCTATTTTTTTTGCCTAAAACCAAATATTTATTGGCTAAATTTTGTTGTGTTCGTGAATTATTAGGAAACAGTTTTGTGTTTAAAATAGACAC
>DAISIZ010000116.1:0-7093 GCA_036821745.1 Aurantibacter sp. | reverse complement strand
GTGTGGTACCAATGTTACCAGAAATTTTAAGTAATGGTGCGTGTAGTTTACGTCCGCACGAAGAAAAATATACTTTTTCTGCTGTTTTTGAAATTAACGATAAAACAGAAATTACTAACGAATGGTTTGGAAGAACCGTTACTTATAGTGATGCGCGTTTTGCTTACGAAGAAGCGCAAGCTATTATAGAAAATAATACCGATTTAACTTCGGATAAAAATGTCACACTGAGCGCAGTCGAAGTGCTTGATAAGATTAATAACACGATTTCTAAGGAAGTTTCTCTAACAGGAAATGAATATAAAACAACGCCAGATATTGCTTTTGCCGTTTTAAAATTAGATGAATTAGCTAAAAAGATGCGTGGTAAACGTATGACTGATGGCGCAATATCATTCGATAAAGTTGAAGTAAAATTCAATTTAGATCAAGAGGCAAATCCGGTAGGCGTATTTTTTAAGACCAGTCGTGATGCTAATAAATTAATTGAAGAATTTATGTTATTAGCTAATCGTAAAGTGTCTGAATTTATAGGAAAGCAAAAACCAGAGAAAACATTTGTGTTTCGTGTTCACGATGAACCAGACGATACTAAATTAGCGTCGCTACAAAACGTAGTTTCTAAATTTGGTTACAAACTTAACTTTAAAGATAGAAAGTCCACTACAGCGTCTTTAAATAACCTTTTAAGCGAAGTGAATGGTCGTAAAGAACAAAACTTAGTCGATACTTTAGCAATACGTACAATGAGTAAAGCCGAATACACGACACAGAACATTGGTCATTACGGTTTAGCATTTAATCATTACAGTCACTTTACATCGCCAATACGTCGTTATCCTGATGTTATGGCACATCGTTTATTACAACAGTATTTAGATGGTGAAAAAAGTGCTAATAAGGATTTATATGAAGAGCGTTGTAAACATTCTTCGACTATGGAAAACTTAGCCACTAAAGCAGAACGCGATAGCATAAAGTATATGCAAGTGAAGTTTATGCAAGATCATCAAGATGAAGAATTTTTAGGCGTTATTTCTGGTGCTACCGAATGGGGAATTTACGTTGAAATCATTTCTAACAAATGTGAAGGAATGGTTAGAATTTGTGATATTAAAGGCGATTATTACGAATTTGATGCCGATTCTTACTCTATTATTGGTCAGAAAACTAAAACAACCTATCAGTTAGGAGACGAAGTTATCGTTAAAGTTAAAAAAGCCGATTTAGTTAAGAAACATTTAGATTTTAACTTAATAGGAAAACCTGCGTAGTGTTTTAGTTAGTAGTGGTTAGACGTTAGAAAAAATGCTTTACAGATTAAAATTTCTCCTGTTTAGTCTACACTTATAACTTATTTCTTGTCATTCTGCTGGATAGCAGAATCCATCACCATTTAGACTTATAATTATTATATTAAAAAAATACTACTTTAACAAGTGGCATTTTTTATACTTATAAATATGAAACACATTTTAGTATTAATATTTTCAATATCATTATTTACTTCTTGCTTAAAAGAAGAAGTATACCATACAGATTTAAATGCTTTTTTAGATAAACAAGATAGTGAGTTATTAAATTATTTAGTTGAAGATTTTGAAACTGACTTTTTAAAAAAAGAATACAAAAACATACCTCTAAACAAAGCTTATTTAGCGTTTTTGGAAGATATAGAAAATAACAAAAAGTTTGAAAATTCTATATCTGTTGAAACACAAGAAAAGTTTAGCAATAGTCATTTAAAATTTGAAAGATATACCGTTATAGACTCAGTTTGGATAGTAAACGACAGTTTACAAGATTTTAAAGAAGATAAAGAACTTATAAAATTACGATCAGATCATTACCCTAAAACTGAACGTTTAAATATTATTTATCCTGCTTTAAAATATATTTCTAAAACCCTTCAGCCAAATGATGATTTTGAGTACAATTTTGGAGTTGATTCTAATTATAATTTAAAAGATAGTATCATAAAAAATAGAACACTAAAACAATATAAAAATTTGATTAATGAAAATATGTTTGGTTCGTACAATAGCTTTTTATGCTATAAGCAGAATGATATAAAGTTTATTAAAACTTTTTTCAATAAAAAAGAAGCTGGAGGAGCAATGCAACCTGAATTAAAAGCAAGTGGTTTTTTATTTCACAATATAGATGTTAGTCAACATTTAATGCGACAGTTAATTGTAATGGAACTTGTTTATTAGTTGGTTTCCTTTTCCGTCTGTTGGAGTGTTTTAGTTTGTAGCGATTGCGAAAAACTAAAATGTATCGAGAACTCGCGACAAGGATTGAGGCTTTGTTGAAGCTCTTTTTTGTTGGTGGCGTTTATGCCAACAAAAAAAGCGACTGCCGAAAGCGTGGTGCTTCGGCAGTCGCCAAAATTATAATTTTTATAAAGGAAGTTTTACTTTAAAATAGCAGCAATTCCTGGTAAATCTTTACCTTCTAAACTCTCTAACATTGCGCCTCCACCAGTACTTACATAACTCACTTTTTTAGCGAATCCAAATTGTTTAACAGCGGCAACAGAATCGCCACCACCAACTAATGAAAAAGCTCCATTTTTAGTAGATTCTGCAATAGAATTACCTAATTCAATAGTTCCGTTTGCAAAGTTTTCTAATTCGAAAACACCTAAAGGACCATTCCATAAAATGGTTTTAGACGCTAAAACAACGTCATTAAATTGTTTCACCGATTCTGGTCCGGCATCTAATCCCATCCAACCATCAGGAATGTTATTTATGTCACAAACTTGTGTGTTGGCATCATTACTAAAAGCATCTGCAATTACAGCATCTACAGGAATATGAACCTGTACGTTTTTAGCTTTAGCTTGTTCTAAAATAGATAAGGCTAATTCTAATTTATCGTCTTCAACTAAAGAGCTTCCAATGTTTCCACCTTGTGCTTTTACGAAGGTAAACGACATTCCACCACCAACAATTAAGTGATCTACTTTGTCTAATATGTTTTCGATAATGGTAATTTTAGACGATACTTTTGCACCACCTAAAATAGCTAAAACTGGCTTTTCACCGGTTTCCATTACCTTTTCAATACTTTTTATTTCTTGTTCTAATAATAAACCAAAACACGTATTTTCAGGGAAAAATTCTGCTACTACTGTTGTAGATGCGTGTGCTCTATGTGCAGTTCCAAAAGCATCATTCACATAAATATCTCCTAATTGAGATAGTTGTTCTGCAAAGGCTTTATCACCTGATTTTTCCTCATCGTGAAAACGTAAATTTTCTAAAATTAAAAGTTGTCCAGGTTGTAAATTTTTAACAGCTTCTTGAGCTTCTTCACCTATACAATTGCTTACAAATTTTGTTTCAACACCTATAATGTCTTCAACTTTATGTGCTATATGTTTTAAAGAAAATTCTTCTTGTACACCTTTAGGACGACCTAAATGTGACATTAAAACACAACTACCGCCATCTTCAAGAATTTTTATAATTGTAGGTTTTGCAGCTTCAATACGTGTGGCATCTGTTACTTGAAATGCATCGTTTAATGGTACATTAAAATCTACGCGTATTAAGGCTTTTTGGTCTTTAAAATTAAAGTCGTTAAGTGTTTTCATTATAAAATTAAGTTGTGTTTTAAGGCTTCAAAGATAATAATTACTTATCAAGGAGAATTAAACTTTTTATATGAAGTCTATTTTTTTGAAGTGCTTATATTTGTGTTATGCTTTTTAAAGACATTTTAGGACTTTCTCATTTAAAATCTCACTTGGTTAAAAGTGCAGAAAACGGTCGTACACCACACGCACAGTTGTTTGTTGGACCTGAAGGTTCTGGGACTTTACCTATGGCAATTGCCTATGCACAGTATTTACTATGTAGTAATACTAACGGCGAAAATAATTCAGGTAATGAAGCTTGTAATTTAAAGTTTGATAATTTCTCTCATCCTGATTTACATTTTGTTTTCCCTGTAACTACAAATGATAAGATTAAAAGGCATCCGGTTTCTTCTCATTTTTTACCTGAATGGCGTCAATTATTAAAAGAACAACCTTATGGTAATTTGTTTGATTGGTATAAGTTATTAGGTGTAGATAATAAGCAAGGTCAAATTGGTGTAGATGAAGCTTTAGATATTAGTAAATCCTTAGCTTTAAAGTCTTTTGAAGGTGGTTATAAAGTGATGCTTATTTGGATGGCCGAAAAGTTAAATATTACTGCCGGAAATAAGCTTTTAAAACTTATTGAAGAACCACCAAATAAAACCATTTTCCTATTAATTGCTGAAGATGAAGAACAAATTATTAACACGATTCGTTCGCGTTGTCAAGTATTACATTTTCCACCATTAGCTGAAGATGATATTAAACAAGGTTTAATTACTAAGTATAATATCGCTGAAAATGAAGCTCAAAAAATTGCTTATCAAGCGGATGGAAATTTTAATAAAGCGTGTGATTTAGTCTATCAAGATAGTGAAGATATTCAGTTTGAAACTTGGTTTATTACTTGGATTAGAAGTGCATTTAAAGCTAAAGGAAATAAAAGTTCTATCTTAGATTTAATTACTTGGGCTGAAGAAATTGCTAAAACTGGTCGTGAAACACAAAAGCTATTTTTACAATTTTGTATTGATTTTTTCCGTCAAGCTATGCTTTTAAATTATGGTGCTGAAAGTTTAGTATTTATGGAAACTAAAACTAAAGGTTTTAACCTTTCTAAATTTGCACCCTTTGTACATAACAACAATATTTTAGACATTTCTGAAGCGTTACAAGATGCTATTTACCATATTGAACGTAACGGAAATTCTAAGATTATATTAACTGATTTATCTATTAAACTAACGCGTTTATTACACGCTAAACAAGACTAATTATGCAATTTATTTATTTAAACACTACCGAAATTATTTTACTTTTATTTTTAGTAATCACCTTTTTACAATCTGGAATTGATAAGATTATAGATTGGAATGGTAATGTTTCTTGGTTAAAAGATCATTTTAAAGACACTTTTTTAGGTAGTATGGTGCCTTTAAGTGTTGGTATTATTTTAATTATTGAGCTATTAGCAGGATTTATTTGTGCTATTGGTATTATTGAAATCATAGCATATGGAACACGTTATTTTGCAACTTTAGGGGCTTCATTATCTTGTGTAACTTTATTAATGTTATTATTTGGTCAACGTTTAGCTAAAGATTATGAAGGTGCTAAAACCATTGCCGTTTACTTTATTCCAGCCATTTTTGCACTTTACATTTTTACATCATAAACTCTTAATTATAAGACATAAAAAAAGGCTTACAGTTTACTGTAAGCCTTTTTTATTTATTAGATGTTCTACTTATTTTTTAACATCAAATGCTTCAATAATTTTATCAGATAAATCGTCTGAATCACCTGCATACATTACACTTGCAGTGTTATCACTTGTTCCAAAAATGTAGTTATATCCGTTAGATTTTCCGTAGTCTTTTACAAACTTCTTAACGTTTACAATTACTGAATCAATTTCTGTTCTGTATGCGTTAGCTAATTCTTGTTTCTCACCTTGAATCTGACGACTTAAGTTTTGTTCCTTTTGTTGTAAAGTTTGAGATAACTGTTGTAATTTTTGTTGACTTTTAATTTTAGCAGCCATTTCTCTTGCCACTTTAACTTCTTCTTGAAAAGCTTTACCTAACGAATCTGCTCTTTTATTAATTTTAGCTTCTTTAGCTTCATATTTAGTTTCTAAGTCTTTTTTAACTTTTACTTCGTTAATGACTTTTGTATTATCTATGAATCCAAATTTTTGTTTTTGACAAGATGTAAATACTAATACGGCTAATAAAAGTAAACTTACTTTTTTCATTTTTTATAGTTTTTTAATTGAGTCGCAAATGTAAACTTTTAGGTTAAATTCTAATATTATTTTAAATATAAGTTTTTATTATTATTATTTAATTTTTTATAAATAATACTTATTAATATTAGCTATTTATAGTGAATTCTTATGTTTATATAATTTTATCACTTATTATTTACTTCCTTTTAATATTAAGTGTCTTAAAACGGCCTTAAAATCGTTTTTATGCTTTTTTAATGATGTAAATGTGCGAAGAGACCTCTTTTGAGCCTAAAGCTTTTAAATTTGACCATAAACCAATACATATAGCTTTTATCATATTCATTTTACCAGTTTTATGTTTCTCAGATAACATAGACACATAAAAACTATCAAACCACAGAGGTAAGGTTTTAATTAATTTTAAGTTTAATTTACCCATTAAACGTTCTATACTTTCTCTATTAAAGTGCCATAAATGTCTTGGAACATCATAAGCAGCCCAAAATGATTTGTAATATTTAGCATCAAAACTTTTATGATTTGGTACTGCAATTATTAATCTCCCATCAGGTTTTAATAGTTTTTCAAACAACTTTACTTGTTTTTCTAAGTCAGGTAAATGTTCTAAAACGTGCCATAATGTAATCACATCAAAACTATTTTTTTCAAAACTATATAAAGTTTCTATATCTTTTACCGAATTATTTGTAATGGAATTGGCAATTTTTTTCGCACTTTCATCTGGTTCAACACCTGTTATCTGCCATCCATTTTTATCACATATTTGCAAAAAATGACCAGTTCCGCATCCAATATCCAAAATAGTTTTGTCTTTAAAACCGAAAGAATTAATCAATTTTAACTTCTTTTTTATTGTCGTTTCACGAACAAAGTGATACGCTTTTTCGAATAAATTACGTTTCGTATTGGTATGAGAAATATATTCATCACTCTCATAATATTTAGAAAGTGATTCCTTTTTTGGTTGCGGATGTGTTTCTAAAAAGCCAAATTCTACATTAATTTTTAACTCAAATTCTTCTTTTGAAACTGAAAAATCTTTCACTTTTAAATAATTCATAAATATATTCTTCTTCTTTTTAAGCTATTATTTGAGTCTAATTTGCCCTATTTATAGTGTACAAAACTCGGTAAATTTTAGCTAAAATTTAACAAATAAACTGATAATATTTTCAGTTTACTTTTTAATTAGTAAACTATTTTTTTGAAATTAGAATACAATTGATCGCTTATATGTAATCCTAAAT
>DAISIZ010000115.1:0-7106 GCA_036821745.1 Aurantibacter sp. | reverse complement strand
AAACTCATATGCCAACGTCTCCAGAATTCGGCAATATCTCTTGAAAAATATGGAAAAGCAAAATTTTGTTTTAAGTCGAAACCAAATAAGCGTGAGACTCCAATTGCAATATCACTATAGCCTGAAAAATCGCCATAAATTTGAAAAGTAAAAAATATAGCTCCTAACAATAACGTACTTCCGAAGTGCTCAGCAGAATTATTAAAAATAATATTAGCATAATGTGCACAACTGTCTGCAATGACTACCTTTTTGAATAATCCCCATAAAATTTGCTTACAACCATTAACCGCTTTAGAGTAATGAAACTCTCGTTTTTCATAAAACTGAGGCAATAAATTAGTCGCACGTTCAATAGGTCCAGCCACTAACTGCGGAAAGAAACTTACAAAGGCTAAAAATGAGATTAAATCCTGTGTTGGCTCTAACTTCTTTTTATAAACATCTATAGTATAACTAAGGGTTTGAAAGGTATAAAAGCTAATCCCAACAGGTAATATAATGTTTAACGTATTGGGTTGAATTGGTTGTCCAAACAAAGAAAAGACCTCAACAAAATTATCTACAAAGAAATTATAGTATTTAAAAAAGCCTAAAAAACCTAAATTAACAGCAATACTTAGCCATAAAAACAGTTTTCTCTTTTTAATGTTTTCTTCAGATTTAAGCGCTAATCCTATTGAATAATCGACTAAAGAACTAAATACGACTAAGCCTAAAAAACGCCAATCCCACCAACCATAAAACACATAACTGGCTATTACAATTAAAGCATTTTGAAGTTTTAAATTCTTTTGCGTCACAAACCAATACAGTACAAAAACTATAGACAGGTATATGGCAAAATCTAAAGAATTAAAAAACATAGTTTATGAATACTTTAATGCTTTTAGTTGTCGCATTTTGGTAAGTGTTTCTGCTTTAACGGGCTTTCTATATTTAAGTGTTTTTGGTAATTTAAATATGACATTAAACACCACTCTAAAATAGGCTTTAAAATAGCTTAAGTCTTTTAGTGCGTACTTTTTAAAATTATGAAAAAACAATTTAGCAATGGCTTTTAGCGGTTTAGGATAATACACTAAAAAGTACTTAAATGAATTGAATAACTGTTTCTCGAATCTAAAATAGTTTCGGCCTTGTTGTTTTCTTTTTGCCACATCTACCCTATGATTCACCGCAATATGTGGCACATATTTAATATTAAAACCTGCATCTAAAATTTGAAGTGACACACAAGGTTCTTCGCCATAAATATCTATAAACGTAGGAAAACCAACTACCGAATTATAAGCCGTTTTAGATATGGCAAATCCGCAACCTACAAAGTCTGATGTAAAATAAGCTTCTAAAGGTTTTATTTGTGACTTTGCATCTTCTTGGTTTTTAAAAATTCCTCGAACTTCTTGCAAAGCTAAAACACCAATTGATGCATCTTTTACAAATTCATTTTCAATCTCACTGATAAAGTTTTCGCTTAATGGATTAGCGTCATCATCTAAACCAATAAAAATGGTTCCTTTTGCTTTTATATATAATTGAGCTCTTGCTGGAGAAGCACTCACACTTTCCTTAGAAACCGTCCAATTTACCCACGAAAATTCATTTACTAAAGGTTCTGTATGTTTACAACCATCAATAAACACTAAAACTTCGTGTTTTGATGCATTGATTAAATCTTCTAATCGATTTAAGGTTAAACGTAAGTCGCCTGGTCTATTTCTGGTGACTATTAAAAATGAAATTTCCATAAAAATTAACCTAAAGCTTTGGTATATAATTGTACAATTTGGGCTTGCAATGTACTACGATTATACTTTTTATCCATAAAACTCACATTATATTCTTGAGCTTCTTCTCTTAACTCACAGTTCTCAATTGCTTTTAAAATATGTGTTTTAATTTCATTCGCATCTAAAGGATTTTCAATTAAAAACCCATTTTTACCATTGGTAATAACTTCTTCGGTGACATTTCCAGGATTAGATTGAATAGGAAAACTTCCCATAGCCATCGCTTCTAATAACGCATTTGGCATACCATCGGAAATACTATTAGCAATATGAATACAGCTATTCCCCATAACTTCTAACAGAGATTCGTTAGATACAAATTGAGTTCTTAAATAGGTTTTTATATTATATTTTGAAAGTATGGTTGATGCTTTAACATAAGTTTCAACATTAGCATCTGCACTATAAATTACAAATTCGTAGTCTTGTAATTTAGCTTCATCAATACATTCTATAGCTTGTAAAACTTTAATGGCTTTCCCTACGCCATCATCGTAACCTTTAATAGTGACAATCTTACGCTCGTTCGTTGGTTTTATATGTCTATTATTTATAGACAAACCGCCATTTCCTGGAAACACGCCTAAAAACGCGTTATTAAAACCGTTGGCCTTAGCTAGAGTAAAATCGCGTTTACAATCGGTAATTAAATAATTAGCACGTTTTAAAAACTGAGCAACTTGTTGTTTCGTTGTTCCTACTTCTTCAAAATAAAACATATCGCTTCCCCAAGATGAATATATTACTGGTATTTCCGGATGATTTTGGAGTGTTTTTAAAATAGGAAAACCTGACCGTTTCATTTCAAAACAATGAATAACGTCTGGTTGTATTGCATTTATTATATTTTTAAAAACAATGTTAGGCTTACGTTCATTATACTTTTGAACAACATTATATACACTTGGCAGATATTGCTTCATCTTTGAACGTAAAGGAAAATCCCATTTTAGCTTCCAAGATTTGTATTGTTTTACCCAAGAAATACTTTCTGCTATTGGTCCGCCATCAGTAATATCAAACCAAAACACGTCGTGACCAGAATCTTTTAATTGTTCTACCCATTTAAAAAAGTGATGATTTGGTATGGCTACCATTAGTATTTTCATAAGCTATATTGAGGTTACAAATTACTTATAATTTGTAGATATTTAGCTTTAATAGTTTCTAAAGCATTATTTTTAATGTAGATATCTCTTACTTCTTTTCGGATCATCATTCTATCTTCTATTGATAAAGCCTCAACTCTATTTATAGCATCTGGTAACGACGATTTTTCTTCGTGAGAAAACCAAAAGTCATTTTTTGTTTGTGCCAAACGTTCTTCCATAGCGCCAACTTTAGTAGAAATAATTAGTTTTCCTGAAGCCATAGCTTCTACACCAACTATTGGTCCGCCTTCTTCAAAAGAAGGAATCAAAACTACATCTATTTGACTATAAAATTCCGTTAATTGATTAGCGTTTAATTGTCCTAAATAGGTTATGTTTTTATGAGTTTTACAAGCTTCTAACAAAGCTTCTAAATGTGTTCCGTTTCCAGCAAAAACAATTTTCTTATTATTGATTTTAAAAGCTTCTAAGAGTTCTAAAAAGCCTTTTTCATCATTAAAACGACCAATATAACCATAAGTAATACTTGCAAATGATTGAATATCTAATCCCAACAATGCTTTCTCATGAAATGTGGTCTGATCAACATTAATCTTATTAATATTTGAACAAGTTTCAAACTTTTTAAAATTCTGCTTAGAATGTGCTAAAATATTTAAGTCTAACTGCTTCAGTTCTTCAGGAATTTCTCTCACTTTACCTGTTAGTATTAATAATAGTTTTTTATGTTTTTCTGCTGAAGTATTTACAATGTCCGATAACCATTTCCCATATATTTCATCACTATAAATTACAATATCACAGTTTAAAATCTCTTTTTTAATTACTGATTTATAAAGTTCATTAAAATTGAAATAGGGTTTTGTAAATCTGTTTTTTATAAAAAAATGAGCTGGCTCTTTACGCTTATTTATTGCTTTTGTAAAGAGTGAGGTTAGTTTTAAAACAAGATTATTTCTAAATAAAATAGCACTTGCCGTATCCCATTGCGAATGACTTATATGTTGTAATGCCGAAGAGTTTTTAGTCATTGAAATGGTAGAAAACACTTTAATATCATAGATTTCTTTTAACGCAGATGCTAAAAGATTGGTCATGATTTCTCTTCCGCCAAAATCACTTATGGGTCCAATGATTAAAACTTTTTTTTTCAATATATGTTGCACTTAGTACGTTCGGTCTACATAATTAAACACTTGGGTTTTATTTAAACCTTTAGACTTTAAAATATATCTTAAAACGGGTTTAATTTTCATCATGCGTTTAAACAGCTTATTACTTATAACGTATGACAAGCGACTTGGTTTTAATTCCTTTAAGTCACTATAATCTATAAACTCCTGAGATTCCTGTGTTAACTCATCAAATTTTGGTTGCATCCAAGGTTCTAAAACATTACCTAAATGATAAGCGTTGTTAGTATATGTTGCTAATCTATAACCGTCAACTAAAGCGACTGGCTTATCCATGTATAAAAACTCGCTATCACCATCAATTAAATATGGACTATTAGTTTCTGGTAAGGTTTTAAATACTTCGGTTTTATAAGTTGCCACAAAATGCGAACAACCTAATACTGCTGTCGTTCCTTTTTTAGAAGTCAATGTTCCTATACTATCGCCAAATTCTTCTGGTAAATGCGTCCAACCAATGCTTTTTGCAAACATTTCTAATGCTGGAACATCTTTTACTGGACTAAATTTAAGCTTTTTAGAAAATAAGTTTCTTACCCAAATATTAGCGGTTAAGTCTAAATATTTTCTATATACAGGAACTGGGCAAACTGAGCCAGCTTGCGGAAATTGATTAAATATATTAACCACTTCTTTTTCCCAATTATTTAAGAATAATACATCCGCATCAGTAATGGTAACCAAACGTTCTTCTACGGTACGCAAGGCTTTTAGTAAGCTATTAATTTTACCAATACCTTCTTTTTCAATAATAAGTTCGTCTACATTATGTGCATTACACAACTGTAATAATCGCTCATTAACTTCGTGACTACATTTATTACTTATTATAGATACTTTAACTTTAGATTGTGCTGTTTTTAAAATTGAAAACAAGCACAATTCGAATATTTTAAAAGCATCTTTAAAATAGCCTTCTTCATTAGGAATATGCAACGGAATAATAATTCTGTGGTCGCAAGGTTCTTTAACAACAAGTTTCCCGCCTTTTGTAGGGTTTATTCCTTTTCGCATAATATATTATGACTTATAGTAGCTAATTAGCTTTTGAATTCCATCTTCTAAAGACATTAAATCACGGCCTAAAACTTGTTTCATTTTAGTCGTATCTGGACAACGTCTTGCCATATCACCTTCTTTTAAAGCTGGTAAATGGACAATATTACTTTTAGAATTTGCGCCTTCAATAACTGCTTTAGCTAAGCTTAAAATAGTTTGTTCTTTATCACTACCTACATTTAAAACTGCGTTTACACAAGTTTCATCTGTAATAGCATTAATACAAGTTTGCACGTTATCGTCTACATAACAAAACGAACGCGTTTGTAAACCATCACCATAAATAGAAATATCTTTGTCTTGCATCGCTAATTTTAAGAAACGAGGCAATACAAAGTCTTCACTTTGGTTTGGTCCATAAGTATTAAAAAACCTAAAAATGGTATATTCTAATCCATATTCTTGGTAGTAAGACTTAAAAAAGGCTTCACCTACGTTCTTAACAATGGCGTAAGGTAATCTTGAATTCAATGGCGTTGTTTTTTCATTTTGAGGAATCTCAAAAGGTTCGCCATATACTTCCGAAGAACTTGAATAAAACACACGTTTAACTCCAGAGTTTTTAGATAATGATAACACATGCTTAATCCCATCAATATCTTTCAAAACACTAATTGGATTCTCTAACGTACGTTTTACACCAACCAAAGCGGCATAATGAAACACATAATCGAAATTGTAACGTGCAAAAATTGGTGCGATATCGTTATAATCGTTAACGTTTGCTTTTATAAACTTAACGTTATTTTTTTTAGGCACTTTATGCAAAGCTCCTGTAGATAAATTGTCTACAATTACAATAGTATTATTAGCGTTATTAGCTAAATGACTTGCTAATGTACTACCTACATTTCCTGCACCTCCTGTTATTAAGTATGTTGTATTCAAAAAAAATCGTTTTTATTTATTGGTTAAGATAAACCTATTAAGCATTCCTAAACCAAGACTTTGTAATCTTTGTGCAATATATAGTTTTAACTTTAATATTTTTCGTTCTCCCCATTTATCATGAAAAATTATTAAACCTTCTATCATATTCTTATTCTCTAAAACCCAAGTCCAATTTTGCTCTATTATATATTTTGGGGTACGTTTAGGCAACTCGAAATCTTGTTTTTCTACTTTTTCGGTAGACATACTTTCTAAATGAAGAACCTCTGACTTGGTTACTAAAGCATGTTTGATATTATACTTTTGCAAGTCCATAGCGTAATCAAAATCAGCATAATAAAAGTCGAAACGTTCGTCTAAGCTTTTAAGCTTCGAAAACACGTTACTTCTTGTGAAAATACACCAACCTGATAGGTGCTTTTGTATCTCGTAACCACAAACGTAATCCTTAGCTTCAATAATTGTTTTTGGCAACTTGTTTGAAAATTTATCGTAAGGCGAAAAAGAATCTATTTCTGGATGTGCATCTGCTACTTTAAACAGTTCTACCAACCAGTTTTCATCAAATACTAAATCGTTATTACTTAAAATATAATTGTGCGCTTTTGATACCTTAATTCCAATATTCAAAAACTTATGGAAGTTAAATACACTTTCTGGTTTAATCGTTTTTAACTGTGGGATTTCAAAATTATATGTTGAATTTAATTCACTTTCAACTAAAATAATTTCATAGCTTTTATTTGCTTTTTCTGCACTTTCAATAAATGTTTTAAAACAGGTATTGGTCATATTGAAAACAGCATCACTATTGGTTTTAGACAAGACTATTAAAGATAAATCTACCATAAAACTCTTTATTTTAATAAGCGTTTTAAACTGGCTTCCATCCTATCACTGTCTGATCTAAATTTATTTCGCCCTTTTAAACCATCAATATAAATATTTGGCAAATGATGAATTAAATTATCTTCAAATTCTGAAATACAAATCATTTTTTTCATCCCACCATAATCGTAAACGTCAGTATTTACCTTACATTTTACGCTGTATTTATT
>DAISIZ010000114.1:0-7162 GCA_036821745.1 Aurantibacter sp. | reverse complement strand
CACAAATACAGTAGTGAAAGTGAACGCTTAACGTATTACTTATTGAAATAAAAAAAGACCTCATTTTAATTAAAATGAGGTCTTTTTAGTTTTAGAAGGAATTCAATAGATTTATAAACTATATTTGAGAGAATAAATAACCTAAACTATTTTTTGAATGAATAACCAATTTAAATTTAGATCTATTGAATTAATACTTTTTTTATAATAATACTTTCTTTATTGTTTAAAGAATTTCATATACCTGGAGCTACTGCAACATTAATACTGTCTATAGCTTTGCTTTCGATGATTTATTTTTATTTAGGGATTGTTTTGTTTACAGGTGTGAAATTAAAATCTATTTTTAAAAAGGAAAGTTATAAATCGCTTACAACTGGTAAAATTATTGGAAGTATTCTTGTTGGTGTATTGTTATCAACAATGTTGCTTGGGATTCTGTTTAAATTGGTTAATTGGCCTGGTGCAACAATAATGTTATTAACGCCTATTATGGGTTTTATTATTCCATTTTTATTAATAGTAATAAATTATCTTAAGTCTAAATCAGATTTTTATAAAAACCTTCTTATAAGAGTTGTAGTCATTGGTGGGTTTGGAGTTTTTCTTTATCTATTGCCTCCATTTGCCATTTTAGAACACTACCATAAGGATAATCCTGAGTATATTGAAGTGGAAAAGCAATTGGCAAAAGATCCAGAAAATAAAGAACTTCAAAAGAAATCTACTGAGTTACGTTTTAAATCAAGACATTAAAATTCTATTTAGAATAATGGTTCATTTTCAACATTAAAAAAACTTCAAAATTCCACTAAAAATACTTAAATTTGCACTTCATTTTGTAAGCAGACTACGCACTGTAGACTGATAAACTGAATACTGAAACACTATGTTTAATAATTTAAGTGAAAAGTTAGATAAAGCCCTACACGTACTAAAAGGTCACGGTAGTATTACTGAAGTAAACGTTGCCGAAACTTTAAAAGAAGTTCGTAGAGCGCTTTTAGATGCCGATGTTAACTTTAAAATTGCTAAAGATTTTACAAAACGCGTAAAAGATAAAGCATTAGGTCAAGACGTATTAACGACACTTCAACCAGGTCAATTAATGGTTAAGATTGTTAAGGACGAGTTAACTGAACTTATGGGTGGAGACGCTGAAGGAATTAATCTTTCAGGAAAACCAACTGTAATTTTAATGTCTGGTTTACAAGGTTCTGGTAAAACAACCTTTTCTGGTAAGCTGGCTAACTTCTTAAAAAACAAAAAAACAAAGAAACCTTTATTAGTGGCTTGTGATGTGTATCGTCCAGCTGCCGTAGACCAATTACACGTCGTTGGTGAGCAAATTAAGGTAGACGTTTATAGCGATAAAGGAAATACTAATCCTGTGGCTATTGCACAAGCAGGTATTGCACACGCAAAAGAAAACGGTCATAACGTTGTTATTATTGATACCGCTGGTCGTTTAGCTGTCGATGAAGCGATGATGACTGAGATAGCAAACATTCATAAAGCTATTGAACCTCAAGAAACGTTATTTGTTGTAGATTCTATGACAGGTCAAGATGCTGTTAATACAGCAAAAGCCTTTAACGATGTCTTAAATTTTGATGGGGTTATCCTTACTAAATTAGATGGTGATACACGTGGTGGAGCAGCGATTTCTATTAAATCTGTAGTAAATAAGCCAATTAAGTTTATTGGTACAGGTGAGAAAATGGAAGCGATTGATATTTTCTATCCATCTCGTATGGCAGATCGTATTCTTGGAATGGGAGATGTTGTCTCTTTAGTAGAACGTGCTCAAGAGCAGTTTGATGAAGAGGAAGCACGTAAGCTTCAAAAGAAAATTGCTAAAAACCAATTCGGATTTGATGATTTCTTAAAACAGATTCAGCAAATCAAGAAAATGGGTAATATGAAAGACCTTATCGGGATGATTCCTGGTGCAGGTAAAATGATGAAAGATGTCGATATTGACGACGATGCTTTTAAAGGTATTGAAGCCATTATTCACTCTATGACTCCAGAAGAACGTACAAATCCTTCGGTAATAAACGCAAGTCGTAAAAAACGAATTGGTAGAGGTTCTGGAACATCGGTAACTCAAGTTAATCAGTTATTAAAACAGTTTAACCAAATGAGTAAAATGATGAAAATGATGCAAGGTGGTGGCGGAAAACGCATGATGCAAGCCATGAAAAATATGAAATAATACGTGTTTAGTAAGCAGTGTTCAGTATCCAACTTTTATGGATTCCGATTTAATAATTTAATTATGGATTTTAAAAAATTGTTAGCATATCAAAAAGCGTTTGACTTAGCTATGCAAATTTTTGAATTATCTAAGTCGTTTCCAAAAGAAGAAATATACTCATTGACTGATCAAATCAGAAGAAGTTCCAGATCAGTTAATGCTAATATTGCGTAAGCATATAGAAAGCGACGTTATCCAAAGCATTTTATAAGCAAATTGACTGATTCTGACGGTGAGAACTCTGAGACAAGTACATGGTTGGATTTTGCTTTATCATGTCATTATATTTCAAAAGAAACTCATATTGATTTATCTAATCAAAGCAAAGAAATAGGTAAATTGATAAACTATATGATTAATAACCCAAGTAAATTTGGTGTTAAAGAAGATTAAATTCTAAATAAAATAAGTATCAAGTGTTAGTGACTGTAAACTGTTACTGAGACTGAAAACTAATTAGATATGACAATTTTAGACGGTAAAAAAGTAAGTAACGACATTAAGAATGAAATTGCTGAAGAAGTTAAAAAAATGAAAGCTAATGGCGAAAAAGTGCCTCATTTAGCTGCTGTTATTGTTGGAAACGACGGTGCAAGTTTAACTTATGTTGGTAGTAAAGTACGTTCTTGTGAACGTGTAGGTTTTGAGTCTACAATGGTAACTTTATCTAACACAACAAGCGAAGTTGAGTTGTTAGATAAAATTGATGAATTGAATAAAAATGAAGATATTGACGGATTCATTATTCAATTACCATTACCACCGCAAATTAATACACAAAAAGTATTAATGGCAGTACATCCAGATAAAGATGTGGATGGTTTTCATCCAATGAATTTTGGTAAAATGGCATTAGATATGTCTACGTTTATTCCTGCTACACCATTCGGTATTTTAGAATTATTAGACCGTTATAAAGTAGATACAAAAGGAAAGCATACGGTTGTAATTGGACGTTCGCACATTGTTGGTCGCCCAATGAGTATTTTAATGGGACGTAAAGGATTCCCAGGAAACTCTACTGTAACCTTAACGCATAGTCATACAAAAAACATTACGCAAATCATATCTCAGGCAGATATTGTGATTTCTGCTTTAGGAGTACCTAACTTCTTGAAAGCCGAAATGGTAAAAGATGATGCCGTAATTATTGATGTTGGAATTACACGTGTTCCGGACGAAACTAAAGAACGCGGTTATGTTATTACCGGTGATGTAGATTTTGAAAACGTGAGTAAAAAAGCAAGTTTTATAACGCCAGTTCCTGGTGGAGTTGGACCTATGACGATTGCAATGTTATTAAAGAATACATTATTAGCACGCGAAAGACACAGAGCTGCTAAAAATTAAAAATTATAAACTTATATTTAAAACCTGAAACTTAGTGTTTCAGGTTTTTTTATGGCATTATCTCGCGTACAGATTGGAAGCTTAGAGCATATCGCACCTATTATCATAGGTGTTGTTTTGTTTGTTTTAATGTTGAAATATGCCAAGAATAAAACAGAAGTTTTCAATCATAAGCTTATTCATAAATTTGCTTGCTTTGTCGCGCTGTTTTTAGCGAGTTTTCATATATATCATATAATATGGAGTAATTATAATTTTAATAAAGATTTGCCTTTGTATTTATGTAGCTTAATGGGATTACTTATTCCAATACTAACGTACACTAAAAAACAGGTGTGGTTTGAAATCTTTGTTTTTTTAATTATTTCAGGAACCATTCAAGGTGTTGTGACACCCGATATTACTATTGGGTTTCCAAGCTTTGACTATTTTAGATATTGGATTGTGCACTTAGGTTTGCTAATTATCATCTTCTATTATATAAAAGTATTTAATTATAAACCAACTTTAAAAAGTGTATTTAAATCTTATATGGCACTTCAAGTTTATGTTGTAGCGATGATGTTGTTTAACTATGCTATGAATGCTAATTATGGGTACTTAAATGCGAAACCTAAATCAGCTTCAATTATTGATTATTTAGGGGATTGGCCTTATTACATCATAAAAGCCGATGTGGTTTTATTAGTCGTCTTTTTGTTGATTTATGGCTGTTTTAAACTTTCGTTTAAGAAAAGTAAGTAGGTTGTTACTTGGCAAATAACTGCGATTGGTCTTTAAAAGCTTTAAACTCTAATGCATTTCCTGAAGGATCATTAAAAAACATTGTGACTTGTTCGCCTACTAAACCTTCAAATCGTATGTAAGGTTCAATAATAAATTCTATGGATTTATCTTTTAAGTCTTTTGCAAATTCGTGAAACGTGTTCCATTCTAAAACAACTCCAAAATGAGGAACAGGAACTGATTTCCCATCAACAGAATTTGAAATGGCTTCTTGTTTATTTTCATCTAAATGAATAACCAATTGATGATCAAAAAAATTAAAGTCTACCCAATGATCACTACTACGACCTTCTTCACAATTTAAGATGTCTCTATAAAATTGTCTGGCTTCTTCTAAATCAGAAACAGGTATTGATAAGTGAAAAGGTTGTGGCATTATCGTCTTCGGTTTACAGTTCTTCCTGGTCTTCTGTTTTCAGTTTCTTTAGGTGCGTCATCTTCTTTTTTAGGCGCTCTTTGTCTTCTTGAAGGTCTGCCTTCGCGCTCAACTAATTTAGATTCGTAGCTTTTTGTAGATGTAATTAAAAGTTCATTAAGTTCCTTAAGTTCTTCCGAAGTAAACTCACGATATTCACCAACAGGAACATCTAATTTAATATTCATAATTCGTGTACGTTTAAGTGTTAGTACCTCATAGTTAAGGTAATCGCACATACGACGAATTTGTCGGTTTAAACCTTGGGTTAGGATAATTTTAAACGTTGTAGAATTTACTTTTCTAACAATACACGGTTTCGTTGTTTTGTCTAAATCTTCAATATAAATACCTTTACTCATACGATCAATAAAGGTTTGAGAAATCGCTTTATCTACAGTTACGACGTATTCTTTTTCGTGATTGTTATTGGCGCGTAAAATCTTGTTTACAATATCACCATCATCAGTCATAAAAATTAAACCTTCACTGGGTTTATCTAATCGCCCAATAGGGAAGATGCGTTTAGGGTAATTTATGTAATCTACAATGTTATCTTTTTCAACGTGTGTATCAGTGGTACAAACAATCCCAACCGGTTTATGGAAGGCTAAATAAACGAAGTCTTCTTTACGTTCGTTTATAATTTTGCCGTCAACTTCAACGCTATCGCTGGTTTTTACTTTTGTTCCCATTTCAGGAACTACGCCATTTATGGTCACACGACCAGCATCAATTAAACGGTCGGCTTCTCTACGTGAGCAGTAGCCAACTTCACTTAAAAATTTATTTAATCGTGTTAGTTTTTCTTCCATAGTGCAAAGATAGTCGGTTTATTGGTTTAAAAAGTCTATTATGGCATCATTTACACTTTGGTCTTTTAAACCGTGTCCAAAACCTTCTGTTGCTATTAAAGTTGAATTTTTATAGCTCCTATGAATTAACTCCGCATCTTTAAACGAAATAATCTTGTCTTTCTTATCGTGAATAATTAATCCTTTAGCTGAAATTGTTTTGCTAAATTCTGCTGAAGAAAATTCGTAAGGATACTTTCCAAATTGATCATAAATATAATGGTCTAAACCATTACTGATGGTTTTGTTAAAGCCCATCATAGTGGTGTAATTTAAAAAGATGTCTTTAAATTCCGATGGCGCTCCAAGTGAAACTAATTTTTCAATTGAAGGGTTTTCGTAATCGTGTAAGTAGAAAATACTCGCCATACCACCAACTGAATGCCCAATTATATGATTGGGTTGGTAAGTGTTGCAAACTTCATTTAAAAAAGACGCGTATTGAATAGCAGTAAATGTTGTGTCTCCAGATTTGCCGTGTGCAGGTGCGTCTATAGCAATAACATTAAAATTGTTTTTTAATAGTTGCTTAGATAATTTTTTCCATCTAAAACTATTGCTTTCCCAGCCGTGAGTTAAGAGAACAGTTGCTTTTTGTTGTTCTGATTTCCAATGGTATGTGTGTATGTTTAAACCTTTGTGATTTATTGTTTTTTCTTCGGAAGTGCTAAGGAACCTGTCCTGTTGTTCTGTAACGTTTCCTTTTCGAGGTGTAGAAAATAAATTAAGTGCTTTTTTTATGGCTACTTTTGGAGCAACAAGACTTAATAAATTTAATAGCGAACCAATAAGTTTGGCAATTTTCTCCATAGTTATTGCGCTTCGCGATTAACTAAATCCATAGAAAAAGCTGGTGTGCAAATGGCAATATATTCGCAAGCTTCTACAAACGGATTAGAATATTGAACACGCGTGTTTTTTTCGATTTTAATACTTTGTCCAGCTTCTAAAATAACAGTTTCACCTTCTATAATAAATTGTTTTTTACCACGAATAATATAAGTGTACTCGTCAAATTCTGGCGTTTGAAACGGTTCGCTCCAACCTGCAGGCGCAATCATATGTGCTATGCTTATGTCTTTGTTGCCATCGGTTGCTTGACCAAAATGTTCTTCAATAAGTTTTCCGTCGGTAGTTGGAACAACAAATGGTGAATTTTGTACGTGATATTTTTTAGACATTGCTTTTTAGTTTTTCTTCTAATGTTGAAATAAACGCTTTAAAATCATCTAAAGATGAAGCATCAATTTTGTCTGTATTTATTTTAAAACTGTTGTTTTCTGTGTCAGTTAGTATAACTTGATTATCTATAGTTTTAACTTGACTCGTATTACTATAATTGAAAACTTTAGAAATGAAACCGCTTAACCTAATGTTGTCTTGGTTTATCTCTAAGTAAGGTTTTCTTTCATTAAAGTAATTATAAGTATTAAAGAAAATCAAAACCACGAAACCATAACACCAATAGATTTCAGAATCTTCATTAAAATAGAAAAA
>DAISIZ010000113.1:0-7271 GCA_036821745.1 Aurantibacter sp. | reverse complement strand
TTTAGAGTAGAGTTTAACTCGGCTATTGGACCATACAAAGGTGGTTTACGTTTTCACCCATCTGTTAACTTAAGTATTTTAAAATTCTTAGGTTTTGAGCAGGTATTTAAAAACTCTTTAACAACTTTACCAATGGGTGGAGGAAAAGGAGGAAGTGATTTTAACCCTAAAGGAAAGAGTGATAACGAAGTTATGCGTTTTTGCCAATCTTTTATGAGTGAATTACAACGTCATATTGGTGCTAATACAGATGTTCCTGCTGGTGATATTGGTGTTGGTGGGCGTGAAATTGGATACATGTTTGGACAGTACAAGCGTTTAAGAAACGAATTTACTGGTGTCTTAACAGGTAAAGGTTTAGAATATGGTGGTTCTTTAATTAGACCAGAAGCAACTGGATACGGTTGTGTATATTTCGCAAAATCTATGCTAGAAACTAAAAACGATTCTTTTAAAGGAAAGGTTGTTGCAGTTTCTGGATCTGGAAACGTTGCTCAGTACGCAACAGAAAAAGTAAATGAATTAGGTGGTAAAGTAGTAACTTTATCAGATTCTTCAGGATATATTTATGATGCTGATGGTATTGATGCTGAAAAATTAGCATTTGTAATGGAATTAAAGAATGTTAAACGTGGACGTATTAGCGAGTATGTCGATGCATATCCTACGGCTAAATTCTTTAAAGGTGAAAGACCTTGGTCTACTAATGTAGATGTAGCTTTACCATGTGCAACTCAAAATGAGTTAAACGCTGAAGAAGCTAAAGCATTAATAGCAAATGGTGTTATAGCTGTAGCTGAAGGTGCAAATATGCCAACAACACCTGATGCTATTGAAGCATTACAAGTTGCAGGTGTTTTATTTGCTCCAGGAAAAGCAAGTAACGCCGGTGGTGTTGCAACATCTGGTTTAGAAATGAGTCAGAATAGTTTACGTTTTAACTGGACACGTGAAGAGGTTGATACTAAATTAAAGCAAATTATGTCTGACATTCATACATCTTGTGTTGCTTATGGTAAGCAAGATAATGGATCTATAGATTATGTAAAAGGTGCAAATATTGCAGGTTTCGTAAAAGTTGCCGATGCTATGTTAGCTCAAGGTGTAGTTTAATACCCACTTACAATAAAATAAAAAGCCTTTAAGCATTTAGTTTAAAGGCTTTTTTAGTTTTAATAAAGCGTCTAAGTTACGTTCTACTAATTCTAGAATTACAATGTTGGGTTGATGCTTTAAAATGACTTCTTCGCTTAATTGATAACTTTTTAAGTAGTTAACCTCTCCAAAAGTTTCATTCATAAATTGCATCATTGCTAACATAAATGAATCATGATGTATTAGTACACTTCCTGTTTTGGAAGTGTTTTTGTAACATCTCCTGTATTCTTCTAGTTGTACGTTTTTACTTTGGTAATGGTTTTTTCTTAAGGTTGTATTCGTAGAAAAACTATGGGTTTTAATTAACTGAGGAATATCACCAGCATAATTATTATTATAATTAAAAGTATAATCAGTTAGCTTCTCAATATCATAGTTAAAGGATTTGTTAATGTCTTTAAGTGTGTTTTTATAGCCTATATATGCGCCGTAATCATTCCAGTGTGTGTCTGTTTTAATATGGGTTTGGTGGTCGTTTTTTGCGTTTAATATTGGCTCTGTTAAATCAATAAGATTAATCTTGTTTTTTAGTTTTAAGTGATTTGTTAATTGTTGAATTTTTGTGGTTTTTTGATTGAGTTGGTAAGGCAAAAATTCCTTGTAAACTTTGTTTTTGTTAGGTGGCACTATAACGTAAAACGAAATGTTTATTTTCTTTAAATAAGTTTGCCAAGAGTTAAGAGAGATCTCAATAGTTTTAAGTTCTAAGTCGCTGTAAGATGTGTGACCAAATACATTGTCTAAACTGTTATTATAGTGGTTTCCTAAAAACCACCAATTTTGTTTTGCTTTAAAAGCTCTATTTGGTAAGGTTTTATCTTTTAATACTTTTGATTTCACAGTTAAATAACCACTTAAAAATTTAGATTTCGAACCGTATTTACTGCCATATTCAGCCTTTATTTGCTTTACTAGCTGTACAGGATGCTTTGTATTTGGTTTAAACTCATCGCCAAATAGCATAATCAAATTAGGTAAAACCAAAAGAGTCAAAAAAGCAACTATTGCTATTGTTTTTATACGTTTTGTTTTCATTAGAACCTAAAGTATATGAATGGGTTATAGGAATCGGCTGCGATATAAAAATAACAAATAAGAAACAATCCAATTACACCAACAGGTTGCAATACATTATAGTACTTAAATGTAGCTAGCGTATTTTTTAGTCTTAATGTAAAAAATGGTGTAGAAAAAATTATCGCTAAAACAAAGGCAATCTTAACTTCGTTAGTTAAATAAAAGTTGAGATAATTAAAATTAGTTGTGGTATTAAAATCTAGTAATTGTTTTAAATAATATCCTGCGTCCAAAATAGTGTCACTTCTAAAAATAGCCCATGATATTGTTACAATCAAGAATAAATATAAATGAGAAAGCAATCTATTTTCTCTTTCTAGAAGATCAAGTAAAAACCATTTTTCTACTAGGATAAATAAACCATGAAATAGTCCCCAACAAATAAAAGTCCAATTAGCCCCATGCCAAAGTCCTGTTATGAAAAAAACGATAGAGAGGTTTGTGTAGGTTCTTGATACAGTAATCCTGTTACCGCCTAACGAAATATATAGATAGTCTTTAAACCAAGTTGATAGTGATATGTGCCAACGTCTCCAAAACTCTTGTATTGATTTTGAAATGAACGGGAAATTAAAGTTCTCAGGAAAGTTGAAGCCAAACATTTTTCCTAGGCCAATTGCCATGTCTGAATAACCAGAAAAATCAAAGAATATTTGAAATCCATATGCAATTAACCCTAGCCATGCAATTAACATAGATTTTTCGTCGTTGTGCATTGCAAAGATGCCGTCGGCTAAAAACGCACAGTTGTTAGCTACAATTAGTTTTTTGGCTAAGCCTATTACGAAGCGTTGTACACCTTGATAAAATAGATTAACAGATACTTTACGTTCTTTAATTTCTTTTTCGATGTCACTATAACGAACTATAGGGCCAGCTATTAATTGCGGGAATAGACTAACATAAGTTAGGAAATTTATAAGGTTAGTTGTTGCTTTTATTTTACCTCTATATACATCAATAGAGTAGGACATTGTTTGAAAGGTGTAAAAACTAATTCCTAATGGTAAAATAATATTCGTGAATAAGTTTGGTGCAGTGAATTGGAATGCTTCAGAAAGTGATTCACTCAAAAAACCAGCGTATTTAAAGTAAAGGAGTAAACCTATATTAAAACTTAGTGAAATGATTAACCCTATTTTTTTATGATACTTTTCTATTATTAGCCCACAAATGAAATCTATTAATCCAGAAAGGATAATTAGTATGACTAAAGTTTTTTCTCCCCATGTGTAAAAAAATAAGCTAGCTATTAATAAGACTAAATTTTTTATCTTGTTTGGAGATAAATAATAGACTACTAGAGTAAGTGGTAAAAAAAGAAAAAGAAAAATAGGGCTACTAAACAGCATCTAACTATGTTAAAAATCAAACCAAAAGTACAATAAATTATAGTATTTTTGGTTATTATTTATTAAACACAATTGCGAGAAATGACTTTAAAAAAATGGTATTTAAGTGTTGTATTGTTATTGGGGATTCTTAGTGTTTCTGCTCAAGATTTTTCAAAAACATGGAATCAGTACTATTCTTATTTGAATATATCTGCTATAGATCAGTCTGAAGGTAAAGTTTATGTTGCTGCTGAGAACGCAATTTTCACCTACGATAAGCAAACAAATGTATTAGAAACCATAAGCTCAGTTAATGGTTTGTCTGGAGAAGCTATTACTAGTATTAAATATGTGCCAGAAATATTTTCATTATTTGTAGGTTATGAAAGTGGGTTGATTCAGATTTATAATGAAATAAATAGAGAAGTATTTAATATTGTAGATATTGTAGAAAAACAGACTATTATATCTTCTAGAAAACGAATTAATAGTTTTATGATTAATAAAGGCCTGTTGTTTATATCTGCAGGTTTTGGAATTTCAGAATATGATATTGTTAATTTAGAATTTGGTGATAGTTTTTTTATTGGTAACAACGGGTCACAAGTTGCTATTAATGAAACCGTGGTACTAGATGATTATATTTATGCCGCTTCAGAAATTGGGATAAGAAGAGCGTTAATTAATAATCCAAACCTAATTGATTATCAACAATGGACAACCGCTACTGGTGCAAACTGGACTGAATTAAATCTAGTTGATGGTAAATTATATGCCGCAGCTACTAATAGAAGGGTTTATGAAGTTGACTTTCCTAATGTAAATGAAAAAGAGTTTTTTTCTAGTGCTATACTTGATTTAACTACAACCAATACTAATATTATTGTAACTACGGTTTCAAAGACAAAGGTTTACGATCAAGATTATAACGAAATAATTACGTTTTTAGCTTCAGATTATAATTCTACTCAATTTTCAGTAGGTGTTATTTCTGAAAATAATGAAGTTTTTATTGGTACTAAAGGTGCTTTAGCTATTGGTGAACCAGGTTATGGTATGTTAAAAAGCTCAGTTGTTAGTTCTGAAGCTTTTATTGAAATTCATCCTTCTGGACCAATCTTAAATAGAGTTTTTCAACTTGACATTAATGCGAGTCAAATTTGGGCTATTCACGGAAGTTTTTCTAATAATTATGGATTTTCTGGTGGAATTAAAAGAGCAGGAATAAGTCGTTTTGTTAACGATGAGTGGGCTAATATTCCTTATAGCTCTCTTACTAATGGTGTAACTGGAAATCCATTTTATTCTAATAATATCGTTATTAATAAGTTTAACCCCAATAAAGCTTTTGTAAGTACTTATTGGACTGCTGGTTTTCTTGAGTTTCAAAATGACGAAGTAGTTCAGGTTTATAATGATACAAATAGTTCTTTAGAGAAAGCATTTGGTCTTTATTACTTATTAATGGCGGCAAATTATGATGCTAATGATAATTTGTGGTTAACTAACGGACGTGTAAATAAAGCACTTAATAGGTTTAAGGATGGTGTATGGGAATCGGTAGATTTATCTTCTATCATTACAAATGCTACTGGAAATTTAGGGTTTTCTGATATTGCTTTTGATCAGCAAGGAAATGTGTTTTTAGGGTCTTCCAATAATGGAGTGATTAGCTATAATGTTACAACAGGTTCTCTAACAGGTGTTAAAGATGATGAAAATAATATGCCAAATAATGATGTAAGATCTTTGGTTGTAGATAGAAATAATCAATTATGGATTGGTACTATAGAAGGTTTAAGGGTAGCGTTTAATCCAATCGATTTTGCAAATGGTTCACCGGAAGTGGAAAGTATTATTTTTTTAGAAGATGGCTTAGGTACTGAGTTGTTTTTTCAGCAATATATTAATGATATTGAAGTCGATGGAACAAATAATAAATGGATTGGTACGATAGATAATGGGGCTTATTATTTGAGTCCAGATGGACAAGAAACAATTAATCATTATACTAAAGATAATTCGCCGCTTCCAAGTAATGATATTTTAGATATTGAAATTAATGAAACTACTGGAGAAGTCTTTTTTGCTACTGATAATGGAATGGTGTCTTTTAAAGGTACATCTTCTGCACCACAAGAAAATTTAGAAAACTCTTACATATATCCAAACCCAGTTAGACCAGGTTTTAATTTTGAAGATAAAATTAAAATAACCGGACTTACAGCCAATGTAAATATAAAGATAGTAGATATTGAAGGAAATCTAGTTACAGAAGCTGAGTCAAGATCTAACGGTAAATTTAATGGGTTTAATTTAGAGGTTGATGGTGGAACTGCTTTATGGAATGGTCGTAATTTGTCTAATCAAGTGGTAGCATCAGGTGTTTATGTGGTGCTTCTAAATGATTTAGAAACCTTTGAAACTAAGGTCTTAAAAGTTATGATTGTTAGGTAATGTTGTGCGAGTTAGATGTCATTGTACTTTCTAAATTAAAATATAAAGAAAGTGACCTTATTGTAAAATGCTATTCTAAACAAAAAGGCGTAGTTAGTTTTATTTTAAAGGGGATTTTAAATTCAAAAAAAAGTAAAAAAACAGGTTTTTTTCAATTACTCTCTCAATTAAAAATAAACACTAATTTAAAGCCAGGTAGAGATTTACATTTTGTAAAAGATGTAAAATCTAACGTTGTCTATTTGTCATTACATAATAATATTTATAAGAGTGCAATAGTGATGTTTTTAGCTGAGGTTTTAGCTATTGTGTTGAGAGAGGAAGAACAAAATGATACTTTGTATCAATATTTAGAAACTACATTTCAATGGTTGGATTTAAATACAGATTTTGCAAATTTTCATTTACTGTTTTTAATTAATTTAACGAAACATCTAGGCTTCTATCCAGACATATCCAATATTGAATTTAATAATTTTTGCCTTAGAGAAGGAGAATTTCAATATGTGAAAACTAGTGAGCTAAGTGTTTTTGGAGAAGAGTTAGAGCTTTTTAAGCAGTTGTTGGGCACAAATTTTGATGAAGTTAATTCTATAAAAGTAAATGCAAAGCAACGTTATGCACTTTTAACCAGTATAGTTAAATATTACGAGTTACATTTGCATGGGTTTAAAAAACCTAAATCATTACAAATTTTAAGTGACGTTTTTAATTAATATATGAAACAGTTTTATACAGTCTTATTTTTAGTGTTGGCAAGTGTTACTTATGCTCAAAACATTGTGCTAAAAGATGCTACAACTAAAAAGGTCATTTCTGGAGTTGCTATTTTTAATGAAAGTAAATCTAAAAGCGAAGTATCAAATTTAAATGGTGTTATAAATTTAGATGAGTTTAACAGCGATGAACTTTTAATTGTTAAGCATATATCTTACCAAGAAATGTTGCTTTACAAAACTCAATTTACAAATAATGAATTTTATTTAAAATCAAACCTTCAGGATTTAGATGAAATTGTGTTATCTGCTTCAAAATTTTCCCAAACTAAAAAAGAAATTTCAAAAACAATTGCGACTGTAGATGCTAAGCTTGTTGGATTTACAAATCCACAAACTAGTGCAGATGCTTTGCAAAAAACAGGCAAGGTGTTTATTCAGAAAAGTCAGTTAGGTGGAGGAAGTCCAATTATTCGTGGATTTTCTACTAATAGATTATTGCTTACTGTAGATGGTGTAAGAATGAATA
>DAISIZ010000112.1:2335-7314 GCA_036821745.1 Aurantibacter sp. | reverse complement strand
TTTCGGTGTTAAAGTCAGAGTTTTTATACCAATACCAAAAGGAAAACGGATTTAGCTTACGTTCTAAACTGTTCGCTTACAATACGAAACTAAACCAATTAGGATCTAAAGTTCCTGGGTTAACCAATTTTGTATTTAGTAATAAAATAACGTCTAAAGCTTTAAAGCAATTTAATGGTGTAGCTCAAGAGCGCTCGTTACCATTGGTACATAAACCAGCATTAAAAACGTTAACAAAGAACGTTCAAAATACGGTTAAACCTATAAAATCAATATATCTATTTGTAGATGAGTTTAGTAATTACTTAGATGTTGAAGTTGCTTTCGATGCCTACGAGTTACTAACCCGATTAAATTATAAGGTCTTATTTGTAAATCACGAAGAAAGTGGTAGAACCTTTATTTCAAAAGGATTTTTAGAGCAAGCAAAAGCAATTGCTATTAAAAACGTCACGATATTTAAAGATAAAGTTAGTGCTGAAACGCCATTAATAGGTTTAGAACCTTCAGCGATATTAACGTTTAGAGATGAATATAAGCGTTTGGTAGACGATACCGTTTCCGCAGAAAAAATAGCCAAAAACACCTTTATTATTGATGAGTTTTTAGCTAAAGAAATTGAATTAGGTCACATTACATCAAGTCAATTCACCACTGATCAAAAACGTTTAAAATTACACGGTCATTGTCATCAAAAAGCGTTGAGTAATCAGAAAACAACATTTGATATTTTAAACTTACCAACGAATTATAAACCAACAATAATTCCAAGTGGTTGTTGTGGTATGGCAGGAAGTTTTGGTTACGAAAAAGAGCATTATGAAGTGAGTATGAAAGTAGGAGAGCAGACCTTGTTTCCAGCAATCCGTAAAGCCGATGTAGATGTGATTATTTCAGCAAATGGAACCAGTTGTCGTCATCAAATTAAAGATGGAACACAACGTACGGCATTTCATCCGGTGACTATTTTAAAAGAAGCTTTATTGTAAAAAGATTTTATAAAATTATAAACCCTAAAAACCTTCAAAACTATAACTTTTGAAGGTTTTTTTATGTCATAAAACCAAGTATTAATTAAAATTTTTAATTAGCTCAATATTAAGCTTTTAATAAGCTAAAAGTTGCAAAGCCTTTTAAAATTAAAATTAATAGGAAACGGTTCTATTGGTTTTCTTATTTTTACAAGAAAAAAAAGAAAAAGATGTCAGGTAACACTTTCGGAAAAGTATTTAAATTAACCACATTTGGCGAATCGCATGGCGTTGCTATTGGTGGTGTTATAGACGGTTGTCCTCCAAATATAGAATTAGATTTAGAGGCTATTCAGCACGATTTAGATCGTCGTAAACCAGGACAGTCAAATATCGTTACACAACGTAAAGAACCAGATACAGTTAAATTTTTATCAGGAATTTTTGAAGGTAAAACCACTGGAACACCAATTGGTTTTGTTATTGAAAACGCTAATCAGAAATCTAAAGATTATACACACATAAAAGATGCTTACCGACCAAGTCACGCCGATTATGTCTACCAACAAAAATATGGTATTCGAGATTATCGTGGTGGCGGACGTAGCTCAGCTCGTGAAACCGCAAGTCGAGTAGTAGCTGGCGCAGTGGCAAAACAAGTCATTAAAAACATCAAAATCAACGCATTCACATCATCTGTTGGCGATTTATTTATCAATAAACCGTATCAAGATTTAGATTTTTCTACAACAGATAATAACGATGTACGTTGCCCAGACCAAGAGACGGCAACCAAAATGATTGACAAAATAAAAGCCATAAAAAAGCAAGGTGACACCATTGGTGGAACCATTACTTGTGTGGCGCAAAATATGCCAATCGGTCTTGGTGAGCCAGTTTTCGACAAATTACACGCGCAATTAGGAATGGCAATGCTTAGTATAAATGCCGTAAAAGGCTTCGAATACGGAAGCGGTTTTTGTGGCGCAAAAATGCAAGGTAGTGAGCACAACGATTTATATAATGAAGACGGAACAACTAAAACCAACCTTTCTGGCGGAATTCAAGGTGGAATAAGCAACGGAATGGACGTCTATTTCCGTGTCGCGTTTAAACCGGTTGCCACGTTAATTCAAAAGCAAGATACATTAACTAAATCGGGCGAAATTATAGAATCGCAAGGAAAAGGACGCCACGATCCGTGTGTAGTTCCAAGAGCAGTTCCTATCGTGGAAGCTATGACAGCGTTGGTTTTAGCCGATTTTTATCTGCAAAATCAAATGTATAAATAGTACGGTTTTAATGGTTAGGAGCTCATCTCGCTTTCCGTTAAATCTTTTTTTGACATATATGCCACCAAAAAAAGGATACCACTACAATCAAGACTAAAAAACGAATAGATTAACATTAGCACATATATGAAAAAATTAGCATTACACTGGAAAATCTTAATAGGAATGGTTTTAGGAATCGTTTTCGGTTTTATTATGACCTCAGTCGATGGTGGAAAAGGTTTCGTTACCGATTGGATTAAACCTTTCGGAACCATCTTTATCAACCTATTAAAGTTAATTGCAGTCCCATTAATTTTGGCCTCATTAATAAAAGGTGTTGCCGATTTAAAAGACATTTCTAAAATAAAGAAAATGGGCTTACGTACCGTAGGTATTTACATTTCAACTACCTTAGTCGCTATTGTAATAGGTTTAGCCATTGTAAATATTGTAAAACCAGGTGCAGGAATGTCTCCAGAAACGATTGCTAATATTAAAGATTCGTTTGGTACATCGGCCGACGCTATGGTAACTAAAGCCAAAGTGACTCAAGAAGCTGGACCATTACAAGCTTTAGTAGACATATTCCCAAAAAACATCTTTGTATCATTGGGTGAAGCAAAAATGCTTCAAATTATATTCTTTGCCTTATTTGTAGGAATCTGTTTATTATTAATAGACGAAAAGAAAGCAAAACCGTTAATTAAGTTTTTCGATTCTTTAAACGAAGTCGTTATGAAAATGGTCGACTTAATTATGTTGTTTGCACCGTATGCTGTATTTGCTTTATTGGCAAACGTTATCATTGCTTTCGATGATCCTGAAATATTATTAAAATTAGTAAACTACGCTTTATGTGTGGTCGGTGGATTAATTTTAATGATTGGATTCTATATGTTATTGGTAAAGTTTGTTGGAAAGAAATCACCATTATGGTTCTTAAAACAAATTAGTCCAGCACAATTATTAGCATTCTCAACAAGTAGTAGTGCGGCAACATTACCTGTAACTATGGAACGTGTTGAAGAACATGTTGGTGTAGATAAAGAAGTTACTGGTTTTGTATTACCAGTAGGCGCAACTATTAATATGGATGGAACCAGTTTATACCAAGGGATTGCAGCAGTATTTATTATGCAAGTGATTTGGCCAGAAGGTTTAACATTTTCAAATCAATTAATTATCATTTTAACCGCTTTATTGGCTTCAATAGGAAGTGCTGCTGTACCAAGTGCAGGAATGGTTATGTTAGTCATTGTATTAGAATCTATTGGTTTTCCAGCAGATTTATTACCAATTGGATTAGCGCTTATTTTTGCAGTCGATAGACCTTTAGATATGTGTAGAACAACTGTAAACGTTACTGGTGACGCAACTGTATCTTTATTAGTAGCCAAGTCATTAGGTAAGCTACACGATCCAAAGCCTAAAAACTGGGATGATAACTACGATAAAGTTAAGTAGTCTTTAGTTTTGAGTCGTTAGTTGGTAGATTTTATTAAAGATTAATCTATTAACGACTTAATTGAAATATAATTTTAGAAGAGCACTTTTGTAACTAAAAGTGCTTTTTTTTGTGTCTTAAAAATAAACAAGAGCTACAAGGTTTTGAAAACCTTGCAGGTCTATCTATGATTAATAATTATCTTTAATTTTAAAAATGTTTAAGTATTGAAATTAATAAAATTACATAGTGTCAAAGTATTTGTACTTTTTATGTTTGCAGTTACTGTATACTTTTTTATCGAATCAATTTTAGATTACAAGAATATCTTTCCTGAATATAAATTACTCGATGTTGTAATGAATTTTAGTAATTACAAATCATTTGTAGTAATTTCATTAATAACCAGTTTATGCTTATTTTCAAAGAATAGAATTACTTGGTTATTGATAAATAGCTATCTATATTACTTTCTTTATTTTGCAGTGTTTAGTTTAAATTGGGCGACTATTTTAAGTATTGATAACGGTTTTTTAATTGTTTTAACTTCTTTAGTTTCTATGTTAATGTATTTACATTCCTTTAAAAACTCTGAATCCTATAGTGTTAAAAAAGACAAGGTTTTAGCTCTAAATATTATATCGAGTATTATTGGTTTGTTATACTTGTTTTTGATTCAATTTTCCAATTATAATTACCTTTAATTTTTAAATCATTCAATTCGCAACACATGTCAAATTTAGTTTCAGTTAATTGGTTAAAAACTCATATTAATGATGATAACCTAATCATATTAGATGCTACGATTCCTAAAGTTACTGCTAATAAAACGGCATCAAATAAGGAAATCATACCAGGCGCTTTATTTTTCGACATAAAGAAAAAATTTAGTGACACTATTGCCGAATTCCCAAACACCATACCAAGTGAAGCGCAATTTGAACAAGAAGCACAAGCTTTAGGAGTTAATCAAAATTCTAAAATTGTAGTATATGATGATTTAGGTATTTACAGTAGTCCAAGAGCTTGGTGGTTATTTGAAACTTTTGGTTTTGACAATGTTTATGTGTTAAATGGTGGTTTTCCAGAATGGAAAAAGCAAAATGGTAATACAGTTTCAAATTACAAAGCGGTAACAACTGTAGGAGATTTTATAGCCAATTATAATCATAATCAAGTAGTGTTAATAAACGATTTGCCTTCAATTTCCAAAGAAGAATGCACAACCATTATTGACGCAAGGAGTGAAGCACGTTTTAATTGTGAAGTTCCTGAACCGAGAGCAGATTT
>DAISIZ010000112.1:0-2325 GCA_036821745.1 Aurantibacter sp. | reverse complement strand
CAGATTTACGAAGCGGAACTGTTCCTAATTCATTAAACATACCATTTAAAAACCTATTGGATAACGGTTTGTTCAAATCTAAAGATGATTTAAAAGTAGTTTTTGAAGAACTAACTAAAAACGAAAAATTAGTATTCACTTGTGGATCTGGGGTTACAGCTTGTATTCTAAATTTAGGAGCTTTAGAAGCTGGTTACAAATCATTAAAAGTATATGATGGATCTTGGACAGAATATGGTTCATTAATAAAACCATAAAAAAAAGTCTTAAAACAGGTCTTCTATTTATTTCTAAACACTTAAAAAAGGGTAGACTAAACCTCTCTTAGGAACGAGCGTTATTCCATACAAACAGATGCATGGCACTCATTAAATATTGATTTAAGACTTTGTGTAATGGGTGTAATATAGGCTTTTATAACATACAAATGCTATTTTAAATGCGTGAAAATAGTCATTTATTTGGTGAAGACTCACTATGAGTGAGTTAGACGTACATTAATCTAAAAATTTAGCTTTTAATTCTGCTGTTGGCAACCAACAACTCTCTTGTTTACCGTACCATTTATAGCGGTTTTTAGCTATAAAATCATAAACAACATTTCTAATAAAGCTTGGTATAATTAAAAATATACTCAATAGGTTAGTAGGCACACCTAATTGCTTGGCAATTAAAAGCGCTGCTGTAGATTTTACCCTAACACCTTTACCGTGGCGATATAAAATAATAGAGTCCGTTTCTTCTGGATTTATGTGATGTGTTTTAAGTATGTGTTGACCTAAATGACTTTGCAATGAAGCAAATACAAATTTATTTTCTTTATCACGCTCAATAACATATTGCACCGAGCTACTGCATAGGTTACAAACACCATCAAAAAGGATTAAGTCTTTATGTTTTGGAATATCAATCATAGTATGAAACAAAAATAAATGTTTATTTTTAAAGAAATTAATTATTATGAAAAGTTTACAAACTTGGTTTGAGGAATATGCTGTAAGTCATCAAAATGAAACGAATATTAAGGTTCATTTTATATGCGTGCCAGCTATTTTCTTTTCGGTAGTTGGTTTGATTATGAGTATTCCTTCTGGAGTATTGTCTTTTTTACCACATCCAATTCTGGCTAACTGGTCTTTTGTGTTGTTAAGCTTCTTTTTAGTCTTCTTTTATTTTAGATTATCTCTGAAAATTGGTGTTCAAATGCTTGTGTTTTCAGCGTTTTGTTTAATAGCTAATTATTACATTTCACAATATGTTCCATTAGTTTGGTTTTCTTTTGGCTTGTTTGTTATCGCTTGGATTGGACAATTCTATGGACATAAAATAGAAGGGAAGAAGCCCAGTTTTATTAAAGACTTACAATTTCTTTTAGTCGGACCTGCTTGGGTAATACATAAAATGTTTAGGTAAGTCAGTCTACAGTTTTTTAGTTTACAGTATGCAGTCTTTACTGTAGTATGATTCTGATAATTATAAAGAGATAACTTTCAATGAGAATCTATAGAGAAAAATTATACATAGAAAAAGATGGTAAAAAGGTTTATGGCGAACAATTACCTGTTATTATAAAGAATAACGGCTACTCATTAACTGATCTTACTGTATTTGAAGATGAAACTATTAATTGTTGGGGATTTAAAAATTTAGAGCAAATTAAAGAAGAAATTAGTTCTGGTAGACTTTCACAAACAATACCAGACAATGCAGAATTAGAATGCAGTTTAGGGCTAATAAAAACGACTAAATTTATTCCCGATATTACAAAGGATGATTTTATAAAAGTTATTGAAGACACTATAAATAGACTAAATAATCGAGAAACCAGAAGCACGATTTGCGAGACTTCTTTTAAAAGTTATTTATTAAATCCAACCGAATTAAATTTCAATAAATTAAAAGCCTCTTACAACGATTTACCATTACACCAAAAAGTATTGTTTGAATATATTGATGAAAAAGATCCGTTGTGTAATTTAATGGCTGGAAAAGAACAATTGACTGAAGTCTATAGAATAGAAGTGTTAAAACATTACTTTAAAATTGAATTATAATAATGAACAAACTCATACAAGATAAATGGAAAGCCGAACAAATCGTTGGCTATGATTGTATTACTTATGGCGATGGACGTATTGTAATTGCAAACACGTATTCTGTTATAAAAACCGAAACAAGTCAAACCGTACGCTATTGGTTTCCTTTATGCGATACTACTTTAGAAGGTCTCCAAAAATATGATAAAGACGTTTGGACAGCTACTGATATTTATTGGGGCGGATTTTCAAGTATAGACCATAATCAAACCTTTGTGTTTGGTCCTGG
>DAISIZ010000111.1:0-7330 GCA_036821745.1 Aurantibacter sp. | reverse complement strand
TCCGCAGGCATTAGCCAGTATTTTTAATTTAGAAGTACAACCATTTATTGCTAATTGGATGACATATAATCCGCAAACTGAAATTATGTCATTGACAATACCGACACTTATTATAAACGGAACCAAAGATTTACAGGTTAGTGAAGCCGAAGCTAAGTTATTAGATGAAGCTTCTAAAAATTCAACCTTAAAGATTATTCCAAATATGAATCACGTTTTAGTAACTATTGAAGGTGGTAATTTAGAAAATTCTAAGTCTTATAACGAATCATTTAGACCTTTATCAGATGGATTAATGTCTACTATTACCGAATTTATTACAGCGACCAAATAAGCTCTAACACCATATTACAATGACAAAGCTTAGTTATAACGACTAAACTTTTTTTGTTTTTAGTACCGACAAGAAACAGAAAAGGTCTCACGAGCGTGAGACCTTTTCATACTAACCAACCAAAAATGCAATTGTAACTCTTACAATTAGGTAACCACACACTAATTATAGTCTGTATTACAATTACATAGCAAATAAAACAAATGCTATGCCAAAATCAAAATTTTTTATCACTTCCTTTCATATAAAATGTTATTTTGCGTAAAAAAACTAATTTATATGCAAACTGAACCTTTTTTCACCAATGACGCTATCGTTTTTGGAATACTTATGTTGTGTTTAGGAATTGTCTTTTACACCGAAAATAAGAAGACAGGCTTTTTTCCTAAATTTTACAAATACGTACCAGCACTTTTAATGTGTTACTTCTTACCTGCTATTTTTAGCTCGTTAGGTATCATTTCGCCAGAAGGTTCTAAAACGTACTTTATTGCAAGTCGTTATTTATTACCAGCATCATTAGTATTAATGACCCTAAGTATAGATCTAAAAGCCATTTTTAATTTAGGCCCTAAAGCCTTAATTATGTTTTTTACAGGAACCATAGGTATTGTAATTGGTGGACCATTAGCCATTTTACTAATTTCTACATTCTCTCCAGAAACTGTTGGAGGCGCAGGATTTGATGCCGTTTGGCGTGGATTAGCTACGCTTGCAGGTAGTTGGATTGGTGGTGGCGCTAACCAAGCCGCTATGTTAGAAATCTATGAGTTTAATCCAGAAAAATATGGTGGTATGGTAATGGTAGATATTTTTGTTGCCAATATTTGGATGGCTATCTTATTATTAGGAATTGGAAAACGTAAAAAAATTGATGCTTGGTTAAAAGCAGATAACTCGGCTATTGATGCTTTACAGGAAAAAGTACAAAGCTTTTCAGAAAAAACAACAAGAAATCCTTCGGTAACAGATTCTATTGTAACCTTATCTATTGCATTTGTAGCGGTTGGAATTGCACATTTAGGTGCAGATACTATTCCTACATTCCTAAAAAATAATTTTGAAGTTGTTGCAGATCCTAAAAGTGCCTTATCCTCTTTTGGTAGTGGTTTCTTTTGGTTAATTACTGTCGCAACAATTATTGGCGTACTATTATCATTTACTAAGGCTAAAAGATACGAAGGCGCTGGCGCCAGTAAAATTGGTAGTGTCTTTATTTACATATTAGTGGCGACTATTGGTATGAAAGTCGATTTAAGTGGCATATTAGAAAACCCTGGATTAATACTTATTGGTATTGTTTGGATGACAATTCACGCTATACTTTTAATAGTCGTTGCAAAACTTATTAAAGCGCCATTTTTCTTTTTAGCGGTTGGTAGTCAAGCCAATGTTGGTGGTGCCGCTTCTGCGCCTATTGTCGCCGCAGCATTTCACCCAAGCTTAGCTACTGTTGGAGCTTTATTAGCCGTATTTGGATACGTTGTTGGAACTTATGGTGCACTTTTATGTACTGAACTAATGCGAATCGTTTCTGTTGGTTAGTAATTGTAATTTATAAATAAGATATTTGCCCAAACTAAAATTTACCCATGAAAAACATCACATTAAGTCTATTGCTTTTATTAATCGTTGCCTGTGGCAGTGACCAAAAAAATATGCAAGTTAAAGGAACTATTAAAGGCTTAAAAAAAGGAACCGTTTATTTAACTAAAGCTAATGATACTGCTTTTGTAGCTATAGACTCTTTTCAAGTTAATAAAGACGATGACTACAAATTTAGCTTATCGGCTAACATAGAAGAGCCAGAAGCATTTTATGTAGAATTAGATGATACAGCCGATAAAGATAATCGTATCACCTTTTTTGGACACAAAGGTTTAACTACCATAAATACGACTTTAAAAGACTTTGGATTTGATACTAAAATTGAAGGTTCTAAAGAGCAACAATTATTAGAAGAATACATTTTATATATGCGTAAGTTTCAAGACCAAAGTTTAGATTTATTTAAACAAAGTGTTGATGCTAGAACAAATAAAGATGAATTGGCTTACCTAGCGAGTTTAAAACGTATTAAAAATCATAAAAAAAGACAATACCTGTATACCACTAATTTCGCATTGGCTAATAAAAATAGTGTTGTAGCTCCTTATATTGCTTTAACAGAAATAAACGATGCAAACATTAATCTTCTAGATACAATTAATGGAGCTTTAACTAAAGACATAAAAGCTAGTAAATACGGTAAAGCACTAAACCAATATATTAAAGGCTTGAGTAAATAAACACTCCAAGTCATAGTATTCAATAAAAAAGGCGTTTCTTAAGTGAAACGCCTTTTTTATTATTTATTTTTTCTTTTTAAACTTTCGTTTACGTTTTGGCTTTTTACTAAGATCTTTTGTTTCAACTAATTTTCCATTCTGGTAAAATTTCCAAACACCAGTTTTACGATCATTTGCATAATGACCTTCTGAAATTAAATTACCAGCATTATCATAATTTTTAAACAAGCCATGAAATTCATCATTTTTGTAACTTTCTTGTCTTAAAACTTTTCCTTTTTCAGAATAAGAAACACTTTTACCTTCTAATTTATCATTCACATAATTGCTTTCCTCAGCAATTTTACCAGATAAATAATAAACTTTCTTTTTACCGTTTAACTCGCCTTTATCGTTGTAAAATTCTTGACTCATAACTTGTTTAGAGTCTTTATGGTAATACAACCACTCACCTACATAAGTCTTGTTGTCCATTTTACCTTTACTAATTACAGCGCCTTTACTGGTATAAAATGTAACTAATGCTAAGTTATTCGATTTATTAAATTCTCTTTTTGCTATTAATACTGGCTTATTACCAATGGCTTCATAAAATTTAAAAACACCTACAGGTTTCCCGTGATTAAACTGTCCTTGATATCTTGGAATCTTAGAGTTCTCGAATGTTTTTTCCCAAACACCATGACGTTTACCATTAGTATCAAATTGATTAATGTCTTGGGCTGACATAAAAGTCACACAAGCTAAGAAAAGGCTAAATAAAAAATGTTTCATAAAGTAATTAACGATTGTTTTCTAATTCTATTTTACAAAAAAACTGCCAAAATTGAAATTAAGACAGTTTTTTTTGAAATTATTTTTAAGTGAAGCAAATTACTTCTTATTCTGAATGTTTTTTTGGCGTTCTGCCTCTTCCATCATTTCCTTCATTTTCTTCTGGAAACGATTCTCTTTTTTAGGCTTTGCTTTATTCACTTCAATTTTTGCTAAGATTTTATCTTCATCTAAAATAAAGTTTTTAATCACTAATAAAATAGCAATACTTACCAAGTTAGAAATAAAGTAATATAAACTTAATCCTGATGCATAGTTGTTAAAGAAAATTAACATGGCAACTGGCGCAAAGTAAATCATATACTTCATCATTTTTGCCATATCTGGCATACCTTCTTGTTGTGGTGCTTGCATTTGTTGCTGTCCTGTTGTTAACTTCATATAGAAGAAAATAGCTACTGCCGCTAAAATTGGAAATAAACTCACGTGATCTCCATATAAAGGAATATCAAATCCTAAATCGTACACAGAGTCATAAGATGATAAATCGTTCGCCCACAAGAATTTTTTCTGTCTTAAAGCAAAAGCTACTGGGAAAAATGAAAATAAAGCATATAGTACTGGCATTTGTATTAAAGCTGGTAAACAACCTGCTAACGGACTGGCGCCTGCTTTACTTTGTAACGCCATAGTTTCCTGTTGCGCTTTCATTTTATTGTTCTTATGCTTTTCACGAATAGCGTCTAATTCTGGCTTAAGAATCTTCATTTTCATTTGCGATAAGTACTGCTTGTACTGTACAAAAGACATGGCTAACTTAATTACTAAAGTCATCACGATAATCGCAATACCATATGGTAAGAATGAACTTAAGAAACCAAATAAAGGAATGAATAACGATTTGTTAATCCAACCAAAAATTCCCCAACCGTAATAGATATTGTTTTCTAAATCATCTTCATATTCAGATAATGTCGCCGTATCTGATGGTCCTAAGTATAATTTAAAACTCTCGTTTAAGTTGTTATTTTTTAAATCTAAAGCTGTTTTTGCATTAAACTGCTTTGTAAAAACAGTATCTACTGCTTCGTTTTCAACTAAATTCTTAGAACGTAATTCAACACGTTCAAAAGGCTTATCGTTAATTAAAATTGAACTAAAAAAGTGTTGCTTAAATGATAACCATTTCACGTCTTCTAAAGTTTCTTCATCATCACCTGAAACAGATAACTCGTTAATTTCTCCACCATCGTAGTTATAAACTAACTCTGTGTAACGGTTTTCGTAAGCAATACTTTGGTCATAACTGTAAGATTTTAAATCCCAGTTTAAATCAATGGTTTTAGAACTGTTAATTACGGAGTCCAATCCAACTGAATTAATCCCAAAATCTAACATATATTCCTTAGGTTTTAAGGTATAGTTATATTCTAAAAACTGAGTTGGCGAAACATTTAATTTAAATGAAATAATGGTATTTCCTCCATTTTTAGTCACATTAGAATTAAATACTAAATCTTTAGTATCAAAAATTCTATTATCTGTTGTTCCTAGATTTAAATTAAAAGCACTGTTATTGTCTTTAATTAAGTAAATAGGATTTCCTTGAGAATCATTATGTTGTTTTAACCAAGCTTCAGCTAAATAAGCACCTTTAGTATTGAATACTAATTTTAAAACATCGTTTTCAACCGTGATTAACTCTTGCTTAGCAAATGCATTTGGTGCAAAAACACCCAATTTATTAGCTTTTTCAAGTTGCATCTTTGCAACTTCAATTTGTTTTAAAGAATCGTTTGCAAAAGTCGCAGGTAATACTGCTATCGTTTCAGTTTTAGCTTCAGTTGCTGTTTTTGCAGCTTCTTCTTTTGCTTTAACTAATTGTTCTTGCTTTTCTTTTTCGGCTAATTCCTCTGGTGTTGGCTGATTTTGCCACATCATGAATAATAAAATTCCGAAGATTAATACAAAACCTATAATGGACTTTGTGTCTAATTTCTTTTCTTCCATATGTAAATATCTAAGACTTGAATGTCTTTATCTATTAAATCAATTTTACGACCACTTTTTAAAATATGTCATACTGACATTATTTTGACGCGTTATACGTCGCAGCAGCTTTAACAAATGCTACAAATAAAGGATGTGGATTTGCTACTGTACTTTTATATTCTGGATGGTATTGAACACCTACAAACCAGTTATTTGCAGGAATCTCTACAATTTCTACTAAACCAGTTTTAGGATTAAAACCAGTAGACTGCATTCCTGCTGCTTCTAACTGTGTTTTGTAATCACTGTTATATTCAAAACGGTGTCTGTGACGCTCTAAAATTGAAGTATCGTTATAAATTTTATGTGCTAAACTACCTTCTTTAATATCGCAAGCCCAAGCACCTAAACGCATTGTTCCTCCTTTTTCGGTCACCGCTTTTTGTTCTTCCATTAAATTAATCACAGGATTTTTAGTTTCTGGATTCATTTCAACAGAATTAGCATCGGCTAAACCTAATACATTTCTTGAGTATTCTATCACTGCCATTTGCATACCTAAACAAATTCCTAAGAAAGGAATATTGTTTTCACGCACATATTTAATCGCTGCAATCTTACCTTCAATACCACGTTCTCCAAAACCTGGAGCAACTAAGACAGCATCTAAATGAGATAATTGTTTCTCTACAGAATCTGCATTTAAGTATTCCGAATGTATAGACTCTACTTTTACTTTAACTTCATTTTCTGCTCCTGCATGAATAAACGCTTCTAAAATAGACTTGTAAGAATCTTGTAACTCGACATATTTCCCAATTAAACCAATTGTAATAGTCGATTTAGGATTTTTATGACGTTGTAAAAACTGATTCCACTTATCTAAATTTGGCACATCACTTTTAAGTCCTAAATTCTTTAAAACAACTTTATCTAATTGTTGTTCTAACATTAAGTTAGGTACATCGTAAATTGTTGATGCATCTATAGATTCTATAATCGCTTCTTCACGCACATTACAAAAACGTGCTAACTTACTTCTTATATCTTCTGGTAATTTATGCTCTGTACGACATACTAAAATATCGGCCTGAACACCACTTTCCATTAATGTTTTTACACTATGTTGTGTTGGTTTTGTTTTTAACTCGCCAGCAGCGGCTAAGAATGGAATTAAAGTTAAGTGGATAACTAAAGCGTTATTTTCACCTAAATCCCATTTTAATTGACGCACAGCTTCAACATATGGTAACGATTCAATATCTCCAACAGTTCCACCAATTTCAGTAATTACAATATCGAAATCACCACTTTGTCCTAACTTTTGGATACGGCTTTTAATCTCGTTTGTAATATGAGGAATAACTTGTACTGTTTTACCTAAAAACTCACCACGACGTTCTTTGTCAATCACACTTTGGTAAATACGACCTGTTGTTACGTTATTGGCTTGACTTGTTGGCACGTTTAAAAAACGTTCGTAATGACCTAAATCTAAGTCAGTTTCAGCACCATCATCGGTTACGTAACATTCACCATGTTCGTAAGGATTTAAAGTTCCTGGATCTATATTAATATAGGGATCTAATTTCTGAATGGTTGTTCTATAACCTTGAGCCTGAAGTAATTTAGCTAAAGAAGCTGCAATAATTCCTTTTCCTAATGAAGATGTTACTCCTCCAGTAACAAATATGTATTTTGTGTTCGTTGCCATCGTGCGTATTTAACGCAGGCAAAACTACAAAGAACTAACGAGATTTTAGAGATTGAGACGTATTTTATTCTGCCTTAAAGTTATTTTTTATCGTTCGCACTAAGTCTTCTAACCCATTAACTTTCAGTGTATATACGGTTTCCAACATTTTACCTAAGTTATTTTTAGGAAATCCTTTGTTGTGATACCAAACAATATAATGCTCGGGCAAATCTATTAAGTAGCGAT
>DAISIZ010000110.1:0-7348 GCA_036821745.1 Aurantibacter sp. | reverse complement strand
AGATTATCCTAAAATGGAACCTTTTGAAACCGTTTTGTTATTGGATACTATCGATGCCGAAACACCAAGTTTAACCTACGAAGATTCTAATAAATTATACCAAAAAGTTCAAGAAGATTACAGCGACGAAACCAGTAATTATAAGCGCTTTTTAAAGATAAAAGGGAATAAACATTTTAATGCTTTACAAGTTAAATTTTCTTACGCTATTACGTGTCATAAATCGCAAGGTGGACAATGGAACACCGTTTTTGTAGAGCAACCGTATTTACCAGATGGCATAACTAGAGATTATTTACGTTGGTTATATACGGCTGTAACCAGAGCGCAGGAGAAATTATATTTAATTGGTTTTAAAAATGATTATTTTGTTGAAGAGTTTTAAGAGACAAGAGACAAGAGACAAGAGACAAGAGACAAGAGTAGAGATGACTTTTTGATATTTGAAGCTTTATTTTTTAGTTGAAAATAAGACTATTAATTTCCACTAACCACTAACCACTAACCACTAACCACTAACCACTAACCACTAACCATAAAAAAAATGACATTCGAAACACTTTTAAGTATATTTCTTGGTATCGGTTTATCAGCTTCGGTTGGTTTTCGTGTATTTGTGCCACTTTTTGCATTAAGTTTAGCGGCCTATTTTAATGTTTGGGAACTTAAAGAATCCTGGTTGTGGATGGGTAGCACATCGGCAGTGATTGTTTTAGGTGTCGCGACAATTTTTGAGATTTTTGCGTATTATATTCCTTATATAGATAATGTGTTAGATTCCGTCGCCATTCTTTTGGCAGCTGTTGCAGGAACTCCAGTTATGGTTTCTACTGTTGCCGATTTAAGTCCTGTGTTTACTTGGGCTTTGGCAATTATTTCTGGTGGTGGAACCGCTGCCGCCGTTGCGGGGACAACCAGTGCAACACGATTAGCATCTACAACAACAACTGGCGGGATTGCAAATCCTGTGGTTGCAACTTTAGAAACAGGAACCTCTATTGTTGGTTCTGTTTTAGAGGTGTTTTTACCCATAATTGCAGTTGTTTTTAGTGTTATCATTCTTCTTATAATTTATAAAGCCTACAAAAAGTTTAAACCGAATAAGTCATAACTTATTAAAAACCGCTATTTTTGAGCATTAAGTAATACAAAGTCACTTATGAAAATTATCGCCATGATTCCGGCACGTTATAGTGCATCTCGTTTTCCAGGAAAATTAATGCAAGATTTAAACGGAAAACCTGTAATAACAAGAACTTACGAAGCTACAGTAAGCACCAATCTTTTTGATGACGTGATTGTAGTCACAGATAGTTCTATTATATATAATGAAATAACTGCGGTTGGTGGTAAGGTGATGATGAGTCGCAAAGAGCACGATTGTGGAAGTGACCGTATTGCTGAAGCTGTAGAAGATTTAGATATAGATATTGTAATTAATGTACAAGGAGATGAACCTTTTACGGAAGTCGCTTCACTAAAAAAACTAATAGAGGTTTTTAAAGCTGATGAAAAGCAAGAAGTTGATTTAGCGTCTTTAATGGTTCATATAACAGACGAGGATGAAATTAAAAATCCTAATACGGTAAAGGTTATTACAGATCAAAATCAATTTGCATTATTCTTTTCAAGAAGTCCGATTCCTTATCCTAGAGATATTGAAGTCGATGCGAAATATTACAAGCATAAAGGCGTTTATGCTTTTAGAAAACAAGCCATCTTGGACTTTTACAAGTTGCCAATGCGAATGCTAGAAGCTTCAGAGAAAATTGAATGTATCCGTTACTTAGAGTATGGAAAACGTATTAAAATGGTAGAAACCAATGTACAAGGTGTAGAGATTGATACACCAGAAGATTTAGAGCGTGCTAAAAAACTATGGAAATAATTTAGTTCATTAAATCACTACAAGGACTTGAATACAAACTACCAACATATAAAAGTTATAGGCTTTGATGCAGATGATACACTTTGGGTAAACGAAACTTATTTTCGTGAAGCTGAAGAAGAATTTGCGTCTTTATTAAGCGGTTTTGAAACTAAAAACAAAATAGATCAAGAACTGTTTAAAAAGGAAATTGAAAACCTATCAACTTATGGATATGGGGTAAAAGGGTTTACGTTATCTATGGTAGAAATGGCTATAGAATTATCCAATAATACCATTTCAAATCAGGTGATATCTAAAATTTTAGATATTGGAAAACGTATGATTCACGAAAAAGTAGAACTTTTGGAAGGTGTAGAATCCGTTTTGAAAGAACTATCTCAAAATTACCGTTTAATTGTGGCTACTAAAGGTGATTTGTTAGATCAGGAACGTAAATTAGAAAAGTCGGGATTATTAGACTATTTTCATCATATAGAAGTATTAAGTGATAAAAAAGAAGGTGATTACACCAAGCTTTTAAATCATTTAGATATTAAACCAAGCGAATTTTTAATGGTAGGAAATTCCTTAAAGTCGGACGTGTTGCCCTTAGTTAATATTGGCGCAAAAGCGATTCATGTTCCGTTTCATACCACATGGGAGCATGAACAAGTTAAAGTAGACCATCAAAAAAGTAAAACATACGAAACAATTACTCGTATAATTGACGTATTAAAATTATTAAATTAGTTAAAAAAGCGATACTTTTATCGTGATATAATATAGAATGAAGTTTAAAAATTATCCAATGGTTGCTCGTGTCGTATTCGGACGAGGAAGCTTTAATCAACTTGAAGAATTAATAGAGTCTAAGCGTTCGCATGTTGATGCACCATTTATTTTTATAGTAGACGACGTTTTTAAATGTAATGCTTGGTTAACCTCAAGAATACCTTTAAAATATGACGATAAAATTCTTTATATTTCTGCTAACGAAGAACCAAAAACCGAACAAGTTGACCAATTGGTAGAACAGCTTATTGTAAATAATAAGTTGAAACCATCAGGAATTATTGGAATTGGTGGAGGTACTATTTTAGATTTAGCAAAAGCCGTCTCTATTATGCTAAATAATAAAGGCGATTCTAGCGAATATCAAGGTTGGGATTTAGTGAAAAACCCAGCGGTTTATCACGTTGGAATTCCTACAATTTCAGGAACAGGAGCCGAAGTTTCTAGAACTACAGTTTTAACTGGTCCAGAACGTAAATTAGGTATAAATAGTGATTACACTCCTTTTGATCAGGTTGTTTTGGATCCAGAATTAACTAAAGATGTCCCTACACAGCAATGGTTTTATACAGGAATGGATTGTTACATTCATTGTGTTGAATCTTTAAACGGAACTTTCTTAAACGCATTTAGTCAGTCTTATGGCGAAAAATCTTTAGAGTTATGTAAAGCTATTTTTGTAGAAGACAGTCTATCTAAAGAAGATGCTCAAGACCAATTAATGATGGCTAGCTGGCACGGCGGAATGAGTATTGCTTATTCTCAAGTTGGTGTTGCTCACGCTATGAGTTATGGTTTAGGCTATTTATTAGGTACTAAACACGGGATTGGAAACTGTATAGTTTTCGATCATTTAGAAGAGTTTTATCCAGAAGGCGTTGCTTTATTTAAGCAAATGAAGTTGAAGCATAATATTGCATTACCAACTGGTTTGTGTAAGAACTTAACGGATAAAGAGTTTGATATTATGATAAATGTCGCTTTAAGTTTGGAACCGCTTTGGGAAAATGCCATTGGTAAAAACTGGAAAAAAATAATCACCAGAGAAAAATTAAAAGCGCTATATCAAAAAATGTAGGCTTAAAATATAAAATGATAAAAAAGGAATTCTTAAAAGAGTTCCTTTTTTAGTATATTAAAGTAAAATAATAAGGGTTAAAATTTTTATTAAAAGTAATAAGCATATGACTTGGTTAGCAAAACTGATATATTTTAAAATTTTAGGTTGGAAATTTACTGGAAATGCAAATTTTTCTAAGGATACGGTAAAGAAAGCTGTCATTATATCGGCGCCACATACAAGTTATTCCGATTTTTTTATTGGTTTGTACCTACGTAAAATTGTTGGTGTAAAAACTAATTTTGTAGGCAAAAAAGAATTATTCACTTGGCCATTTGGTTACTACTTTAGAGCAGTTGGAGGCGTAGCTTTAGACCGAACTTCTGGACAAAACAAAGTTGAAGCAATCGCTAAATTTTTTGATGATAAAGACGAGTTTAGATTAACCTTAGCACCTGAAGGGACTAGGAAAAAAGTAAAAGATTGGAAAACGGGTTTTTATTACATTGCTAAAAAAGCCAATGTACCAGTTATTATGTTTACGATGGATTTTGAACATAAAACCAATAAAATTTCTGAGCCTTATTATTTAACGGATGACATAGAAAAGGATATGGCTTTTATGAAATCCTTTTTTAAAGGTGTAAAAGGTAAAATAGAAGCTTATTCCTAATAATGATTAGAAACTAGACTGATAAGCACCTAAATCTGGATTACTAGTTCTGTTGGTTCCTAGTAAATCTAAAGGTACTAACGATGAAAACGTTGTATTACCATTATTTACTGCCGGTGATGAATTACTAATTTCAAAATCATTTTGTAATAGGTTTTTAAATATTGGATCTATATTAAAAACCATAGCTTCATATCGAGTACCAGTTCCAAAGGCGTAATTAGGACCACTAAAATTTGAGTTATTTAATGGGAATCTTACTAAACAATTAGTAAACTTGAAATTGAAGTTAACAGGATTCATATTGTCTTGTACTTCGTCAAGTAAAAATTCGTTTTCCTCATTACCGTATATAATACAGTTGTTGAAATTTGCTTCGGTTAATTCTGCAATTAAAGTTGCGTTTTCTGTTTGTTGAAAGTTATTAATAAGCAACGCTGGTAATTGTCTAGAACTTCTGGTCCAATAATTAGCTATTGTAGAATGGGTAATGTTATATTTACCGCCTAAAGTTGCTGCAAAACTAGATTGACCAGAATTATTAATCACTAAGTTTTCTCCTTTAATAGAGGTGTTTCTACCTAGAATTCCAAAGTTAGTAGAGTTGTAAATTTGTGTGTTTGATATGGTTAATTTATCCGTGGTTGCATCTGCATTTTCGTCACTTAAAATACCAATGGTTGCATTTTTAATAGTTGCATAATTAATAGTGTTATTAATGCTGTTTTCTGATAACCAAATCGTTCCCCATTGTCCAGGAATATCGTTATACAAAGGTTCTAATCTATCGCCTTCAAAAACAACTTCATTTTCTAAGACGTCTTGGTCAGAACTTAAAGTGCCATTAACGTTTAGTGTTGCGTTTTCAGTGACTAATAAACCTGAGTTTTCGTGAAAGTGGATTCTTGCTCCAGCTTCAATAGTTAGCGTTTGATTGTTAGGGACAGCTGCATAACCATAAATGACATAAGGTTTTTGGTTAGTAAACGTTAATTCCGAAGTTTCTAATTCTCGTCCTTCAATATTGGTTTCTATGGTATCTCCGTTAAGATTGATGGTTAAGGTTTCAACTATATTATTGACATCTCTGTCAGGGAAAATAAAGTTAGCATCTTTTACTAAAGTTACTAAATCTACAGTTTGACGTCTTAAACCAACATCAAAAACAATTTTGTCGGTATATAAAAAATCATTGCTTGGTAATGGGTTTGTATTCGTGTCAAAAGTAGTTTCTACAAATACAAACAAACTATCTTTTGCTAAAATTTCAACATTATTAAAACTTTTTCCAGCTTGTCCGTCTAGATTTAACCTGTATCCTGATGTAGTTCCATTTTCTAAACCTACAGTAGGAATAGAAATATCGTCACTACTACGATTGTATACTTTTAACGTGTAAGTACTGGAACCTATATTAGCAAATATGGTATCTAAGTAAACTGTACTTTTTGAGAAAGTTAGATTTCCTTGACTTGGCGAAAACTCAAAGTCTTTACGGCAAGAACTAAAACCTAGGATTAAACAAAATGTTAGTGCAAAATATAGTAAACGTTTCATATGGAATATAGTGTGTCTTACAAATATAACTTTTTAAGCCTTTTAATATTGTTTGAAATTTTATTAGTTAAAACAATTTGTAATAGCTTCAGTAATACGGTTAGGTTTTTGTGTTTTGGTATTGAATAAGCACCAAGTGGTTTCACTTCTTACTAATAACGTATTCGTTTCTTTTAAATAGAATTCTACACAACGTACCGATTTTACGCCACCACTTTTTAAAATAAAGGTTTTAACTTCAATTTCATCATGCAATACAGCCGGTTTCTTATAATCAATACTATGATTTAATAAAACCCAGAAGTAGTCTAGTTTTATTTGGTCTGTGATGGCTAAATCCCAGTGTTTTTGTGCAATGTCTTGAACCCATTGTACATAAACTACATTGTTAACGTGGTTTAAAATATCTAAATGCGATTCTTCTACGGTAATAGAATAGGAGTAGGTTTTCATTAAATGGGAATACCTTAGTCTAATATTTTAACTTCAAATAATTTATCCCATCGCTTACCTGTTACAAAGAAAGTTTTGGTTTCTGGATTATATGCGATTCCATTTAAAACATTATCATCTTTAGAATAGTTGTCTATTTGTTTTGTTAATGGTGTAAAGTCAATAACCGCTTCAGTTGCACCATTTTTAGGATTTATTATCGCAACACCATTTTGATGATAAATGTTAGCATAAATTTTGCCGTTGGCATATTCTAACTCATTTAAACGACCAATGCGTCCTTTGTTAGTAAAGGCTTGGATGTAATTAGATTCAGTTAATGTAGTTGCGTTTAAACTCCATATTTTAGAAGTTCCATCACTTTTTAAAAGTTGTGTACCATCATTACATAATCCCCAACCTTCTTTACTTTTTCCATAGCTAAAAGAGCTTTTTCGGTCAAAGGTTTCCAAATCGTAAACTAAACCTTTACTGTTTTGCCAAGTTAATTGGTAAATGTTTCCATTTAAAATAGTTAGCCCTTCAGCAAAATATGCTTTTTCTAAATCTACATTTTTTAAAACGTCTCCTGTTTTATAGTCTACTTTACGCAATTTAGATTCACCATATTGTCCAGTGCTTTCAAATAGAATCCCATTATTAAATTCTAAACCTTGTGTGTAAGAGGTCTTATCATGAGGAAATGTATTCAAAAGTTCAAATTTTAAAATTTTTGGACTTACATCATTTAAAATCGTAATGCGTTGGGTTAATGTTTCAGTTTTATCATCATATTTTACCGTAGCTGTAATATCGTGTTCACCTAATTTAAAATCATTTAAAGACGTATTATGGTCAATCTTTTTACCATCTAAAATGTAAGAAACCGATTGCACTTCGTGCTTTTTAGGGTTTTTAAGCGTAATGTTTAAGGTCTCATTACGGTTAATGGTGTTTTTTTTTG
>DAISIZ010000109.1:2022-7368 GCA_036821745.1 Aurantibacter sp. | reverse complement strand
TTTAGATTCTTTTGTAATTTATATGTGTGTTTCTGGAGAAGCTGTTTTTACTTACAAAAAAGTATCTTATTCATTAAAATACGGCGAAACAATTTTAATTCCAGCTTCTATAAAAAGCTTACATATTGAAAGTAAAAATGCCGACTTGCTAGAAATTTATCTTTAGTATAAATATAAGTTCTCGGTCACTTTAACCTTATTTTTTTTGTAGCTATCGCTATAAGTGGTAATTTTAGCCCTTATTAAATTCCCAGCTACATGAAAAAATTACTATTACCTTTATTAAGTATTGCTTTGTTAGCAACGTCTTGTAATACAGCGCAAGATGTGGTTAAACAAAATGCAAGCACAATTAATACGTCTAAAACCTCTACTTACTGGCAACAGCATGTAGATTACGATATGGAGATTGATATGGACGTGAATTCATTTCAATATAAAGGAAAACAAACTTTAGTTTATACCAATAACTCACCAGACGTTTTAAATAAAGTGTATTACCACTTATACTTTAACGCATTTCAGCCTGGAAGTGAAATGGATGTAAGATCGCGTAATATTGCCGATCCAGATAAACGTGTTGGTGATAGAATTAGCAAATTAAAACCTAATGAAATTGGGTATATAAAAGTTAATAAATTAAAACAAAACGGTAAAAAATTAACGCATAAAACCGTTGGTACTGTTTTAGAAGTGGACTTAAATAAAGCCATCCAACCAGGAGAAACAGTAACGTTTGTAATGGATTTTGAAGCGCAAGTACCTACACAAATTCGTCGTTCTGGACGTAATAATAAAGAAGGCGTTGCGTTGTCTATGACGCAATGGTATCCAAAATTAGCGGAGTATGATTTTGAAGGTTGGCACGCAGACCCTTACATAGGAAGAGAATTTCATGGGGTTTGGGGAAATTTTGATGTAAAATTAACTATCGATAAAAACTACGTTGTTGGTGGAACTGGTTACTTAAAAAGTGAAGAAGTAAAGGGAAACAAAAAGACCTTACATTTTAACGCACCAAAAGTACATGACTTTACTTGGGCTGCAGATCCTGATTTTATTCACGATACAATTCAAGTTCCAAACGGACCAGTTTTAAACTTTTACTACAAAAAAGATTTAGAGCAGAAATACTTAGATAACTGGAAAAACTTACAACCAAAAACGGTTGAGTTAATGAACTATTTCAGTGAAAAAATTGGTAAGTATCCTTTCAAACAATATTCAGTTATTCAAGGTGGAGATGGCGGAATGGAGTATGCTATGTGTACTTTAATTACTGGAAAACGTAAATTTGGAAGTTTAGTTGGTGTAACTGCTCATGAATTAGCACATAACTGGTTTCAGTTTTTATTAGCTACTAACGAAGCTAAACACGAATGGATGGACGAAGGATTTACAAGTTACATTAGCCACGCAGCAATGAAAACTGTAATGGATACCAATAACGATTTTACAAGTCAAGGTGCTTATAATGGGTACTATTATTTAGTAAAATCTGGTAAAGAAGAACCACAATCTACACATGCAGATCGTTTTGAGCATAATATGGCTTATAGTATTGCAGCTTATAATAAAGGTGAAGTATTTTTAGAACAATTAGGTTATGTTATAGGTGAAGAAAATTTAGCTAAAACCATTAAGAAGTATTACACTGATTTCTCATTTAAACATCCAAAACCTATTGATGTTATTCGTTCTGCGGAAAAAATATCTGGTTTAGAGTTAGACTGGTATTTAATGGATTGGACATTAACAACTAAAACTATTGATTACGAAGTAACTTCGGTTGAAGGTAAAAAAGTAAGTTTAAAACGTATTGGTAGAATGCCAATGCCTCTAGATATTAAAGTAGAATATACTGATGGTACTAGTGAGGATTTATACATTCCTTTACAAATGATGCGTGGTGAAAAACCAACACAAGCAACCATTTTAAAAGATTGGGCTTGGGCTTTTCCAACATACGAATTTACGGCTAAAAAAGACGTAAAATCTATTGAGATTGACCCAAGACAGCGAATGGCCGATGTTAATAAAGAGAATAATAAGAAGTAATTAAGACGTCTATTAATCTAATAAAAAATCCCCAATGAAATTCATTGGGGATTTTTAGTTTATAAAGCTTTTAATACCTCTTCAATAGGCGCTCTTAATTTATAATCGGGCTCTATGTAATGATATGTAATTTGTCCTAATTGATCAACAACATAAGTTGCAGAAATAGGTAATTCATTAGCTTCGTTTAACTGACTTTTTGCTAAGTCAATTCCAAACTTTTTATATAGCGTGACTAACTCTTCCGGTAATTCGTAGGCTAAATGCAAAGATTTAGCATAGCTATTATCTGTATCTGTTAAAATTTCAAAGTCTAAATTATTTTTTTCTAAAGTACTTAAAGAATCATCTACATGTTCTGGAGTAATAGCTATTAAATTAGCACCTTTAGCTTTAATTTCATCTAAATGTTTTTGAAACGCTTGTAATTGTATATTACAATACGGACACCAGCCACCTCTATAAAAGGTAATCACTAATGGTGACTGTTTAAGTATATCATATAAATTAACAGCTTCACCTAAATGATTATTTAAAGTCACGTTAGGTATCTGGACACCCGATTTTTTACTTTTATTAGTAAGTGTACTTATTTTTAAGTCATTAACTGCTTTTTTCATGATATCTAATGCTGCTTGTGGTAATCTATTTGCCGATGCATTAGCATGTTCTAACAGTTGTTCTTGTAAATTCATAAGGTATGGTTTTTATATAAAGTCATATTTTTTATGCAATCATTACAAATTCAACTAAAAAAGTAGAATATACATTCGTTTTTATTTTGTGAGTTTAACACTTACCTTTGGCAAACACTATGGATTTTACGTACAACACAAACGAAAAACTTAAAAGCAAAAAAGGCATTGACCAATTATTTACCGACGGAAAATCAGTTTCGGCATATCCTTTGCGTATGGTTTATTTGAAAAACAATACCAGTAATAAAGTTGGTGTTTCTGTAAGTAAACGAAATTTTAAAAATGCTACCGATAGGAATCGTATTAAACGTTTACTTCGTGAGGCTTACCGTTTAAATAAAAATGAATTAATAGAAGCAAATATTACAGATTATAGTTTTATGATTCTGTACACCAACAAAGATTTTCCAGATTTTGAAACTGTAAATCAAAAAACTAAAGCCTTGTTTCGTAAATTTATAGACCAAACAAACTAAAAAACAGGATGATGAAAAAATTTATTAGTCGAAAAATTTTACTACCTATCATTGCTGTTTCTGTGCTTTTATCTGCCACAGCATACAATAACGACTTCTTTGAAATTGCCAAACAAATAGAAATTTTTAACACGCTTTTTAAAGAACTTAACATAAATTATGTCGATGAAACTACGCCGGCAGATCTTATGGATACCGCTATAAAAGGGATGTTAAATGATTTAGATCCCTACACTAAATTTTATAACGAACAAGATGTTGAAGCGGCTAGAATTAGAAGAACTGGCGATTATAGTGGTATTGGCGCTAAAATAATGACTTTAAAAGATAAATTTATTATTACAGAAGCGTATAAAAATTATCCTGCCGATCGTGCTGGTCTAAAAGCTGGTGACGAAATTATAAAAGTTGACGGTACTGTTTTAGCAGACTTTAAAGAAGATGGTTTAGATCTTTTAAAAGGAGCACCAAATAGTAAAATTAATGTTGAATACAAACGTCAGGGAAAAACACTTCAAGCCAATGTGTTACGTAGCGAAGTTCAAATTGATGCTGTGCCTCATTTCTCAATGATTAATGAAGAAGTAGGTTATGTTGTTCTGCGTAAATTCAACAAAAAAACAACTACGCAAACTACCTATGCTTTAAAAGATTTAAAAGCGCAAGGTGCTAAAAAAATCATATTAGATTTAAGAGGTAATCCTGGTGGACTATTAAGTGAAGCTATTAATATTGTAAACTTATTCGTTCCAAAAGGTCAAATTGTAGTGACTACAAAATCGAAAGTAAAAGAATATAATAAAACCTACATAACGAAAAAACAACCGTTTGATTTAGACATTCCTTTAGTGGTTTTAATTGATGAGCGTAGTGCATCAGCAAGTGAAATTGTTTCTGGAACTTTACAAGATTTAGATCGTGCTGTGGTTGTTGGAAACCGAAGTTTTGGTAAAGGTTTAGTACAACGTCCTAAAAAGTTAACTTACGGAACACAACTAAAAGTAACCATTTCACGTTACTATACACCATCTGGTCGTTGTATTCAGGCTTTAGATTACTGGAACCGCGATGAAAATGGAAATGCAGTAAGAACTAAAGCCGAAAATTATTTGGAATTTAAAACCAAAAATGGACGTAAAGTCTTTGATGGTGGAGGCGTTATGCCAGATGAAGCTATAGAAAATACTAAAAATAGTGCGATTACAAAAGCTATTTTAAACAGTCAAAGTATTTTTGACTTTGCAACAGATTTCTACTACAAAAATAAAGTGGAAGATGTGAACAGTTTTAAATTTACCGAAGCTAATTTTAAAGCCTTTAAAAGCTATTTAAAGACCAGTAATTTTAAGTTTAAAACAAAGACTGAACTTGCTATTAAAAAAGCCTTAGAAGTCGCTATTACAGAAAATTTAGACGACGATATTAAAAAGGATTACGATACACTTTTAAGGAATTTAGAACAATCTAAAGAAGATGCTATTAACGAAAATAAAACTCAGTTAATAAATTTATTAACTGAAGAAATTGTAAAACGTTACGCATATCGTGAAGGCTTATATGAGTATTTTAAAATTCATAATGAAGCTATAAAAGCAGGAACAGAAATATTAGATAACCCCAATACCTACAATAAATACTTAAATTAATTAACCTTATGTTTTTAAAACAAACGTTTAAAACACTGCTAGTTTTACTTTTTATAAGTACAAGCGCAGTTGCTCAAGACAAGTTTACCCATAATGTGTATTTTGATACGGACAAATTCGTGGTACCATTAACTGAAGAAAATAGATTATTACTTTTTATATCGACTTTAGATGATGTAAAAGTGTCTAAAATATCTATTTATGGCTTTACTGACGACAGAGGTTCTAATGAATATAACCAAGTATTATCTCAAAACAGAGCCGATAAAATAAAAGAATTATTTGGTGGTTTTGGTATTGATGAAAACTTAATAACCAATGTAAATGGTAAAGGTGAAATTCTTTTAAAAGTAGTAAAAGAAGCCGAAATGCAACAAATTCGTGGTTTAAATCGTAAAGTAGAAATTATAGTTTCTACCGAATTAAAAAAGAAGGAAGAGTTAGAAGAAGAAGACTTAACTAAAAATG
>DAISIZ010000109.1:0-2012 GCA_036821745.1 Aurantibacter sp. | reverse complement strand
GGAAAAAATCTTTTGATGATATAGATAATGGTTTAATTAAAAAAGGAGATAAATTACGTTTAGAACACATTCAATTTAAAACCAACTACAGTTATGTCACCAAAGAATCTGTTCCTAAGTTAAAAGCTGTAGCAGCAGTATTAAAACGTAATCCTCATGTGTATTTTACTATTGAAGGTCACGTATGTTGTACAGAAGGTACAAGAGATGCTGTAGATAAAAAGACTAAAAAACGTAACTTATCGGTACAAAGGGCACGCTTTGTTTTTAAATATTTAGAGAAACAAGGAATTAACAGAAATCGAATGAAATACGTTGGTATGCGCCGTCGTTTTCCATTAGGTGGCGAAGATAAAGACGATAGACGTGTTGAAATACTTATTACTTACATTGGTAAAAAACGTTAGAAATATCTATCATTAGAAAACAAAAAAGCTTGAATATAAATTATTCAAGCTTTTTTTAGTTTTTAACCATTTTTATATGCGGAATACCATCTTCTAAATACTCATTGCCAGTTTGTTTAAATCCTAAATTATTATAGAATTTTAGTAAATAACATTGCGCAGAAAGTTCAATAGTCGTTTCATTAAAATGCTGTTGTATAGCATTAATAGAAGCTTCCATAATAATGTTACCATATTTATGTTTACGCTCGGTATCTTTTACAACAACACGACCAATACTTGCTTTTTCAGCATAATCGCCTGGTTTAAAAATACGTGTATATGCGACTATTTTTTCAGCTTTAAAACCTAAAACGTGTAATGCTTTTTGGTCTTTAAAATCAATATCTTGGTATACACAATCTTGTTCCACCACAAATACTTCACTACGTAATTGTAGTAATTCGTAAAGCTGTTTCGTGTTTAAATCGTTAAACGATAAAACTTGCGTTGTTATCATACTAATAAGGTATTATTGACACGCAATTTTAGACACTCTATTTTGGTGTCTTCCACCTTCAAATTCAGTATTTAAATAGATTTCTACCATTTCTAAAGCTTGTGGAATAGCTGTATAACGTGCAGGAATACATAATATATTAGCGTTGTTATGTTGTCTAATTAAGCTTACAATTTCTTTAGTCCAACATATACCAGCACGTACATTTTGATATTTATTAGCCGTCATAGCAACACCATTAGCACTACCACAAATTAAAATTCCAAAGTCTACTTTATTAGTATCGACATCTTGCGCCACTTTATGTGCAAAATCTGGATAATCTACACTATCAAAACTATCAGTTCCGTAGTTATTAACAGTAATTCCTTTGGCTTTTAATAATGTTACAATAGCTTGCTTGTAATCCGTTCCTGCGTGATCGTTTCCTATAGAAATAGTCATAATTAAGTTGTTTTATATTCAAATACCTTAATATTAGAATATGAGTTGTTTTTTTATGGCTTCAAAGTTACTAAAAGCGTTTTTTATAGGTATTATAAGTCTAAATAAATCTTTTAAATCCTCACATTTTAAAACAGTTATACACTTATTAACAATTAATAAGTATTGACAAGTATACCTTGTTATAAAGTGCTTATTTATTCAAAAAAACGAACTTTAACCTTCAAAATCACCCGATTTATAAAGCCTGTTAAGAACTACAACAATTAATAGTGATAACCTGTTAATATCTATTCGTTGTTTTTTAAAACTTTAATTAGGAATATCCATAAAAAATCACAATCAAGAATAGAAATGAGAAACGCAAATAAGTTAGCCAGAAAATTTAGAGAAGTTATTAGGTCCAAAAATGAACTTTATCAGACCAAAATGATAAATAACTTATAACATATTAACCGTTAACTTCAGTTGTTAATAACTGTTAATAACTACACTAATTCTATTTAAAATCAAGGTTTTAATACTCTAATAACTTGTTAATAGAGTTCATTATCTATAAAATCAAATAATAAACACAAAAAGTTATACCGCTATTAACAAGCAATAATCATCATCATTTTTTTTTAAAATTTTAAAGAAAGAATAATAATATTATAATAGTT
>DAISIZ010000108.1:0-7453 GCA_036821745.1 Aurantibacter sp. | reverse complement strand
ATTTCGGGAGATAATTCATTTTATAATGCAGGTATGTGGTTTAATAAAAGAGGTTTGAATTTTAGAACTTCAATTAAAAAATTAGAAGAAAATTATATCACTGATTTAGGTTTTACATCAAGACTTTATAATTATGATGCTGTAAATAACGTGACAGTTAGAGAAGGTTATTTACAAACATCTTCAGGAGTTGAGTACGAGAAATTTTATGAGAAATCTAAAACCATAAACTCGGTACGCTTTTTAAATTATGGCGCTAATAATTATTTTGATGACAATGGTACACTTACACAATCTAAACACTTTTTAAATTCTGCGGTTTTCTTTAAAAACTTGTCTGCCATATATTATGTCATTGATTATGATCATATTAATTTAAAATACGGTTTTGATCCACTTGGAAATGCTTTAACTGCTGGAAAGTATAATTTTGGAGTATTGAAAGTTGGATATAATTCTGCTAACAATCAAAAATTTAGATTTAGAGTTAGTATGAAACGAGGTGATTTTTATACCGGAAAACAAACGGGCGCTGGTTTATATTTAAACTATCAATTATTATCTTTTGCAAACCTTAAAGTTAATTATGATGTCAGTGCTATTGATTTAAATGAATTAGGAAGCGATACGTTTCATTTGTCAAGATTTACTGGGCAAGTATTTCTTAATAACCGATTAAATTGGACGACTTATGTGCAGTACAACACACAACGTGATAATTTTAATGTGAATAGTCGCTTACAATGGGAATACAAGCCATTATCGTATGTGTATTTAGTGGTTACAGATAATTATAATACAGAACAATCTTTTAATAGAACTAACTGGGGAATTGCTTGTAAAATTAATTACCGTTTAGATTTTTAAAACACATTTTTATTTCAAGAAATTAGTCAAAAAAAGCCTCAAACTACACTATGTAATTTGAGGCTTTTTTAATTTTCTTCAGTCTTCAGTCTTCAGTCTTCAGTCTTCAGTCTTCAGTCTTCAGTCTATCGACTTTAATATTATCTTCTACGTCTTCTTTTTTTCTTTTTAGACTTTCTTTTAGTTTCAGTTTGAGCCATTTTCTTTGGGTGAACTAATTTCATTTCATCAATTAGGTGGCTTGCTCCTGCAAACTTATCTACGATGAATAAAATATAACGTGCATCGACCATAATGTTACGGCAAATGTTTGGGTCATAGTTAATATCACTCATAGTTCCTTCCCAAACACGGTCAAAATTTAAACCAATTAAGTTTCCATTAGCATCAATGGCTGGCGAACCAGAATTTCCTCCAGTGGTATGGTTTGTTCCTAAAAAGCATACTGGTACTTTTCCGTTTTTATCGGCATAACTACCATAATCTTTAGCGTCATATAAGTCACGTAATTTCTGTGGTACATCAAACTCATAATCACCTGGCACATACTTTTCAATCACACCATCTAAATAACTTACAGGTTGGTAATATACCGCATCTCTTGGCGCATAACCTTGTACTTGTCCGTAAGTAACACGTAATGTACTGTTAGCATCTGGGAAATAACGTGCGTTAGGTAAAGCTTCCATTAACGCTTTCATATAAACCTTTTGTAAAGCACTAATTGGTGATTGTTTTGCAACATATTCTGCATTTATAGATTTGTAAAATTCTTCAATCATTGGCTTAGCATATTGGTATGCCGAGTCGTTGTTTAAAGCTTTTAAAACCGCTTCTTGGTCACCTTCTAATAATTTTAAAGCACTATCTAAATCAGCTAAAGCTGTTGTGTTATAAAAAGAACTGTTGGTGTTGCTTTTGTTGTAGAAAGGAATCACGTTTTCAAAAACCGCTTTATCAGTTGCTTTATCGTAGTTTTTATGAACACCTTTTAAGGTGTTTACAAAAGAAGCTTTTGCTTTGTCGTAAGAACCTGGTCTGTTTATTGCCGTTTGCTCAAATTGGTAAGCTCTAAACGTTAATTGCATTAACTCGTTAGTCACTAAAAAGACTTCAATAAAGTTTCTACGTTTAATATTTATGGCAGAAAAGTTTTTGTATAACTTCTCGAATTCTGGTAAAATGTAACCGTATTTGTCTTCTAAACCTTTTTCTTTTAAAGCTTTAGTGAAGGTGTTTTCAAAAGCTTTACGTTGTGCAATAGCATTACTTTTTTGAACTCCTAAATTTTCACCAATCCACTTTTTCCAAGCGTTTGCAATACGTGCTTGCTTAGACGAATATTTAATACGAATGTCATCACTGGCTTTCATATTAGCATCAATTACTTTTAAAGATGCTTCACGAATCGCAATGTTAGTTGGGTTGTATTCTTTTGTAATATGATTTAACGCTACAGCTGGTAAATACTCGTCAGTTCTTCCAGGGAAACCAAAAATCATTGTAAAATCGCCTTCTTCAATACCATCTAAAGATACTGGTAAAAAGTGCTTAGGCTTATAAGGTACATTGTCTTTGCTGTACGTTGTTGGTTTGTTGTTTTTATCGGCATAAATACGGAATAAACTAAAATCTCCTGTATGTCTTGGGAAAACCCAGTTGTCAGTATCACTACCAAACTTACCAATACTTGTTGGTGGCGCACCTACTAAACGAATGTCTTCAAAACGCTCCGTTACAAATAAGAAAAACTGATTTCCTTTGTAAAATGATTTTACTTTAGTGTCTTGCCAAGCTTCTTTAGTAGTCACTTTTTGAACGGCATTACTGTTTTTGTCAATAACCGATTGCTTTTCTTTTTCGGTCATAGCATCCGTTACTCCAGCTAATACTTTAGTGGTAATATCTTCAATTCTAACAATAAATTCAACATATAAACCTTCGTTAGGTAATTCCTCACTTAAGTTTTTAGCCCAAAATCCATCTTTTAAATAATCATTTTCTAAAGACGAATGTGATTGTATTTGACCATAACCACAGTGATGATTCGTTAAAAGTAAACTTTGGTCCGAAATAATTTCACCTGTACAACCGCCATCAAAATGCACAATGGCATCTTTTAAACTTGAATTGTTTACGTTATAAATGTCTTTGGCAGTCATTTTACTACCTAAAGCAGTCATCTCTTTCTCGTTCATACCTTCTAATAACGAAGGAATCCACATACCACCTTGCTGAGCAGAGACTTGTATGGTGATAAAAAGTAATAGAAATTTAAAAATTTTCATAGTCTTGTTTTTAATTGCCCTAAAGATAAACAACCCATTTAATTTCTATATAATTTTAGCTATTTTAGTGTAAGAAATTGTGCTTTTTATAAGTGAAATATACATTGAAGGTTTAAAAATGAATGAATTGACATTAAATATTGCTTTAATTCAAACCGATTTAGTTTGGGAGAATCCTAAACAAAATCGTTTAAAGTTAACTTCTAAAATAGAAGGGTTGGCACACAAAGTAGATGTGTTGGTTTTACCAGAATTATTCACATCTGGTTTTACTATGAACCCACAATTAGTGGCAGAAACGATGCAAGGCGAAACCGTAAATTGGTTAAAAGCTTTGTCTAAAAAATGTGATTGCGCGATTACAGGAAGTATCGTGATTAAAGATGGTGGTTTATTCCGAAATAGAATGTTGTTTGTTCAGCCAAATGGCGAAATAACGCATTATGATAAACGCCATAGTTTTACGCTTGCTGGTGAAGATAAAGTCTATACGTCTGGTACCAAAAAAGTGATAGTTGACTACAAAGGTTTTAAACTGTGTTTACAAATTTGTTACGATTTGCGTTTTCCTGTATTTGCACGAAATACCGAAAATTACGACGCTTTAATTTATGTCGCTAACTGGCCAAATAAACGTGTAGAAGCTTGGCGGACGTTGCTAAAAGCACGTGCCATAGAAAATATGAGCTACGTCATTGGTGTAAATAGAGTTGGTGTAGACGCTAATGGTTTTGAATATTCTGGACATTCACAAGCGCATGATATGTTAGGGAAAACATTAATAAATACAATTCCTAATAGTGAACAAGCCGAAGTTGTTACTTTAGATAAAAATAGTATTGAAACCTTAAGAACTAAATTAGGTTTCTTAAACGATAAAGATAATTTTAGATTAGTCGATTAACTATTCTTTTGTTAATATAAATGGCGCAATTTCATCCCATCCAGCTCTTACTTCTACAGGTTTGTTTGCATAACTAACGCGTTCTGGTTGCTCTTGTTTTAAATAGTTTCCAGGATCGTAAACACCATTGTTGTTTTCGTCAAAAAGTACACGTAAATAATAAGTGCCTGGTTTTAAATTTTTAAAATCTATTTGTTGCTTTTTAGTAATGTATTCGCTGTATTTTACTTTGTTTTTGTCATCTACAAACTGAACAAATAAAGGGTAGGCCTCGTTGCTTAATTGTACACGAATATTTCCGAAGTTAGAATGCTTAAAGGTTTTAACGCGTTCTTTAATGGTGTCATTTTCTCTACCAAAAAAGTCTGTAAATGCTCCTGGTAAGGCTAACATTTTATAAATCTTGTCTTCTTTTTCTTCAATTTTAAAACGATAAACATTGTCTAATGTGTCTAGTTTTACCGTATAATTAATTGCTGTAGAGTCTTTGTCTGTAATGCTAATCTTATCTTTGTTTATAGTTGTAAAAGGTACATTAGCGTGCAGTTTTATGTCGTCGTTAAAAAATAATTTCCCTTTGTTTAGGGCAGTAATCTTTAAAGAGTCTTTTTTGTTGTCTTTTATTCTAACTGTAAAACTATCAATCTGTTTTTTGTTTTGAACTGTAAAAATTAAAGAATCTGCTTTAGGTTTTGGTTTATAATAGTATAATAGGGAATCTTTATCCAGTTGTTTTACAATTATAGAAGTAAAACCTTCTGGTGTTTCCGATAAGTTTTTAATTCGCATTTTTTTGTAGTCACCTTCAAATCCAAAGGCAATTTTTTCACCAGAAACTAAGCGTGGTTTTTTAGCTTTAAAGTTTAAGTCTTCTTTAAATAAACTAATGTCGTAAAACGTTGAGTCAGTATTTACTGTAATAATTTCTTTGTGAAACCCTATTTTGTCTGCTTTTTGTTGAAATTTATTGTCAGAATTTTCATCTTTTAAAGCAACAAGTTTGTAGCGTCCAGCCTTAATGTTTTCAATAGTAAAAATAGATGTACTGTCTCCAGTATTGGTCATATATTTTGGCTTCTCTTTGTATACAATAGAATCGGTATAACTGCTATCTACTTCATAAAGGTTAACCAATACATTAATTTCAGGAAGTCTATTTAGACCATCAAGAATTTTACCATGAACTTTTAAAGAATCAATATAGGTTCCTGTTGAAAATATATATTTATAAAACGGAAAAGGATTTTCTTCATTGTTGTCTACAATACTATTTCCAAAATTAAAACTGTAGGTTGTGTTAGGTGCTAAAGTATCGTAAATTTTAATTTTTATAAATTTACTCGCCGTACTTAGTGGTGTAATTTCTGGCTGCGTTTTCATTGGCGGCGAAATGATAAGCTGCTTGTTAAGATCTTTAAGTTTAACATATTCGTTAAAATAAATTCTAATTTCTTGACTATTAAAATTAATAGTATAATTTTCAGGAAATGATTTTACAATTTCTGGTGGTAAAATATCTTTTTCTCCTCCACTAGGATTACCTCTATTAGCACAAGTAAATGCAAAAAGAACAATAAAAGCAATTAAACAACAATTGTAAAAACGGGTTTTCATAGCACGAATTATAAACTTGAAAACAAAGAAACGTATAATTTACGTTTTAAAGAAAACATCTTTAGGCTATTGCCATAGTTGCGACACTAATTTTAACGTTTTCGGCTTTGCTAAGTTCATTGCAACACGCTTCAATAGTTGCGCCAGTAGTAATTACATCGTCTACCAAAAGAATGTGTTTACCATTTAAGCGTTGTAAGTTTTTTGTCGAAAAAGCTTCGTTATTTAACTGCCAGCGTTCAAGTCGGTTTTTATTAACCTGAGATTTTGTAGACTTTATTTTAATTAAAACCTCTTTTTCGACTCTCGCTCGTAATCGTTTTGCTAAAGCTGAAGCAAATCCGTGTACTTGATTAAAACCGCGTTTTTTTAATTTTGAGGGATGTAATGGAACAGGTACGACCACATCTATAGAGTTAAATAAATTGGAGTCTTGTAAATCCATAGCGAGCCATTCACCTAAAAAATGACTCACTTTTTCTTGTTTCTTATACTTTAATTCGTGCAGTAAATTTTGAACAATACCTTTTTTATCAAAATGAAATAAAGCACTAGCGTCTTCTATTTTTGCGCGCCCATACAATACCTTTTTCAAGGTTTCGGGTTCATTAAAATGAAAATTAGTGGTTGGTAAATCGTGTCTGCATTGTGTGCAGATGGTTATTTCATGGTCGTTTAAAATAATTGCGCATCCCAAACAAAGGTTAGGGAAGAACAAATTGAATAATGCATTTTGCATAAAGTGATTGGTCTTGGTGGTTGCTTAAATCTACAAAAATTTTATTAAATCAACTGAAAATGTGGCTGTTATGTTTTTTAATTAGTTTAATGGGTTTTTTATAGTTTTTAAATATTGCGATAAAGCCCTAATTACACGCTAAAGGGCCCATTTTATAAAACTCTATTTCTAAGGTTAATATTTTTGCTAAAGGATAAGCTTAAGTTATAGCGGTTTTATATTTTTGCATTATGGCAAATAACGACGATCAATTTAAAAAAGTAATCTCTCACGCAAAGGAGTACGGTTACGTGTTCCAGAGTAGTGAAATTTACGATGGATTAAGCGCAGTATATGATTATGCACAAAATGGTGTAGAATTAAAAAAGAACATTCGCGATTACTGGTGGAAAGCAATGGTGCAACTAAACGACAATATTGTTGGTTTAGATTCATCAATTTTTATGCATCCAACCACATGGAAAGCGTCTGGTCACGTTGATGCGTTTAGTGATCCTTTAATAGATAATAAGGATTCTAAAAAACGTTACAGAGCCGATGTTTTAGTAGAAGACTATTGTGCTAAAATTGAAACTAAAATTGAAAAAGAAGTTAAAAAAGCAGCAAAACGCTTTGGAGACGCTTTTAATAAAGAAGAATTTGTAGCAACTAACGGACGTGTTTTAGGTTATCAAGAAAAAATTGATACCATTCTTAAGCGTTTAGGCGAATCGCTTACAAACGAAAATTTAGCAGACGTAAAAGCCTTAATTGAAGAATTAGGAATAGCTTGTCCGTTATCAGGAAGTAAAAATTGGACTGACGTAAAGCAGTTTAATTTAATGTTTGGAACAAAATTAGGTGCTAGTGCAGAAAGTGCTATGGACTTATATTTAAGACCAGAAACGGCACAAGGTATTTTTGTGAATTTTTCTAATGTGCAGAAAACGGGTCGTATGAAAATTCCTTTTGGAATTGCACAAACTGGTAAAGCCTTTAGGAATGAGATTGTTGCAAGACAGTTTATTTTTAGAATGCGTGAATTTGAACAAATGGAAATGC
>DAISIZ010000107.1:5043-7619 GCA_036821745.1 Aurantibacter sp. | reverse complement strand
CTTGGCATGCAGGTTTAGTCGCAGAGTATATTTTTGAAAACTTAGCTAGAATTCCTGTAGAAGTAGAATACGCGTCAGAATTTAGATATAGAAATCCAGTGATTTCTGATAAAGATGTTGTGATTGCCATATCTCAATCTGGTGAAACTGCCGATACACTTGCGGCTATTAAATTAGCAAAATCAGCCGGAGCTTTTGTGTTTGGAGTTTGTAATGTAGTTGGTTCTACTATAGCAAGAGAAACACATGCGGGGGCATATACGCATGCAGGTCCAGAAATTGGTGTAGCTTCAACAAAAGCATTTACAACACAAATTACGGTGTTAACTTTAATTGCTTTAAAATTAGCAAAAGCTAAAGGAAGTATGTCTAATAGTGATTATCAATATCACTTACAGGAGTTAGAGTTAATTCCAGGTAAAGTAGAAGCGGCTTTAAAATCTGACAAGCATATTTTAGAAGTTGCTAAAATGTATAAAGATTCTAAAAATTGCTTGTATTTAGGACGTGGTTATAATTTTCCGGTAGCATTGGAAGGTGCGCTAAAATTAAAAGAAATTTCATATATCCATGCTGAAGGTTATCCAGCTGCAGAAATGAAACATGGACCAATTGCTTTAATAGATGAAATGATGCCTGTGTTTGTTATTGCAACTAAAAAAGGACATTACGAAAAGGTAGTTAGTAATGTTCAAGAAATTAAAGCAAGAAAAGGAAAAATTATTGGAATTGTAACTGAAGGAGATGTTGATGTTAAAAACGTTGCAGATCATGTAATTGAAGTTCCAGATACTCTAGAAGTATTATCACCTTTATTAACAACTATACCACTGCAATTATTGTCTTATCATATTGCAGTTTTATTAAATAAAAATGTTGACCAGCCTAGGAATTTGGCAAAATCTGTAACTGTAGAATAAGAACCTTACAAAATAAGTAGATAAAAAGCATGTTTAATCCGTTAAACATGCTTTTTCTGTTAAAAAATACTATGCATACATTATTATTTGGTTTTTTTTAACAGTAAATATTTAAAAAACGTATATTTACTCTGAATTAACATAACTAATTTGAATATATGAAATCATTTTTTTCTATTTTGTTGTTGTTTTGTTTTGGGTTAATGTACTCACAAACAACAATTTCAGGGACTGTTTTTGACGATAGTGGTCTACCTATCCCATCAGCCAACGTAATTATTAAAGGGTCTTCATCAGGAACAGTAACTGATTTTGATGGAAATTTTAAGCTAACAACAGATACAGAACCACCATTTACACTTAAATTTAGTAGTGTTGGATTTACAGCGTTAGAACAAGAAGTTACTTCAAATTCGCAAACTTTTGATATCGTTTTAAAAGAAGGAACATCTTTAGATGAGGTTGTTATTTCTGCATCAAGAACACCAGAGCGTATTTTTGAATCACCAGTAACCGTAGAACGTTTTGGTTTAAAAGAAATAAAAAACACTGCATCTGCAGATTTTTATGATGGTTTAGAAAATCTTAAAGGTGTAGATATTAATACGAATAGTTTAACTTTTAAGTCTATTAACACACGTGGTTTTGCAACTTTTGCAAACACACGTTTTATGCAGTTAGTAGACGGAATGGATAACTCGGCTCCAGCATTAAACTTCCCTTTAGGGAATTTATTAGGAATGACTGAAACTGACGTGCAAAGCGTTGAGTTATTACCAGGAGCATCGTCTGCATTATATGGTGCAAATGCTTTTAATGGTATTTTATTTATGAGAAGTAAGAGTCCTTTTGATTTTGAAGGGATTAGCGGATATCTTAAAAAAGGAGTTACAGATCAAGAAGCCGCTGGAGAAAATGCATACACTGATTTAGGTTTAAGAATGGCTTATAAATTTTCAGACAAATTTGCAGCTAAGGTAAACTTTGGGTATTTAAAGGGAACAGATTGGGCTGCTACAAATACTGAAGATAAATTAGTTCCAGGAAGAACAAGAGCAGATATTGATTATGATGGTATTAATGTCTATGGTGATGAAGTATCTACAAATATACGTTCAGCATCAGGACTTGGATCAATTCCTAATGTGACTGTTAGTAGAACTGGTTATAATGAAAGAGATTTAACCAATTATAATGCAGAAAGTATTAAAGCTGACTGGGGATTATATTTTAGACCTATCACAGATAGTAATTTTGAAATTGCTTACGTTGGTAAAATAGGTTCTGGTAATACTATTTATCAAGGAGCAAATAGGTATAATATTAATGGTTTCTTTTTACAACAACATAAATTAGAAGTTAAAAATGACAACTACTTTGTAAGAGCTTATGTTACTGAAGATAAAGCTGGTGATTCTTACGATATGGTATTTACAGGAATTAACATTAACCGTGCTTGGAAGAGTGATACAAAATGGTTCGAAGAATACATTCAAACTTTTGCTGGGTTAACTATTGGTAACTCTGGTTTAAGTGATGCGCAAAAACATGCGGCTGCCAGAAAAGTAGCAGATACAGGTCGTTATTTACCAGGAACACCTGAATTTCAAAATGCTTTTAATGCAAGTGTAACCGATCCTGATTTAGCTACAGGTT
>DAISIZ010000107.1:0-5033 GCA_036821745.1 Aurantibacter sp. | reverse complement strand
CCCTAACTTAAATACGGGTTCTAAGTTTCAAGATAATTCTAAAATTTACCATGCGGATGCAAACTATAATTTTGGTCACTTACTTGATTTTGCAGAAATTCAAGTTGGAGGATCTTTTAGAAGATACCGTTTAAATTCTTTCGGAAGTATTTATACAGATTTCGATGCACCAATTGACTACTCGGAAGTTGGTTTTTACACACAAGCACAAAAAGAATTAGAGCTTAACGAAAGTTTAGATCTTAAACTTACGGGTTCTATTCGTTATGATAAATCAGAACTTTTTGATGGATTTGTTTCTCCACGTTTATCAGCTGGATTTACATTAAATAAAAATCATAATATTAGAGCATCTTTTCAAACAGGATTTAGAAACCCAACAACACAAGATTTATATATTGGTTTAGATGTTGGTAGAGCTGTATTAATTGGTAGTGCTTTAGATAACCCATCTCGTTACGTGCGTTCTTATGATGTAAGTGTTGACGGACAAAACCCATTAGGAACAGGTTCTGGTGCTGGACAAGCAAGTACAGTGTCTCAAAGTGGACAAGCGGCATATACAAATTCTTTTGCTGCACAATCTGTTCAAAATTTTGCTGCATCAGGAAATATTGCTGACTTAAAAGTTGGAAATTCTAACTTTGCAAGACCAGAGCAAGTAACAGCTTTTGAATTAGGATATAGAGGGAAAATAAAATCTTTAATTATTGATGCTAGTACTTACTATAATTCATACAAAGATTTCTTAGCAAATGAAAATGTAATTGCACCATTATATGGTACAGTGGGGGATAATTCATTATCATTACTAGCACTTAAAAATGGAGACTTCACAACATACCAAACGTATACAAACTCTGAAGCTAAAGTAAACTCTTACGGAGCTGCAATAGGATTAAGTACTAAAGTATTAAACGGATTTGATTTAGGAGGAAGTTATACTTACGCTAAGTTAGATTTTGATCAAGATGCAAATCCTGATTTTGAAACAAACTTTAATACACCAGAACATAAATTAAAAGCAAGTTTTGGAAAGGCTAAAGCTTATAAGAATCTAGGATTTAATGTTGCTTGGAGATGGAGTGATGACTACAAGTGGGAAGCTTCATTTGGAGACGGAAACGTTCCAGCTTACCATACTGTAGATGCCCAATTAAACTATACAATTCCAAGTTTAAAAACTGCATTAAAAATAGGAGCGACTAATTTGTTAGGAGATGAATACTTTACTGCTTTTGGTACAGGGTTTATTGGTTCTATGTATTACGCTTCAATTACAATTAATAACTTATAAAATTAAGACTATGAAAACTAAATATATATGGTTGCTAGCAGGATTAATTGGATTGTCATCTTGTGCGAGCGATGATGATAATTCTGTTGCTGTAGAAGCACCAAAACCACCACTTACAACTGGAAGTGCAGATTTTTCAAATTTTGTTTCTGTAGGAGCCTCTTTTACAGCTGGATTTACAGATGGTGCTTTATTTAAAGCAGGACAAGAATCATCGTTTCCTAAATTAATGTCAGATAAATTCGCATTAATTGGTGGTGGTAGTTTTACACAACCATTAATGAACGATAATACTGGTGGGTTAATTATACCAATTCCAACGGTAGATGACTTGCCATACAGATTAATTTTTAATGGATCTGGACCGCAAAGATTAAATGATTTTTTAACAGGTCTAGGAGCTCCAGTTCCACCTATTACGACAAATGCTGCCGTAAATTTAGGAAGTAATTTTAGTAACCTTGGTGTTCCTGGTCTTAAGAGTTTTCATTTAACTTTTCCTGGATATGCATCTGCTAATCCTTATTATGGTCGTTTTGCAATTGCTGCAGGAGGAACCGTTTTAAATCAAGCCACAGTGCAAACCCCATCATTTTTCTCTTTTTCTGAAATTGGAGGAAATGACGTGTTAAGTTATGCTACTTCTGGAGGTGTTGGTGTAGATCAAACAGGAAACTTTAATCCGGCATCGTATGGAGGAAATGATATTACAGACCCAACTGTGTTTAAAAATGTAATTGATGGTGCATTAGCTGCATTATCATCAGGAGGAACCGTTAAAGGAATTGTATCTAATGTTCCTTATGTGTCTTCATTGCCATATTTTACAACAGTACCTCATAATCCTTTACCTTTAAATGCAGCTCAAGCAGCACAGTTAAATATGGGTTATGCCTTATATAACGGAGGAATAACGCAAGCGTATGCCTTTTTAGTAGCTAACACACCTTTAACACAAGCTCAAGCTGATGTTGAAATAGCTAAAAGAACAATTACTTTCGAAGCTGGAGATGACAACGCTTTAGTTCTTATTGATGAAGATTTAAGAGATTTAACAGGAATTAATCCTCAACTTATTAATTTAAGACAAACTACTGCTGCAGATTTAATTACGTTGCCTACTTCGGCTTTAATCCCAACGGGTGCTGGTTCTGCAGCACCATTAGCAGATAGTGCTGTGTTAACTCCAGAAGAGCAATTAGCTGTAAAGACGGCAACTGATGCCTATAACCAACATATAAATGATGCAGTTGCTACAAACGATTTAGCTTTAGTTGACTTTAATGGTATCTTACAACGTGCTTCTACGTCTGGATTACCTTCAGGACAATATATCTTAACAACAGATTTAGTTACAGGTGGTTTAGTAAGTTTAGATGGAATTCACTTAACAACTAGAGGTTATGCTGTATTAGCAAACGAAATGTTTAAAGCTATTGATGCTAAGTATGGTACTAACTTTGAAGCTTCAGGAAACTTATTTGATCCTGCACTTTTTAATACCAATTATAAGCCAACTTTACAGTAAGTTACTTTTAATATATACACTTTAAAAAACGCCTTCATTATGAAGGCGTTTTTGTTTAAAATAAATAGCTGATTAATCTACTTTTTTATTACATAAAATTGACTATCTTTGCAGCCGAAAACCAAAGTGTTTTCAAAACGATTAAATACCATAATATTAAATAGATAAGTAATGTCAAAAGTTACAGGTAAGGTTGCACAGATTATTGGTCCAGTTATCGATGTAGAATTCGGAGCAGGTTCAGAACTTCCAAAAATTTACGATTCATTAGAAATTAATAAAGCTGATGGAACAAAATTAGTATTAGAAGTACAGTCTCACATTGGTGAAGATTCAGTACGTACTATCGCAATGGATTCATCGGATGGTTTAAGTAGAGGAACAGAAGTTGTTGCAACTGGTGCTCCAATACAAATGCCAGTTGGTGGTGATGTTTACGGACGTTTATTCAACGTAATTGGAGATGCTATTGACGGTTTAGGAGATTTACCTAAGTCTGGAGATGCTGGTTTACCAATTCACAGAAGCGCACCTAAATTTGAAGATTTATCAACATCTACTGAAGTATTATTTACTGGTATTAAAGTAATTGACTTAATTGAGCCCTATGCAAAAGGAGGTAAAATTGGTTTATTTGGTGGTGCCGGAGTAGGTAAAACGGTATTAATCCAAGAATTAATTAACAACATTGCAAAAGGACACGGTGGACTTTCTGTATTCGCAGGAGTAGGAGAAAGAACACGTGAAGGAAACGATTTACTTCGTGAGATGTTAGAGTCAGGAATTATCAAGTATGGTGATGACTTTATGCATTCTATGGAAGAAGGTGGTTGGGATCTTCAAAAAGTAGACAAGTCTGCTATGAAAGGTTCTAAAGCAACTTTCGTTTTCGGACAAATGAATGAGCCACCTGGAGCACGTGCTCGTGTAGCATTATCAGGTTTAACTATTGCAGAATATTTCCGTGATGGTGCAGGTGAAGGACAAGGAAAAGATGTATTATTTTTCGTAGATAACATTTTCCGTTTTACACAAGCAGGTTCTGAGGTATCAGCCTTATTAGGTCGTATGCCATCTGCCGTAGGTTACCAACCTACATTAGCTACCGAAATGGGAGCAATGCAAGAACGTATTACATCAACTAAAAGAGGTTCTATTACATCTGTACAAGCGGTTTACGTACCTGCAGATGATTTAACGGATCCAGCACCAGCAACAACGTTTGCTCACTTAGATGCAACTACAGTATTATCTCGTAAAATTGCTGAGTTAGGTATTTACCCAGCGGTAGATCCTTTAGATTCTACTTCAAGAATCTTAACTGCAGATATTTTAGGTGATGAGCATTATGACTGTGCACAACGTGTAAAAGAGTTATTACAACGTTATAAAGAATTACAAGATATTATTGCCATTTTAGGTATGGAAGAATTATCTGAAGAAGATAAAATGGCTGTTGGTAGAGCAAGACGTGTACAACGTTTCTTATCACAACCTTTCCACGTAGCTGAGCAATTTACAGGTCTTAAAGGTGTTTTAGTAGACATTAAAGAAACTATTAAAGGATTTAACATGATTATGGATGGTGAATTAGATCACTTACCAGAAGCAGCGTTTAACCTTAAAGGTTCTATTGAAGAAGCTATTGAAGCTGGAGAAAAAATGTTAGCAGACGCATAAAATAGTTGGCAGTTCTAAGTCCATAGAGACTAAAGACTAAAGACTACAAACTAAAGACTATAAACTATGTATTTAGAAATTGTATCACCTGAAGCAACTTTATTTGCTGGAGAAGTAACAAGCGTTACTGTTCCTGGTTTAGAAGGAGAATTTCAGTTATTAAATAACCACGCACCTATAGTTTCTGTATTAACTTCTGGAACTGTAAAGATTGGTGGTAATGTTGAAATTAGCGAAGAGGTAAAAGATAAATTTACTACCGATGCTAATAAAAACACAGTACTAGCTATTAATTCTGGTACTATTGAAATGAAAGATAATAAAGTGATTGTCTTAGCAGACTAAACTTAATTCATTCCTATAAAAAGAGCGCTTAAAACTATGTTTTAAGCGCTCTTTTGTTTTTATATAATAATGTTCCACTAAATCGTGGTTAAGGCTATTGAGTAGGCTTAATTTATGTTTATTGTTTAATTAGTGTATATCTACCAAATGGTAAGCTAGGTTCTTGTTGCGCGCCATTTGGTA
>DAISIZ010000106.1:0-7784 GCA_036821745.1 Aurantibacter sp. | reverse complement strand
GTATATAAAACATTGACAAACGGTAAACCCCATAAAAAAAGCCTCTATTTTAAATTAAAAATAGAGGCTTTTTCAATATTTAAAAACTGCATACTGAAGACCAAAACACGACCTACTTCAACTGCAACCTACTTAGATTTCTGCCCAACAAACTGCTGTTCTTTCACTTTAAACAACACATTAAAAGAGGTTAAACTTCCATAAATACGTGTAATATATTGTTGCATATCAATTTTCTCTTTCTCGTCTAAATTACTTGAGTTTACTTTTTGTTCCATTACACGCAAGCGGTCGCGAACCATTGTAATTTTATGAAAAAAGCTATCAATAGGTAGTTCTTTAGATTTCAAGTTAGTGTCTTGTGGTTCTAAAATTAGTTTTCCGCCTTTATATTTATCTGAAATAGGAACAATTTCACTGGTATCACTCCATTTCTTCAGGATTTTAACGAGACTACTTTCAACATCAAAAAAACTTACGGTATCGACTTCATTTTCAGAAGCTTCAATGACTTCAAAATCGCTATCCAATTCTATGGTTTCTAAACCGTTTTCAATAAACGTCACCCAATAATGTTTTTTATCTACATTGGTTACAACACCTTTTCCGTGTTCGCTATGGTTAATACGAGAACCTATTCCTAATAATTTCATATGTTTTGTTTTACATTACCGAAGTTAAAATATAAATCATCAATTGAAAAACTAATTTTTCAAAATAGAGTTCAATTTCTTCAACCACACACTTCTCTTCCAACTTCAAGCTTCCCACTTCTCTTTTCTCTACTCTCTTTTCTAACATCTCTAAAAAATCTAATCAGTCTAAAATTCTAACCATCTAATTAAGTCTAACAAAATAACATAACTCTAACATAAACTCATTTCAACTTAAACTATTTAAGCCTTATCTTTACGACTTTGCTTTGCTATGACAAATTTTGAAGAAAACATTGAAGTTAAAGGCGCCAGAGCGCATAACTTAAAAAATATAGATGTCACGATTCCACGTGAAAAATTAGTAGTGATTACTGGACTTTCGGGGTCTGGGAAATCATCATTAGCTTTCGATACTATTTATGCCGAAGGCCAACGTCGTTATATAGAAACCTTTAGTGCTTACGCCAGACAATTTTTAGGCGGATTAGAACGTCCAGATGTCGATAAAATTGATGGACTTTCTCCAGTTATTGCCATAGAACAAAAAACAACCAGTAAATCGCCAAGATCTACCGTAGGAACCATTACTGAAATTTATGATTTCTTGCGTTTATTATATGCACGAGGCAGTGATGCGTACAGTTATAATAGTGGCGATAAAATGGTAAGTTATAGCGACGAGCAAATCAAAAAACTAATTACCGAAAGTTACCAAGGCAAGCGCATAAACATTTTAGCACCAGTGGTACGTTCTCGTAAAGGACATTACCGCGAATTATTTGAGCAAATCGCTAAACAAGGCTTTGTAAAAGTACGTACCGATGGCGAAATAAAAGATTTAGTGAAAGGAATGAAGCTGGATCGTTATAAAATGCACGACATTGAAATTGTAATAGATCGTTTAAAGATTGAAGATAGCCAGGATAACGATAAACGTTTAGACGAAAGCATTAACACAGCAATGTATCACGGTGACGATGTGTTAATGGTTATTGATCAAGATACACAAGAAGCACGCTATTTTAGCCGAAATTTAATGTGCCCAAGTTCTGGGATTTCGTATCCAAATCCAGAACCCAATAACTTCTCGTTTAACTCACCAAAAGGTGCTTGCCAAAAATGCAACGGTATTGGAACTCTGTATCAAGTTAACGAAGATAAAATTGTTCCGGACGATAGCTTATCTATAACCAATGGCGCATTAGCACCACACGGACCAGAAAAAAAGAGCTGGATTTTTAACCAGTTACAAACCATAGCCACACGTTTTAATTTTAAATTAACCGATGCTTTTAAGGATATTCCTAAAGAAGCACAACAAATTATAATGTATGGTGGAAACGAAAAATTCACAGTAAATAGTAAAGCGCTTGGAGTTGCCAGAGATTATAAAATAGATTTTGAAGGCGTTGCCAATTTTATTGAAAGTCAATACGAAAATGCAGAATCGACTTCATTAAAACGTTGGGCAAAAGATTATATGGACAAAGTAGATTGTCCAACGTGTCAAGGTTCGCGTTTACGCAAAGAGTCGTTATATTTTAAAGTTAATGGTAAGAATATTGCCGAATTAGCCAATTTAGATGTAGTAGATTTAGCCGAATGGTTTAAAGACTTGCCAAAACATTTGTCTCAATCTCAAACCAAGATTGCCGAAGAAATTATAAAAGAAATCAGTGCCAGATTACAGTTTTTATTAGACGTTGGTTTAACCTATTTATCTTTAAACCGAAGCTCAAAATCTTTATCTGGTGGCGAAGCACAACGTATTCGTTTAGCCACACAAATTGGCTCGCAATTGGTTGGTGTATTATATATTTTAGATGAACCAAGTATTGGTTTACACCAACGTGATAACGAACGTTTAATAAATTCGTTAGAGTCCTTACGAGATATTGGAAACTCAGTTATTGTAGTAGAACACGATAAGGATATGATAGAACGTGCCGATCACGTGATTGATATTGGTCCGTTTGCAGGAAAACACGGAGGCGAAATTATTAGCGAAGGGAAACCTAAAGATTTAATTAAACAAAATACACTTACGGCGGATTATATTACAGGTAAAAAAGAAATTGAAGTTCCTAAAGAACGTCGTAAAGGAAACAGTAACTTTTTAGAACTAAAAGGTTGTACAGGTAATAACTTAAAAAATGTATCTATAAAATTACCTTTAGGTAAAATGATAGGTGTTACTGGTGTTTCTGGTAGTGGAAAAAGTACATTAATTAACGAAACCTTATACCCTATTCTAAATGCGCATTACTTTAATGGCGTTAAAAAACCAATGCCATACAAAAGCATTAAAGGTTTAGAACATATAGATAAAGTAATTGATATAAATCAGTCGCCAATTGGAAGAACACCAAGAAGTAACCCAGCAACTTACACCAAGACTTTTGACGATATAAGAAGTTTATTCGCTAAAGTCCCTGAAGCTATGATTCGCGGTTACAAACCAGGACGTTTTAGTTTTAATGTAAAAGGCGGACGATGCGAAACGTGTCAAGGTGGCGGCTTGCGAGTTATTGAAATGAATTTCCTACCAGATGTTTACGTAGAATGTGAAACTTGCCAAGGAAAACGTTTTAACCGTGAAACTTTAGAGATACGCTATAAGGGAAAAACCATTAGCGATGTGTTAAATATGACCATAAATGAAGGTGTAGAATTCTTTGAAAACATTCCTAAAATATACCGCAAACTTAAAACCATTCAAGATGTTGGTTTAGGTTACATTACTTTAGGACAACAAAGCACAACTTTATCTGGTGGCGAAGCACAACGTATTAAACTGGCTACCGAATTAAGCAAACGCGACACAGGAAACACCTTTTATATTCTAGATGAACCTACTACAGGTTTACATTTTGAAGACATTCGTGTGTTAATGCAAGTTTTAAATAAATTAGCCAATAAAGGAAATACTGTTTTAATTATTGAACACAATTTAGACGTGATTAAAACCGTAGATTATATTATTGACGTTGGTCCTGAAGGCGGAAAAGGTGGCGGACAAATTGTGGCTAAAGGCACACCAGAAGAAGTTGCTAAAAGTAAAGAAAGTCATACCGCACGTTTCTTAAAATTAGAATTGAAATAAAAAATTACATTTTATAAAACAACACTAAAAAAGCAAGTCTAAAAACTTGCTTTTTTTATGCATAAATTTCAAGCTAAAACACCGCAAAATATAATAAATATACTATATTGGTAGGCTGAACAAAATTAAACATCAAGCCATACTATTTTTCTAAACATTTAAAACCTCTTTTTATAATGTTCAGTCATTTAATTGATTAGAAAAACAAATAAGTATAGCGAATTAGAATATCAAAATGAGAAAAGAACAACATCATAAAGGCTGGAACGAAATTAAAACAAACGACTCTTGGGCCTTATTTAAAATAATGGGCGAATTCGTGAACGGATTCGAAAAAATGAGTTCTATTGGACCTTGCGTATCTATTTTTGGATCGGCTAGAACAAAACCAGATCATAAATATTACAAGTTAGCCGAAAGTATGGCGACTAAAATTGTAGAAGCTGGTTATGGTGTAATCACTGGCGGTGGACCAGGAATTATGGAAGCCGGTAATAAAGGTGCACACTTAGGTGGCGGAACATCGGTGGGATTAAATATTGAATTACCTTTTGAGCAACACGACAATCCATATATAGACAAAGGAAAAAGTTTAGATTTCGATTACTTTTTTGTCCGTAAAGTAATGTTTGTAAAATACTCACAAGGATTTGTAGTAATGCCTGGTGGATTTGGAACTTTAGATGAATTATTTGAAGCCATTACCTTAATACAAACGCATAAAATCCAAAAATTCCCAATCATTTTAGTGGGAACAGAATTTTGGAGCGGATTAATGGACTGGATTAAAGACACGCTATTAGATAAATTCGAAAACATTAGTCCAAAAGATTTAGACTTAATTCACTTAGTAGATACTGAAGAAGAAACCGTAGATATTTTAAATAACTTCTACGCATCGGCAGCACTTAAACCAAATTTCTAAAATATTTACGCAACCTTTTATAAGATACTGCATCTAATAAATAGTTGGTTAGTTATTTAAGCGATTACATCATCGTTAAGCATAAAACTTAGCGGTGATATGATCGTAATTCACAACTCCTTTCATCAACAAACGTCCCAAATTTGAAGACATTTCAATTATTACTTTTTGCATTACTATTTAGTTTTGTTAGTGGTTTTTCACAAAACAAAATGACTATTGATGCGGTTTTTAACGAAACCAATAAAAGCATTCAAATAAAGCAGAATATTACATTTAAAAACACAAGTAATAATAGTCTTAATGCTATTTATTTACAAGACTGGACGCATAGTTATTCTGAAAAAAACACAGCTTTAGCCAACCGTTTTGCCGAGGAATTTAAAAACACCTTTCATTTTGCAAATGAAGACGATCGTGGTTTTACGGACATTACTTCAATTTCAAATCAGAATAACACACTTCAATTTGAGCGATTAACAGATCTGATAGATATTATAAAAGTTAATTTAGATAACCCATTACAATCTGGAGAAAGTGTAACACTTCAATTAAATTATATCTTACATATACAAGATGATAAATTTACACGTTACGGCTTTACCAATAAAGAGGAATTTCATTTACGCTATTGGTATATCGTTCCCGCTGTTTATGATGGAAAGTGGCAATACTTCAGCAATAAAGATTTAAACGATCAATTTGTTACACCTTATGATATTACTATTAATGCTGAATTTAATGCAGACTACTATCCTATTTCAGAATTAAATACCACTAACGAAGAAACAATTAACGGCAAAAAAAGAGTAACACTAACTGGAGAAAACCGTAATAACTCAAAATTTTCATTAGTAAAGACTAAAGAGTTTTCTCAAGTTGAAACTGATTTTTATACCACAACTTCTAATATTGATACTGAAAATTTAAATGATGTAGATGTTGCTTTAATCAATGATAAAGTAGCCCAATACATCACTAATAACTTAGGTGATTATCCACATCAACTACTTTGGAATTCTTATATCGATTATAAAAAAGAACCTATTTATGGTTTAAATTTATTACCCGATTTTATAAGACCTTTTCCTGACAAATTTCAATTTGAACTTAAAATATTAAAAACGTCATTACGTAATTACTTAGAAAATACGTTAATAATAAATCCACGTAAAGACCAATGGATTTTAGATGGTATACAAACGTTTTACCTAATGAAATATGTTGAAGAACTCTACCCTGACACCAAAATACTAGGCGCATTAGCTAATGTTTGGGGCGTACGTTCATTCCACGCATCGGACTTAAAGTTTAACGAGCAATACAACTTTTTATACTTGCATATGGCTAGACAAGCGCTGGACCAGCCGTTAACTATGCAAAAAGACTCGCTATTAAAATTTAATAAAAACATCTCCAATAAATACAAAGCTGGAATAGGCTTAAATTACCTTAATAAATTTGAAGGCAGTCAAACTATTTCTAACCAAATTGAGGCTTTTGTAAAAGAAAATAAACTGAATACAATTACAACAAGTGACTTTAAAAACGAACTACAAAACGTTGCAACTAAAGACATCAATTGGTTTTTTGACGAGTTTATTTCTACCAATAAAAAAATAGATTATAAAATCCAAAAAGTAGCCGTTGAAGGTGATTCACTTAAGATTACACTTAAAAATCTGCATCAATCTAAAATGCCTATTTCATTTTACACTTTAAAAGATGATAGTGTTACTACAAAGCAATGGATTGATGGATTTACAGGTGAAAAAACGTTTAAACTACCCAATAATCAAGAAAATAAATTTGCTCTAAATTATGACAATGCTATTCCTGAATTTAGAACAAGAAACAATTTTAAATCTTTAAAAGGTTGGTTTAACAAACCCTTACAGTTTAGATTATTTAAGGATATTGAAGACCCCAATTACAACCAAGTTTTTTTTATGCCTGAAGTAGAATATAATTTTTATGATGGAATTACATTAGGTCCAAAACTTTACAATAAAACGATTTTAAGTAAGCGCTTTTTGTACCGATTAAGTCCGCAATATGCATTTAAAAGCAAACAGTTAGTCGGAAGTGGGTCCTTAATTTACAATGATATTAACGAGAACAAAAGCAATTACTACACACGTTATGGTTTTTCTGGTGAATATTTTAATTATGCACCAAACTTATCGTACTACTCCTACAATCCTTATATCATTTTTTGGTTTAGAAACCCTAGCGATTACCGCGACAACTTTAAACGAAGCCTAATCACAAGATTAGTAACCGTAAATCGTGAAGTTGATCCAACAGGAGAATTTGAAACTGAAGGCGAGTCGAAATACACGGTTTTTAATGCAAGTTATGGCGAATCTGACCCCAACTTAAAAAACTTTTATTCTTGGAGAACGAACCTAGAATTAGCTGAAGACTTTGGAAAAGTATCGGCAACTTTTGAATATAGAAAGCTTAGCGAAAACAACCGTCAATTTAACCTAAGGTTATTTACAGGAGCATTCTTATATAACAAAACCTTTGAAGATTCTAACTTTTTTAGTTTTGCTTTAGATCGACCAACAGATTACTTATTTGACTACAATTATTTAGGACGAAGTGAACAAACAGGTTTATTAAGTCAGCAATTAATTGTTTCTGAAGGAGGCTTTAAATCTAAGCTAGACACACCTTTCGCAAACCAATGGATAACAACAGCTAACACCAGTGCGACTATTTGGAAATACGTTATGGCATATGGTGATGTAGGTTTAGTAAATAGCAAATTTAGCAAACCAGAATTCGTATATGACTCAGGGATTAGATTAAACTTAGTACAAGATTATTTTGAGTTATACTTCCCAGTATATTCTAATTTAGGTTGGGAAATAGGCGAAAAAAATTACGATGAACGTATCCGTTTTATTGTGACTTTATCACCTCAAACTTTGTTAGGTTTATTTACAAGACGCTGGTATTAAAACACTTTTAATTTTTAAACATTTCTCATTCTGAACTTTCAAAAAAAGCTTTTTTAATTAAAATCCTAATAAAATTGCGTTTTCACTGAATTAAATTCAATTATTTAAGACTTTCCTGCATTGCAAAAATC
>DAISIZ010000105.1:0-7878 GCA_036821745.1 Aurantibacter sp. | reverse complement strand
TATGTACAAACCGTTTTAGGACGACGACGCTATTTAAAAGATATTAATTCTCGTAATGCCGTTGTTCGTGGTGCTGCAGAACGTAATGCCGTTAACGCACCAATACAAGGTAGTGCTGCCGATATTATTAAAATTGCCATGATTAATATTTACAACAAATTGGAAGCTAGCAACTACAAAACAAAAATGCTTTTACAAGTACATGATGAATTGGTTTTTGACGTGTACAAACCAGAATTAGAAACCATGCAAGCACTTATTAAAAGTGAAATGGAAAACGCTTTTAAAATGGATGTCCCATTAGATGTAGAAGTTGACACTGGATTAAACTGGCTGGAGGCACATTAATATGTGGACTTTTCTACTTGAAATATGGGTTGACATTAAACTTTGGCGTGATGATAAAAAACATCATAAAAAAATATCTAAATTAGAAATAGCAGATAAAAAAAGTTACTGGTTTAAAAAACATATTCTAACACCAAGTAATTTAGTTCAAATCAGGGCTGTTTCTATAGTTACTATTGCCGTTTTAATATGCTTAAGTGTAAATTATTTTATTCTTAAGCCGAGACAAACCAAAAATAAAATACAGGAAATCAGTAACTTCTTAAACAAGTGGAAAACTAAATATGGGAATTTACCAAATAGCCTTAAGGCTATATCAATAAATAGACCTCACAGACAATCATGGCTTAATGATTCCTGGGGCAACCCATACATTTACGAAGTAAACAAAAATGATTTCTTAATAACTTCATTAGGCAAAGATGGTAAACTTAACACAAAAGATGATATAACAAATAACAACTTGGACTAATGAAAAACACCTCATCACTTCTTATTAGTGTTCTACTCCTACTTTTCTGCTTAAACATTCAAGCACAAAGCACTGGTGGTTCTGATATTGTATCATTTAAAGATAAACTATTACTAAAAGGAAACATAAATACACAAAGTGAATCGTTTTCTATAGTTGATAGTAATGAGCGCTTTACTATTGAAGCTTTAAATTCGTTTCGTTTACAAGTTGCAGCCAACTATAAGTTTTTAGGATTAAGTTTTGCCTTTTCGCCTGTGAGTCGCAATGCAGAATTTAAGTCGAAGTTTTTTGAAGCACAATTACGCTTTTTTATAAAAAAACAATGGATTCAAAGTTTTAAGTATAGTAATGTAAAAGGGTTTTATGAAGAAAATGTAAGCACAAACACTATAGCTAGACAGTTTCCTAATTTACAAACGCAAACTTTCTCAGGCTCTACAGCTTATGTCTTTAACACTAACTTCTCGTTAAATCATTTAGAGAACCAAAACGAATGGCAGCAATACACTGCAGGTAGTTTTATTCCTAGCTTAAAATATGGTTTAAATAATGTTTCAGACCTAACAACGATTGGGAAGATTTCTCAAAGAAACATTGACATTTCTCTTGCTGCATCGTATTACTACGCGTGGTGTATATTAGAAAACTGGTTTATTTCACCTAATGTTTCTCCAGAATTAGGCATTCGTTTTTCAAAGAATAAAACACCATCAGAAAATAATAAAGAAATTGCTTTTACACGTGCTTTAAATGTTGGTTTACAATTTGGCTTTACTAATAATAACATTAGTGCTGGAGCTAAATTTAGTTTCAACTCTAATAAAGTGAGCAACAATTCTTCTAGAAACTTCACTAACGATAAAAACTTTGCAAGTTTGTATTTTGGGTATCGTATAAAACCGCCAAAGTTTATAGAAAATACAGTTAATAGTATTGAAGATAGGTTAGGATTGTAATACCTACAACCTAAATAGACTTTACTAAATTTAACACTATATACCTTTTCTTTTTTTGTACTTTCACACTTTTAAAATCGACAACACTTTTGGAAGCCATAAAACCAATACTTTATTATTCCATCTTCAATTACCCGTTAAATGAAGATGAAATCTATCGCTTTGCAAAAACATCTGATTTAGCAAGACTTCAAGAGGAATTAAAAGAATTAATAGACAAAAAAATCATAATAAAACACCACGGTTTTTATGTTTATAATAACGACACTAAAAGTGCTAAACAACGCTTAAAAGGAAACAAAAACGCAAAGGAGGTCATGCCTAAGGCATTAAAACGAGCCGCATTTATATCTAAGTTTCCATATATTAAAAGTGTACAAATTTCTGGATCACTATCAAAAGGCTATTATGACAATGATGGCGATGTGGACTTTTTCTTAATCACAAAACCTAACAGACTTTGGATTGCAAGAACTTGCTTAATTGCATACAAAAAAATTGTACTTCAAAACTCTAAAAAATACTTTTGCGTCAATTATTTCATTAGTTCTAATCAGTTAGAAATACCAGAAAAAAATCTCTTTACTGCAACCGAGTTAGCAACCTTAATTCCTGTAACTGGAAAAGCACTATATACCGATTTTAAACAAGCTAACAATTGGGCAAACAACTATTTTCCCAATATTGAAACCTGCAAAAATCAAGAAATCATAGATGTGAAACCATTTAAAATTTCTAAATTTTTAGAATTCATATTCAACTCAAAACTTGGGGATATCACAGATAATCTTTTTAGAAAACTAACTTTAAAACGTTGGATGAGTAAGTTTAACGATCTTGACAAACAGCAATTTGAAATCGCTTTAAAATCAACTAAATCGGTAAGTAAACATCATCCACAAAACTTTCAGAAAAAAGTTATTGATGCCTACAATACCAAGATTAAAGAATTTGAAAACACTTACAACCTAAAAATTAATTAATATGGCAGAGGTTTTATTTTCACATTCTTACTTTTATAAGTTTGACAAGAAGCAATGGGCAAACAAAACCCCATTTCCACCACTTGGAACCATTTATGCCGCATCTTATTTAAGAAAGCATAACATTAGTGTTGCTTTACACGATACCGGATTATTAGATGCACCAGAATTAATCACTCAAAAACTAAAAAATACGCGAGCGCGGTTTTTTGTAATGTATGACGATGGCTTTAACTATCTAACAAAAATGTGCCTAACCACAATGCGTGAAGCTGCATTTAAGATGATGCAGATCGCTAAAGCAAATGGTTGCACTGTTATAGCCAACAGTTCTGACGCCACAGACCATACTGAGGATTATTTAAATAATGGTACCGATTATGTAATTACTGGCGAAGGCGAAATAACATTACTAGAATTAATTTCAACTTTAAAAGAAAATACATCTGTAGATGGTATTAAAAGCATTGTATATTACAAAGACGATAAACTAATCACGACACCAAAACGTAATGTTTTAAAAGATTTAGACGAATTACCATTACCTGCTTGGGATTTAATTGATGTAGATCGCTACAAAGCCATTTGGAAAGAAAGTAAACAAGATTTCACATTAAATATCGCCACTACAAGAGGTTGCCCTTTTAAATGTAATTGGTGTGCAAAACCTATTTACGGCAATCGTTACAACTCACATTCTCCAGAATATATTACCAAACATCTTAAGTTATTATCGGATACTTTTAACGTGAATCGTTTTTGGATGTGCGATGATATTTTTGGACTAAAACCGAATTGGGTTCAGGAGTTTAATCGTTTTTTAAATATTGAAAACCTTACTATTTCCTATTATATACAAAGTCGTGTAGACTTACTTTTAAAAGAAGATACTATTGAAGCTTTAGCTGAAAGTGGCTTAGAAGAAATTTGGGTTGGCGCGGAAAGTGGTTCGCAAGCTATTTTAGACGCTATGGACAAAGACACTAAAGTAGAGCAAATCTACGAAGCCACGCGCTTACTAAAAGCTAAAGGCGTAAAAGTGGCGTTCTTTATTCAATTTGGTTATTTAAATGAAACTAAAGCCGATATTGATAAAACCATAGCGATGATTAAGGAGTTGATTCCTGATAACATAGGGATTTCGGTTTCTTACCCTTTACCTGGCACTAAGTTTTACGACAAAGTTAAAGACGATTTAAAACTAAAATCTAATTGGACAGATTCCGATGATTTGGCTATGATGTTTAAAGGCACATACGATACTCGTTTTTATAGAAAACTACAACGTTATACGCACAAAGAGTTTAGAAAAAGTAAAGGCTTACAAGAATTAAAATCTATTTTTAATTCTAAAAAAACAACCAATTGGCGTTGTATAGGTTTGTTGGCTTACTATATTCCTTCAGTAGTTATTGACCGCATTCTTTTAAACCAAATGCAACACACCAATGACTAACGACTTTGATGTGGCTTCAAACTATTACGATAAAACGTTTACCTATTCTAAAATTGGATTAGCACAAAGAAGTGTCGTTTATAAAAATACAACAGCGCTTTTTTCAACAGAAAAAAAACTCAATATATTAGAGCTTAATTGTGGCACAGGCTACGATGCTATAAATTTTGCTAAAAAAGGACATCAGATTATAGCAACAGACATTTCCGAAGGAATGATTAACGTTGCTAAGTCTAAAAATGACTTAACTAATCTTGAATTTAAAACTCAAGATATTAATCAAATTACCCATAAAACTTTTCAAAAACCTTTTGATGTTATCTTTTCAAATTTTGGCGGATTAAATTGTTTATCACTAGAAGAATTAGATCGCTTTTTAAAAGCAACACCTGAGCTATTAACTAAAAAAGGCAAACTATTTTTAGTGATTATGCCAAAAAAATGTCTTTGGGAACGCATATATTTCACCTTAAAAGGTGATTTAAAAAAAGCAAAAAGACGCTTAACGGATTCTTTTGTGACTGCTTACGTAGACACTATTGCCGTAAAAACTTGGTATTATAATCCGCAAGACATTATAAATAGTTGTGCCATTCACTACAACGTTAATAATATAAAACCAATAGGTTTATGTATTCCGCCTTCGTATCTTGAAAACTCTTGGTTAACAACTAAAGGACCTTTATCTTTATTTAAAGGTTTAGACAATATGTTAACCCATAAAAGATTTGCTAAATATGCCGACCATTTTTTAATTGAGCTAGAACTTAAATGAGCATTATACTAACACATACTTATTTTTTATTTGAAGACGACAAGGAACAAAGCATTATGCGACCTTATGCGCCTTTAGGATTACTATATATTTCATCGTATTTAAATGAAAACAACGTTAAAAATTATGTGTACGACTCAACTTTTTATTCTAAACCTAAACAGCTCAAGTTTATAAAAGAAAAGCAACCTAAAGCCATTGCTATTTATACTAATTTAATGACTAAAATTAATGTCATTAAACTGGTTAAAATACTGAAAATCAATCCTGATTATGGTTTCCCAAAAGTAATTCTTGGCGGTCCAGACATCACGTATAATCTTGATAATTATTTAAATACTGGTGTCGATTATTTAATTATTGGCGAAGGTGAAGAAACGACTTTAGAGCTTTATAACGCCATAATAAATGATAATGATGTTAGCGAGATAAATGGTATTGCTTATAAAGAAGACAATGAAGTTGTAAGAACAGCGCCAAGAATGCGTATGAAAAGTCTAAAAGACTTGCCATTACCCAACAGAAGTGCTATTCCAGTGGAAAAATATTTAGACACTTGGAAAACACATCACGGGCAAAGTTCTATGACCGTAAGTACACAACGTGGTTGTCCTTACACTTGTAAATGGTGCAGTACAGCTGTGTACGGACAGAGTTATAGAAGACGTCCAGCCAATAAAGTTGCAGAAGAATTAAAATCGCTAAAAACAACCTATAACCCAGATAGTATTTGGTTTGTAGATGATGTCTTTACGGTAAGCCATAAATGGATTAAGGAATTTCACGCTGAAGTGATTAAACAAGATGCCGTTATACCTTTTGAATGCATTACGCGTGCCGAGCGCTTAAATGATGAAATATTGCACCTTTTAAAAGAAGTTGGTTGTTATAGAATATGGATTGGCGCCGAAAGTGGTTCGCAAAAAATTATTGACGCTATGGATAGACGTGTTGATGTTAATGTGGTTAAAAAAGCCATACAAGACACCAACGCTTTAGGTATGGAAACAGGAACTTTTATTATGGTCGGTTATCCTGGTGAAGATTTAGATGATATAAAAGCCACAACACAATATTTAAAAGACGCCAACCCAACACATTTTACCATTACAGTAGCTTATCCTATTAAAGGCACATCGCTTTATAATGAAGTTGAAGAACGAATTACTGTAAAACCAGATTGGGACACCTCAACCGACAGAGAAATTGATTTTAAGCGCACCTATTCTAGAAAATTCTATGACTTTGCCGTTAGACGCATTGTTAACGAAGTGAATTATAACAAAGAACTTTTAAAAGGAAAAGACAAAAGCTTAGTAACCTCTTTAAAGTTAAAAACAAAATCAGTTTTAGCACAAACGGCTATGAAATTATATAAATAATGTTAGATTTCAGTTCATTTCAAACCATTAACAAAGTTATTTATCTAACTGAAGAAGATTGCGATTTCTCTGAATTTTATTTAAAAGTTCGTCAAAAAGAGCAACGAATTTTATCTGATAAAGATATACTTAAACTCCCAAATTTAAATCGTTATGAATGGCCTTTACGCATAAAGTCTACCAAACGTTTTACTGATTACATTTCTGCAAAAAAAAACAACTTACAAATACTAGATATTGGCTGTGGCAATGGCTGGTTTACCAACAAAATGTCTTCAGTTTCAAAACATAATACCGTTATTGGCTTGGATGTAAATAGAGTAGAATTAGAACAAGCATCTAGATTATTTAACCATGAAAACATTCATTTTATTTATGCTGATATTTTTGACACCAAAAACTCTTTAAAAGAACAATTTGATGTAATTACTTTAAATGGAAGCATTCAATATTTTAAAGATTTTGAAACAACTGTAGAACTCTTAAAAACATTTTTAAAACCCAAGGGTGAATTACATATAATAGATAGCCCTTTTTATAAAGTAACTGAAATTGAAAATGCTAAAGCCCGAACTAAAATCTATTATGAAAGCGTTGGAATTCCTGAAATGATAAAAAACTACCATCATCATAGCACAGAACAACTTCATAAATTCGACATCTTATATTCCTTTAAGCGAAATCTAACAAATAAATTATTGGGAAAGAAAGACTCACCTTTTTCATGGTTTCGTATTATTAAGTAATTACTATAAAAATCCTTTTAAATGAAATACTTTAAAATTACATTTTTAAAAAAATTAGCATTTTCCGGGCTAGTCTTTATTATTCTTTTAATATTGGCAGAAGTAATACTTACTTGGATGCAAATTTTCCCCAACGATTACTTTACCAACACACCAAACGTTAGCCATACCTATGATGAAAACCCAAGTAAAATCCCAGGTATTTCCGGTTCTTATAAAATAGGATATGATGAATTGGGATCAAGATCTATTTCTGACTACTCTAAAGCGAAACATAAAATCCTTGCCATTGGAGGAAGCACAACCATATGTTCTGTATTAAGTCAAGACAAAACATGGACAGCTTTACTTGACAAAAAATTAGGCGATGACTATTGGGTTGGGAATTTTGCAAACAGTGGAAATAGTAGTAATCAACACGTCTTTCAATTTAAATACATACTTGACAAACCTGAATTAAAAGATACAGAAACTGTATTAATTCTCGTTGGAGTAAATGATTGTCGTGCCTATTTATATTACCAAGAAAAATATTTAAACATGTCTGAACTAGACATTAAAAAAAGTGCATTTAGCCACATGCCAAATAACGATTTACCTTTTGTAAGAAAACAAACCTTATTTAAGTTGGCATTATTTGCTAAGCAAAGGATTCCTTATTACTTTGAGCCCAGAAAACCAATTGACTACTTGCAAAATTTCAAGAATACTACTGTACCAATAAACACACTTCCAGATTTAACAAATGGATTAAACC
>DAISIZ010000104.1:5424-7912 GCA_036821745.1 Aurantibacter sp. | reverse complement strand
GTTATATGACAACTTTTATTGTCGATATCCCGTAAATAAGTCAGGATATGTTATAATTTTTGTTGTCGTTATCCCGATACTGATATTTGATAATTATTCAGTTTGAGAGGTGTTATTTCATTACAATATAAATCATTTATATTATATTTAAGCATAAAAAAACCGTCAAATTCTAAATGAGAATTTGACGGTTTTAAAAAACTTATATTTTTAGCTTTAAAATTCTAGTTTTCTTCTTTCTTTTACCAATTAAAATAGCGGTTTTATTCTTTATGTTTATGTTACCGTTATTTACTTTGTAATAGACTTTAGAGACTTTATCATCAAATAGTTTATTAAAGTCGTAATCTCCATTTTTATCAATTTTAATCACATACAAATTAGATTTTTTTGCTCTAGTATGTTTAAACGAAATTCTATTCGCGCTTAATTTTTTAATATTGTCTGATCAATTAATAAAAAAGTAAGAATCATCACCTACAGGAATAGACGTATATGAGCTATTAGCCAAACCAACTTGTCTTTTGTTAATATTTCTAGCCCATAACAAGTCGCCATCTTTGTTCATTTTTAAGCTAATAATATCATCAAAGTGATAAACGGTATAAGTTCTCATTCCGCCACCAGAAGTCATTTGAGAATGTGTTGTTATATAATACTCTTCTGCATTAATATTTATGTCTCCGTTGTCTAAAACAAAAACGCTTTTAAAGTCAATGTTTTTAAGTCCTTTTTTCTTAGATTTTTTCTTCTTACGCTTACTGTTTCCGTATTTATCAGTTAAAAATGTTTCTGTAAAAGGGTTGAATTTTGTTGTTTCCATTTTTAACGATTCAGGATTTAAATTAAAAAGACAAGCGCCATTAATTTTAGATTCGTCCTTTTTACCATAAAATCCTACACAAGCCAAACGATTGTTAGTTTTTACTAATTCTAATGAAGAAATAAACTTGTCTGCGTGCTTAAAACTTATGTTTTTTAGACCTTTAGCATCAACTTTAAACAATTCAAAATGATAATTTGCTTTTCCTTTTTTCTTTGTTCTTCTTGATTTGTTTTCAAACGATTTACCTAAAAAGTATACGGTACCATTTTCATCATCAATGTCAATACTGTTGCAGTCAAAATATTTGTCTTTTATGTTTTTCTCTATGCGTTGCTCAAAGACTTTTTCAAAATTATTATTGTAAACAAAGATTTTATGAGTCTCTTTGTCTTTATTGTTAATGTCAAAATTGATTACAAAATAGTTATCGTTTTTAGACATAACAACCTTACCAGAATGATTACCGTCATATTGAGATATGTTACTGAATGTAATAGCAAACACCATTGCACCAAAGTATATTTTTTGTTCTTCTTCGGATAATGATAAAATGGTTTTAGAACTAAATTTTAGTGTTTTTAGATCTGCTGTAACAGCATTAAATGAAATTTTATCCGCTTATTTATCGGCAAGATATTCTATGATGTGAAGTTTACCATTTTTAATAACATTATTCTTAACTTCATATTCCGTTTCTTTAATTAGTTTTAATTTAGAATTGAAATATTGAATGTAGTAGCCTTTTAGTCTTGGAATTAGACCTCCATAAAATGATCTAATAGTTACCAATCCTCCATTGTTATCTTCCAATGAATATAGTAGTGAGCTATTTTTTTTAGAGTCTTTAAATATCTCACTCTTTACCATTGAAATTTTTTGCGAGTAACTCGTTATACTAATTAATAATACAAGTAGTAGTGTGATTTTTTTCATAGATTTAGTTTCTTTTTAATTGGGATTGTTAGTTAATAGTTTTTCGAAAAAGAAACCGAAAATAGCTTAAATAAAGTATAAGGGAAAGCTTTTATTACACATAAAAAAAACCGCTAAATCCTGTAAAGAATTTAACGGTTTAAACTATTTAAATGTGAATGATTTATTGTTGAGATAAATCTTTCATTTCGTCTTCAATCATTTTATAGAATTGATCTATTTTAGGTAGAATTAAAATTTTAGTTCTACGGTTTGTCGCTTTGTTTTCAGCCGAATCATTTGGTACTAAAGGTAAGAAACTACTACGTCCAGCGGCAATTAATTGCTCAGGTTTAACGCCTAACTCTTGTAAAGCTCTAACAATGGCAGTACTACGTTTAACACTTAAATCCCAGTTGTCAATTAAAACGCCTTTCTTAAAAGGATCGCTATCTGTATGACCTTCAATCATAGCTTCAAAATCTGGTTTTCCGTTAATTACAGTCGCTACTTTTCCTAAAATAACTTTCGCCTTTTCGGTGATTACATAACTACCACTTTTAAATAATAGTTTGTCACTTAAAGAAATGAAAACCACACTTTTTTCAACGTTAACTTCTATATCTGGGTCGTTTAAACCAACTTCTTTTTTAAGACTTGTGACTAAAGCTAAAGTCACACTATCCTTTTTTGTTAAGGCATCTTGTAAACGCGATATTTTTAAGTCTTTTTCTTTTAAACTTTCTAAAG
>DAISIZ010000104.1:3778-5414 GCA_036821745.1 Aurantibacter sp. | reverse complement strand
TTCTAAAGATTTCTCTAAGTTTTGTGCACCTTTAGTGGTTAAAACCGTCATATCCTTAGTACTCTGAATTAAACCTTGGTTGGTCGCTTTCATATCGGCTAAACGTTCTTTTAACTCTTGTAAACGTGCCGCTTTTGCAGCTTCGTCTGCTAAACACTTATTTAGTTTTACAGTTGCCGAGTTAAGTTGGTCTTGGGTTGTTTTTTGTTTGGCCTCAAGTGCTGCGAATTCTTTTTTAGAAACGCAAGACGTCAACATTAATGCTGTTAAGCCAAATACTATGGTTTTTTTCATGATGCTATTATGATTTAGGTTTAGTCAAAAGTAAAAGAACTTTCAAAATACGCATAGCTTTTAACAAAATTTTGAGTGTAATATTTATAACTGGCTAAAGTGTCTTTTTTGTTTGACAAAGTACTGCCAAACAATGCTTTTACTATAGTAATAGTTATGCTTTTGGTTACTGTTAGAACGTTGTTTTAAAAGTTTGAATAAATGACCATAAAACGAAAAATGAGCTTTTATAATAGCCAAAAAGTGTGATGCTTTAAATTGTGCTAAAAATTTTATAGCAGCTATACCATCTAAAGACAGTCTTGTAAAAATGAGTGCAGGTAAAAAACCGTGTGCATTTTTAGTAATTGCAAATAAGCTATTCCTAAAATTAAGAAATGTTTTTTTAGGATTGCTAGAGTTTAATGTTGCGCCACCAACATGATAAACCACCGAGTCTACAATGCATTTTGTTTGTATACCTAAATTGTGAGCGCGCCAGCATAAATCTATTTCTTCGTAATGTGCAAAGAAGTTTTCATCAAAACCATTTAAGGTATTAAAGGTTTCTTTGCGTATAAATAAGCAAGCACCAGAAGCCCAAAATATGGTATCGTTTTTATATTGATTTTTATCTGTTTCTAAGGTGTCAAACAATCTACCGCGACAATAGGCATAACCATATTTGTCAATAAATCCACCAGCAGCACCAGCATATTCAAATTTCTCCTTGTTTTTAAAGTCTAAAATTTTAGGTTGAATAATAGCTGTTGTCGCGTTAGTTTTAAACTCCTTTACAACTGGAGTCAACCAATTTGCAGTCACTTCAATATCGCTATTTAATAAACAGAAAATAGATTCATTAACGTGTTTTAAAGCATCGTTATAACCTTTAGCATAACCGCCATTTTCTGAATTCTGTATAATTTTTACACTAGGAAAATGACTTTTTACATAAGTAATAGAATCATCGCTAGAAGCATTGTCTGCTACGTAAATAACGGCATCTTTAGAATGTGTTATTACGCTAGGTAAAAACTGTTCTAAAAGTTGTTTTCCATTCCAGTTTAGTATGACTACGGCTATGTTCAAAAAGTGTAAATTATAAATTAGGTGATAAAAATAATGTTTTACGTTATTCTTTTTCTGTTTTCAATCCAGTAATCTCCAAGCCAAGCATACTTAACTTATGAAATGTTGGTAAAACCGCGCCAGTTTTTGTTGTGGTCCAATCGCTCCAAGAAGCAGGGAAACCTTGTATAGGTAAAATGCTGGTCCACATTTGGTAGCTTTTAGGTTTACCGTTTTGGTCTAAATGCCATAGGTAAGAATCGCCAGGTGTAGAGCCACCAGAATTGTAAGT
>DAISIZ010000104.1:0-3678 GCA_036821745.1 Aurantibacter sp. | reverse complement strand
ACTTCGCAAGTGTTTTCTAATTTATTCCATTTATAATGATGACGATTTTTAAAAGTAAACTCAATATAATCGGTGTTTTTATAAGCGTCGAAATTTAATGCGTTTAGCATTTTTAAAGCTAAAGCATCGGCTTCTTTACTTGGTTTTGAAATGGGCAAAGGTTCGTTGTATTTAAAATACACATAACCAAATAGGAGTGCGGTTGGTAAGGTGAAGAATATAATAACACCGACTATTATTTTTAATAAGCGTTTTATGGTGAATGGTTTTTTCATTTTCAATTATAGAGTTTCAATTATCATTAAATAATTATCAGTTATCAATGTGAAGTTTTGTTTTAGCTTGGTCTTCGACTTTAATTTGTTTTGATTGGTCTTCGACTGCGCTCAGACTGACATTGGAGTTCTTATTATAATTTTAGTTAGAATGTCACACTGAGCCTTTCATCAAGCTCAAGACAGGCTAAAGTCGAAGTGCTTTATTAATTTAAATTACTAATTAGTAAAATTTAATATCAACGTCACAACAAATCCTCAAATCCTCGACTTAACAGCTTTTGCTAAAATAGTAGAAGCTTCAGGATGTTTTCTAAACCATAATTCTGGCTCTATAAGTTCTAATTCGCTTAATGCTATGTGTCCGTTGTTATCTTCAAAAATATCAACTCTTGCGTAAAGTGGTAATTCTTTACAAGCTCTTACGGTGTTTTCGGCAAATGCTATTTCTTGAGCTGTTGGTTGGTAATCGTGAACGCTACCACCAAAATCGTCTTGAACTCTAAAATCGCCAGCTTTGGCTTTCTTTAAAACGGCGTGTGTAAATTGTCCGTTAAAAACCATTAAGCTTATTTCGCCTTTTTCAATGATGTTGTATTGAAACGGTTGTAACATCATAGCTTCTTCACTTGTTAACTCTTGAAAAATGGTTTCGTGAGCATCTAAATTTTCAGCATTTAATTTATAGGTATGTCTAGCGGCGCCAGAAACACAAGGTTTTAAAACGGTTTCATTCCATTGTAAACTTCTATGAAGTTGTTTTAATGTGGTTTGCGTGCCTTTTTCAATAAAATGTGTTTCGGCAATATGAACGTTGTTTTTTTGTAAATCCTGTAAGTAATGTTTATCTATATTCCAGCGAATAATAGCTTCAGAATTAATAAGCGTGGTTTGTTTTGACACTTTTGTTAACCAAACTGAAAACTCACTAAAACGATCAAAATAATCCCAAGTAGTTCTAAAAATAATACATTTTGTGCTGTTCCAGTCAAAATTGGCATCATCCCAAGCTAATCTAATAGCGTTTAATCCTTCCGCTTTAAGTGCATTAACTACAAAAGCATCTTCATCTAATACGTTTTGTATGTATTGTTCTGAGGAAGAATTTATCGTGTAACGTTTGTCGGTTAATACGACACAATCAATGGTTTTCGTCATAAACACGTTGTTTTAAAAGTTGATGATTTGTTTTGGTATGTGCGATTAATTCAGCAAAAAACAGAGTGAATTCTTGCTCAAATTCATCGTAAAACTCTTTAAGTTCTTTTATGGCTAAATTCATCTTAGAACGATTTTTAGTACGACGGTTCATTCCTTCTAAAACCTTCTGTATTCCAGAAATTTCCTTATAACTCAATAACCAATTATCACCAATCATATATGGCATTAATTGCTTAACGCGTTTTGGTAGAATGTCAAAATGAGCTTCTAAATTATCGTAAAAATCTTCAATAAAATCTGCTAAAGGCATATCTGAATACTGATGCCAGTTTTTAGCTAAAAAATGATCGTATAAAATATCTACAATAACACCAGCGTAATGTACGTAATTTTCGTGTAGACGTTTGGTACTTTGTCGTACAATTTTATGTGCATCGGTAAAGGTGTCAATTTCGCGATGGAGTAGGATGCCAACCTGAATGTCTTGAGGATAATCCTTGTATTTTTTACCGCGAATACTGTCCGAAATAAAGTTACCAATAGCCACTTCGCTATCGTTATTTGATAAATATATGTGTGCCAAAAAATTCATAAGCCGAATTTACAAATTCATTAATTAGTAATCTACTGTAAGAATATTATATTTGTGTTTTACAGATAAAAATACATTATGACTTTAATAAAATCTATATCAGGAATACGCGGAACTATTGGTGGCGCAACAGGTGAAAACCTAACGCCAATTGATGCCGTTAAATTTGCAAGTGCCTATGGAACTTGGTTAAAACAGCAGTTAGACAAAGAAACGTATCGCGTAGTTGTTGGTCGTGATGCCCGTTTAAGTGGTGAAATGATTCAGAATTTAGTGATGAATACTTTAGTCGGTTTAGGTATTAAAGTAATTGATTTAGGTTTAAGTACAACGCCAACTGTTGAAATTGCTGTGCCAATGGAACACGCTGATGGTGGTATTATTTTAACTGCCAGTCATAACCCAAAACAATGGAATGCCCTTAAATTATTAAATAGTGATGGGGAATTTTTAAATGCTGAAGAAGGTGCGAAAATTTTAAAGATTGCCGAAAGTGATGAAATGACATTCGCTGAGGTTGATGATTTAGGTGACATTGCGATTAATGAAGCGTATATTGATATTCATATTGACGAGGTTTTAGAATTGCCTTTAGTGAATAAAAAAGCCATTGCAGATGCTAATTTTAAAGTGGTCGTAGATGGTGTAAATAGTACAGGTGGAATTGCAATTCCGTTATTATTAGAAGCTTTAGGTGTTGAGCCAGTTAAGTTATATTGTGACCCAACAGGTCATTTTCCGCATAACCCAGAACCTTTAAAGGAGCATTTAGGTGACTTGTCCGAAGAGGTGCAAAAACATAATGCCAATTTTGGTATTGTCGTAGATCCTGATGTAGACCGTTTAGCCTTTATGGATGAAAAAGGTGAGATGTTTGGTGAAGAATACACTTTGGTGGCTTGTGCTGATTACGTATTAAGTAAAACACCAGGAAATACGGTAAGTAATATGAGTTCGACACGTGCTTTACGTGACGTGACTGAAAAACACGGCGGAACTTATGAAGCAAGTGCAGTAGGCGAAGTGAATGTTGTTAACTTAATGAAAAAGAATAACGCTGTAATTGGTGGCGAAGGAAATGGAGGAATTATTTATCCAGATTCGCATTACGGTCGTGATGCTTTAGTTGGTGTAGCTTTATTTTTAAGTTTATTAGCCGAAAAGAAAATGGCTGTAAGTGACTTACGTAAAACCTACACGAGTTACTTTATGAGTAAAAAGAAAATACAATTAACACCAAGTTTAGATGTTGATGCTATTTTAACAGCTATGGAAGCACGTTATAAAAACGAAAACTTAACAACTATTGATGGCGTTAAAATTGATTTTAGCGAAAGTTGGGTGCATTTACGTAAAAGTAATACAGAACCAATTATTAGAATATATACTGAAGCTAAAAGCCAAGAAGAAGCCGATACTTTAGCCGATAAAATTATTGGAGAGATTGAAGTGATAGCGGGAATTCAGTAATTAGTCTTTAGAGGTTAGAGGTTAGAGGTTAGAGGTTAGAGGTTAGAAACCTCGAAATAAATTTTAAACTTTAGTTAAGAATATAAAAAAATCCAAAAACAATATGTTTTTGGATTTTTTAGTTTTGCTAACTGCTAACTGCTAACTGCTAACTGCTAACTGCTAACTGCTAACTGCTAA
>DAISIZ010000103.1:0-7912 GCA_036821745.1 Aurantibacter sp. | reverse complement strand
ACCCAAGACTATAGCATCATCTTTAATAAAGATGGTTTTACCGCATTAAACCAATTACTTAAAACGAATAACTATTCTTCAATTTTTGTTATTGTAGATAGTATTACGGAACAAGCGTGTTTGCCTCAGTTTTTGGCCGAAATTTCCACCAAAACTCCTATTGAAGTGATTTCTATTGAACCAGGCGAAACCAACAAGCACATTGAAACGTGTCTTGGTGTTTGGAATGCATTAAGCGAGTTAAATGCAGACAGAAAAAGCATCATCCTTAATCTTGGTGGTGGCGTTGTTACAGACTTAGGTGGTTTTGTAGCAAGCACTTACCGTAGAGGTATTGATTTTGTTAATGTCCCAACCAGTTTGTTAGCAATGGTAGATGCTTCGGTTGGTGGTAAAAATGGTGTTGATTTAGGTCATTTAAAAAACCAAATTGGCGTTATTAACACACCTAAATTAGTGCTAATAAACACCTTGTTTTTAGACACCTTAAGTCCTATAGAATTACGTTCTGGCTTAGCCGAAATGCTTAAACACGGCTTAATTAGCGATAAAAATCATTGGAATAAACTAACGCACCTAAAAGATTTTACTTTAAATGATTTAGACGCGTTAATTCACGAGTCTGTTTCAATTAAAAAAGATATTGTTGAAAAGGATCCATTTGAACGCAAAGAACGTAGAACTTTAAACTACGGACATACGTTAGGTCACGCTATAGAATCTTATTTCTTAACAAACCCAGACAAAGAACGTTTATTACACGGTGAAGCTATTGCTATTGGTATGATTTTAGCTTGCTTTATTTCATCTAAACAATGTGGTTTTAACACTTCTGACTTAAACGATATTAAAGCCTATTTAGTGAAACTATACGGTAAAATAGAATTCACTAAAGCGGATATTGATACGATTATAGACTTATTAAAGTTTGATAAGAAAAATGAGCACGGTAACATTAATTTCGTGCTTTTAGAAGCTATTGCAAAGCCTGTAGTTGACTGCAAAGTTCCTAATGAAACAATTTTTAAAGCTTTTGATTACTATCAAGCTTAAAAAACATAGTATAACATACAAAAAGAGCCACAATTTACGTTGTGGCTCTTTTTATTTATATAAGATTCAATTATAAGTAGCGTTCTTTATAAACCGCTAAATGATGTGTTTCGTGACCTGCAATGATAAAACCGACAGCTCTTGTAGATACTTGTCCAGAACCAGCTTGTCCGATATAACTTAGCATTTCTGGCGTAAAGCTTTTAAACAAAGCTACAGTTGCTTGTCTTACCAAACTAAACTCTTCAATTAAGTCATTCATCTCACGATTTGACGCATTACTATACTTGACATATTCATTCTCATCAAAGCCATTTAAAAGCGTTTTATCTTGTCTTGAAATACTTAACGCACGGTAATTAAAAATACGCTCAGTATCTATTAAATGATTAATAATTTCCTTGATATCCCATTTTCCTTCGGCATACTTAAAAGATTCTTTCTCTTTTGGGACTGCTTTAAAAAACTGGATAGCTTCTGCTCCACTTTCTTCTAAAACTGAGATAATATCCTTGTTATTATCCAATAGGTTTAAAAAGTTAGTAAAATATGGCAGATATTCGTTTTTGCTTAATTGTTCTGTTGTTGTCATAAAGTTAGTGCTATAAAAAAACGCTTCAAAATACAATAGTTTGAAGCGTTTTAGTTCGTAATAAACGTAATTCCTTACAGTTTATTGAATATTTCGTGCATTAAACGCTTTTTGTCGTTTAAGCTTTCCTCTAAAGAAATCATTGTTTCAGTTCTGTAAACACCTTCAATATCATCTATATTAAAGATAATGTCTTTAGCGTGTTGCGTATCTCTTGCTCTTAACTTACAAAAAATATTAAACTTACCAGTTGTTATATGCGCTACAGTAATGTAAGGAATGGCATTTAAACGCTCTAAAACAAACTTAGTTTGCGAGGTATTTTGTAAAAACACACCTACGTATGCTATAAATGAATATCCTAATTTATTGTAGTCTAATGTTAATGAAGAACCTTTAATGATTCCTGCATCTTCCATTTTCTTTACTCTTACGTGCACTGTACCTGCAGAAATTAATAATTTCTTTGCGATATCAGTAAAAGGAATTCTTGTGTTATCTATTAACATATCAAGAATTTGGTGGTCAATTTCGTCTAATTTAAACTTAGCCATTTATTAGATAATTATTATTTAAAGTGCAAAATTAACATATTATTCGTAATAGAATCACAAAAAAGAAGAAATTTAATCCGTTTTTAATAAAATTTTGGACTCACCTATTTTAACATAAAAAAGCCTATCATTTTCGTTTAAAGGTGTGTTTTTTTCGTTAAAAACTTCATTTCGATTAGCATCTATGTATTTATGTGCGAAAAGCATTGATTTTTGGGTGATATTTTTAACAATCCCCATGTAATTAACAGCGTCATTTTCTAAGAATTCTTCAAATTGAAGTTCTATATCTACAATTTCACCATTATGTTTCGCATTTTGAACAATAACATCGCAGAATAACTTCCCATTTTCAGGGATTTCTTCATACGCCAAGTGACTACCATTAATATGAACCTTATTCTTAATAGCATCTAAAACACTTAATAGAGCCTCATAAACCAAATAACGTACTTTTTCGCGCTCATAATCGTCTTTATAATGTCCAGCTTCAAATAGTATGGTAGGAATATTAAGCATTGTTAAGGTATCACCTACGCAGTTCGCATTAAACCCGTCGTCATAACGTCCAATATGATTAGGAATAAACGTCTGTAAATGGTCGTTTATAGCATTAATTAAGCGCATAGACTGTTTACGAGTCTCAGTAATCAATCGATTTTTGTCGCCTGCAGGTGCTAAAAACGATAAGGTAGCCGGTTTATTCGTTACACCTACATTAAATATGGTACGTTGTCCGTGTAAATTCAAGCAAATATCTGGCTTGAAAGCATCATAATGCGATTTAAACAACTTGCTTTCTGGTTGAGACAAGTTTTGTGCATCACGATTTAAGTCGACTTTATTGGCATTTATACGTGTATAAGCATTAGAACCATCTGGACTTAACATAGGAATTATAGACAATGTTAAGTCGTTTAATATGGTCTGGTCTTTAATAATATGATTAAATAAGTCGAATAAAGCCTTCGTAGTTGTGCTTTCGTTTCCGTGCATTTGTGACCACATTAAAACTTTAATTGGTCCGTTACCAACTTTTATATGATGAATAGGTTGGTGCAAAACAGAATTTCCCAACACCAAAATTTCAAATAGATCTTTAGGTAATTTATGGATTAAAGGTTTAATCTGTTTAAGAGAAATATAGCGATTAAAAAGCGCTTTTTCTTTTATAGAATTGTAAGTCGTATTAGACTGATAGATCATAGCAGGTTTTATTGTGTTACAAATGTAAACATTATATGTTTTACAATTGTAAACAATTTTTAATAGTTGTAGTGTTTACATTTATATACAGATGACTATATCTATTGATAGTATTGTAGCATTATCCTGTAAATATATCACTTTCAAACAATTAAAATTTTTAGTTATATATAAATCAATAAGTTAACTTAACATAACTAAAGTTTTAGTTTAATCTAAAAACTACTAATTATAACTTTATTTTGATTATCCAACTATAGATGTTACATTTGTAACAGCATCATAACTTACAAACTTGTTTACAATGATAAACAGCGACCAATTTACAAAACGACTTCAAAAAGTCATTGATTATTACAACGAAAGCGCCTCATCTTTTGCTACAAAAGTTGGTGTGCAACGCTCCAGTATTTCACATATATTATCTGGTAGAAATAAACCGAGTTTAGATTTTATTATGAAAATTTTGGACACTTTTCCAGAGGTAGAATTGTATTGGCTTTTAAATGGAAAAGGTGTTTTTCCAAAAAGTTTAGAACAACCAAAAGTTGAAATTCCAAAACCAACTTCTACTCCAAATTTATTTATTGATGAAAAACCAACGATTCCAAAAACTGAAATTTCGGAACCCGTTCAAAATTTTTCACCTCAAATAAATTCCAACGGAAAAGAAATTGATCGCATAGTGATTTTTTATACCGATGGCACTTTTTCTAATTTTAAAAACTAAAAACCAACTATCAACTTTATTGATTATTTAATGTTATTAAATAACTAATTCTAATACATTGTTTTTTGAGCTAAATTGAGTCATTTTGAAAATTTGAGTATTCTGTAATAGGATACAGAAATTTTTAAATACGCGATTTTTGAAAACACGCATTAAAAGACAAGATTTATAATCTTTTTATAAAACAAAGCAAAACATTTTAAGATTTCTTAATTTTGAAAAAACAAGATTAATGAAAATTAAAGCTCTACTTCTATTATTGTTATTAAGCTTAACCAGTTGCTATGAATTTGAACGCAATTGCACCGATTTTAAAACCGGAACGTATAAAAGTGAAATCACAATAAATAACGACACTTACACCTCTACTTTTACACGAGATAATGTTTTCCAAGTCGAAAACTATAAAGGTAAAATAGACTCGTCTAAAGTGCGCTGGATTAACGACTGCGAAGTGGTTTTCACAACCATTAACCCTAAAAGTCGTATTGACAAGAAAGATGTGCACTTAAAGATTTTAACGACCACAAAAGACAGCTATACGTTTGAATATTCTTATGTAGGAGAAGTTACCAAACAAAAAGGAACTGCGGTTAGAGTTGAGTAGAGATTGATTTAATAATCCATAATAATTTAGATTCTGTTCTAATAACTATCAGCTAATTCAGAAAACTAAAAAATCTGCTAAACGTATAGTTTAGCGGATTTTTATATTTTATACTTTATCGTCATTTCGAGTGATTTTTTGTCTCGACAAATCTCGGGAGAGAAAATTGTATCGAGAAGTCATACAGATTGTTACTAAATAAGATCTTCGACTTTTAGCTTGTCTTGAGCGATAGTCGAAAGGCTCAGACTGACATTTTAGATTCTATTTAAAATGGATTCTGCATCGCAGTGCAGAATGACAAACATTTATAATTCAAAAACCTAAAACAAAGTCGGTTGCTCATCATCTTGACTTTCATCAGAATCTTCACTGTTCTCAGAAGTTTCTTCTATGACTTCTTCAACTGGAATAGGTTCTAACAAATTAATTTGCTTGACTTTATCTTTAGTTAATTGGTTTCCTAAAGCAGATAATCCTTTTATAGAAATGAAATCTTCTAATAGAATCGTTTCATTGTCTTTTCGGTCTTTACCGCGTTCTTTAGTAAACTCAATTTCGGCTACAGGTTTCCAATCGGTAGACACAATTTCTAAATGCGATTTTTCGTCTTCAGAAATAAATTTTTCTTCTTTGTCTGGCTGTTCAATAATGAAACGCTTTACGTAGTACAAGTCTTTTTCACCATTAAAATAAATAGCTGAAATTGGCTTTTCAGGATTCCATTTTTCTAACACAATCATATCGTCATCAAAATGAAGTGTCACTTCTGGTGTAACCGTTCTTACCAACCCTTTTTGACTGATAATTAACAGCTTATCTTCTCCTTTAAATTCGCCTAACAACTCACCTCTTCCGTCTACATTAAGACGTTGTACGGTATCGTCAAACCAAATTTTACGTGGTTTTAAAGTAGAAACGCCTTTTTCTTTTAAATCGACTGACTTTACGGGATATTTAGTCACGACATTTCCTTTACTGGCGCGACCTTTAATTAAAATATCGGCAAAATTAATGTCCCATTTTAACTTTTTAATACTTCCAGCTTGGCGCAATGCAATGCTAACCACTTCGGCTTCACCGTTAGGGTTTGCAGAGAAATACCAAACCTTAGAACTTTTGTTTCCATTGGTTAAATCGTAAACCTTATCTCTGGTAACCGAAGTCACATTAAATCGCTTAATAAATGAAGATCCTTTGCTTCCATCGCGATAAATCATATTATAAATAGTACGCTTATCCTTCTTTTTAAAGACAGCAACGTGTGTAATATTTTTACCAATAAAGGTTTTAGAATCTACTTTAGAAACCATCATTGTTCCATCGGCAGTGAATGCAATAATATCGTCAATATCACTACAATCTCCAACGTATTCGTCACGTTTTAAAGAAGTTCCAATAAAACCTTCTTCTCTATTCACATAAAGCTTCGTGTTACGAATAACCACTTTAGTGGCATCAACATCTTCAAAAGTTCTTAATTCTGTTTTACGTTCGCGACCTTTACCGTAAGTGTTTTTTAAACGCGTGAAATATGCAATAGCGTAATCAATAAGATTTGCTAAATGATTTTTAACTTCGGCGATTTGATCTTCTAAAGCATCAATTTTCTGTTGCGCTTTATCAATATCAAATTTAGAAATACGCTTGATTCGTATTTCGGTTAAACGCGTAATATCTTCAACGGTAACACCACGTTTTAAATGTGTGATGTGTGGTTTTAAACCTTTATCAATCGCCTGAATTACACCTTCCCAAGTTTCTTCTTCTTCAATATCGCGGTAAATTCTATTTTCAATAAAAATACGTTCTAAACTTGAAAAGTGCCATTGTTCTTCAAATTCGCCTAAACGAATTTCTAACTCTTGCTTTAACAATTGTACTGTATTATCGGTACTGCGTTTTAGCATTTCGGTTACACCAACAAACAACGGTTTATTGTCTTCAATCACACAACCTAATGGCGAAATTGACGATTCGCAACTTGTAAATGCATATAAAGCATCAATGGTTTTATCTGGTGATAATCCGCTTGGCAAGTGAATTTGAATTTCAACTTCGGCTGCGGTATTATCTTCAATTTTTTTAATCTTAATCTTCCCTTTATCGTTCGCCTTTAAAATAGAATCGATTAAGGATTGTGTGGTATTACCAAAAGGCACTTCAGTAATCACCAATTTATTTTTATCTAACTGTGATATTTTGGCGCGCACACGGACTTTTCCGCCTCGCAAACCATCGTTATAGTTAGAAATATCGGCAATTCCTCCTGTTGGAAAATCAGGATAAATAGTAAATCGCTTGCCTTGTAAATGTTTTACAGACGCATCGATTAACTCGATAAAGTTATGTGGTAATATTTTAGTAGACAGACCAACCGCAATACCTTCGCCACCTTGCGCTAACAATAATGGGAACATAACCGGTAAATTCACAGGTTCTTTACGACGACCATCGTAACTGGATTGCCATTCCGTAATTTTTGGATTATAAACGACATCTAATCCAAATTTTGAAATTCGCGCTTCAATATAACGTGAAGCAGCGGCACTATCTCCTGTTAATATATTTCCCCAGTTTCCTTGCGTGTCAATTAGTAAATCTTTTTGACCAATTTGCACCATAGCATCAGCAATACTGGCATCTCCGTGCGGATGATACTGCATTGTGTGACCAACAATATTGGCTACTTTATTGTAGCGTCCATCGTCTAAGTCTTTCATAGAATGCATAATGCGTCGCTGTACTGGTTTAAAACCGTCTTCTATAGCTGGTACGGCACGTTCTAAAATTACATAAGATGCATAATCTAAAAACCAATCTTTATACATTCCCGTAATTCGGGTAATGCTTTCTTGTGGTTCTTGATGCGCCTCGCTTGGATTAAGCTCTGTATTTTCGTTTGTTAAGTCGTCGTTTTGGTCTTCTGTCATTTTTTTTCCTATCTCTAACTCTTTCCTAAGGAAAGAGAACTGTTGGATTTACTTTTATTTGTTCTTTTTAGTTCTATAGTCCATAACACTTCCAACTAAAAGAAAAAGCATTGAGATAATTCCCAAATAAGAAGCAGAATTAGTTTCCCAGGATAAATCATTAAAATCCATTGATAATAGCCAAGCTATGATTAATACAACTGCTAATATTGAAAGATATTTTTTTATTTTATATAA
>DAISIZ010000102.1:4448-7992 GCA_036821745.1 Aurantibacter sp. | reverse complement strand
ATTTTGAAGTTTTCAAAATGGACCTTTTATTTAATTATAAAGAAATACTTGTTTATTTCAAACTCGCTAAACTTGACTTAATTGTTTCAATTTTAGCTAAAGCATCTGCTTCTTTTTTACGTTCGTTAGCAATAACTTGCTCTGGAGCACCAGCTACAAAACGTTCGTTAGACAACTTCTTTTGTACAGACTTTAAAAATCCTTCCGTGTACTTTAATTCTTCGGTAAGCTTTTTAATTTCTGCCTCTACATCAATACTTCCTTCCATAGGAATAAAGTATTCGTTAGACTTTACTCTAAACGTTAAAGCACCTTCTACAGGTTCTGACACGTAGTTTATAGCTTCTAAGTTTCCTAATTTAGAAATCACCTCATCAAACGTAGTTGCAGTCTTTTCGTTATTAATTACTGAGAATCCAATCGCGTCTTTAAACGCAATATTCTTTTGTTTTCTAATGTTACGAATTCCTGAAATCACCTCTTGAGTAAATTCAAAAGCTCTAATTAAATCACCATTTACAATTTCTTTTTCTGGCCATTTAGATACAATTAATGCATCTTCTGGGGTTCTTTCGCTAATTAATTGCCAAATCTCTTCACTTAAAAATGGCATAAACGGATGTAATAACTTTAAGTTATCTTCTAAAACTGCAATAACTGCTTTATACGTTTTAGCATCAATAGGTTGTTGGTATCCTGGTTTAATCATTTCTAATAACCAAGAACAGAAATCGTCCCAAACTAATTTATACGTACTCATTAAAGCATCGCTTAAACGGTATTTATCAAAGTGATCTTCAATATCTACTAACGTTTCGTGGAATTTTGCATTATACCATTCTAAAGCAATTTTACTTGATTCTGGCTGTGCTAAATCTTCTTTAACTTCCCAACCTTTAATTAACTTAAAAGCATTCCAGATTTTGTTTCCAAATCCTTTTCCTTGTTGACATAAAGATTCATCAAACATTAAATCGTTTCCAGCGGCGCTACTTAAAAGTAACCCAACACGAACACCATCGGCACTATACTCTTCTATTAATTTTAAAGCATCAGGAGAATTCCCTAATGACTTACTCATTTTACGACGTTGCTTATCACGAACTAACCCGGTTAAGTAAACGTTTTCAAAAGGTCTGGCATCTTTATATTCATAACCAGCAACAATCATACGTGCTACCCAGAAAAATAAAATATCTGGCCCCGTTACTAAATCGTTTGTTGGGTAATAGTACTTAATCTCTTCATTTTCAGGATTACGGATTCCGTCAAAAACACTCATTGGCCATAACCAAGATGAGAACCAGGTATCTAAAGCATCAGTTTCTTGTTTTAAATCAGATTCTTTTAAATCGTTATTTCCTGTTTTTTCAATTGCTTTAACTAAAGCAGATGTTACATTTTCAGCAACTACAAAATCTTCTTTTCCTTCGCCATAATAAAAGGCAGGAATTTGTTGTCCCCATAATAACTGACGCGAAATATTCCAGTCACGAACGTTTTCCATCCAGTGTCTGTAGGTATTCTCAAACTTCTTTGGGAATAAGTTAATCTCGCTATCTTCACCTAAAACTGCTTTAATTGCAGGCTTAGCTAATTCTTCCATTTTTAAGAACCATTGGTCGCTTAAACGTGGCTCGATAACTGCTTTAGTACGTTCTGAAGTTCCCACTTTATTCACGTGGCTCTCCGTTTTTACTAAAACACCTGAGGCTTCTAATTCTTTAGCAACCGCTTTACGTACTACAAAACGATCTTGACCTTCGTATTGTAAACCAAAGCTATTTAAAGACGCATCATCATTAAAAATGTCAATCACTTCTAATTTATGCTTATCACCTAAAACTTTATCATTTTCATCGTGAGCTGGCGTTACTTTTAAGCAACCTGTACCAAACTCAAGATCTACATATTCATCTTCTATAATAGGAATCACACGACCACAAATTGGTACAATAGCTTTCTTTCCTTTTAAGTGTGTAAAACGCTCATCGTTTGGATTAATACAAATAGCGGTATCTCCAAAAATAGTTTCAGGACGCGTCGTTGCTATGGTTAAAACCTCGTCGCTTCCTTCAATTTTATAATTTAAATAATATAATAAACCGTTTTTTTCAACGTGAATAACTTCTTCATCACTTAATGTTGTTTTAGCTTCCGGATCCCAGTTTACCATTCTAAAACCACGATAAATCAGGCCTTTTTCATATAAATCAACAAAAACTTTAATTACTGCTTCAGACATATCATCGTCCATAGTAAACTTAGTTCTATCCCAGTCGCAAGAACAACCTAACTTTTTTAACTGCTCTAAAATTACACCACCATATTCTTCGGTCCAATCCCAAGCGTGATTTAAAAATTCATCACGTGTTAAATCGTTTTTATCAATCCCTTGTTCTTTTAAACGCGCCACAACTTTTGCTTCGGTAGCAATAGAGGCGTGATCCGTACCAGGAACCCAGCACGCATTTTTACCTTGTAAACGTGCACGACGAATTAAAACATCTTGAATGGTGTTGTTTAACATATGTCCCATATGCAAAACTCCTGTGACGTTTGGTGGCGGAATTACAATTGTGTAAGGCTCGCGCTCGTCTGGTGTTGAATGAAAATAGTTGTTTTTCATCCAGTAGTCGTACCATTTATTTTCTACGTCTTGTGCTTGATATTTATCTGGCATTTGCATACTTTGGAATAGTTTTTGAATCTAATTCAACAAAAGTAATTATATTATTTTTTCTAAGAAATTTAAAGCCTCTTTAATTGGCTTATTATTAGATTAAAAAGATTTTATATATTGCAAAAACATAAATAAAGCACTAAATTTACAGTAACAACAATTAGAAATTATGAAAAATCTATTTACATTTTTATTTATCGGATTACTAAGTATGGCGGTAAATGCACAAGATAAAGTAGCAAAAATTGAATTTAAAGACACCACTATAGACTACGGAACTATTGATAAAGGCGCTAATGGCGTTAGAACTTTTGAGTTTACTAACACTGGTGATGCACCATTAATTATTAGTAGTGTAACAGCAAGTTGTGGTTGTACCATTCCTAAAAAGCCGAAAGATCCTATTATGCCTGGAGCTACTGGTAAAATTGAAGTAAAGTATGACACAAATCGTGTGATGCCTTTTAGAAAAACAATTACCGTTGTTTCTAATGCTGACACACCAAAAACAGCAATTAAAATTAAAGGAACGGTTGTAGATCCAAGTAAAGTAAGCGTTTTAGATAAAAAAGAAAAAAGCGTGATGGCACAGTAATTTTCTATCACACATCATATTTAAAGTCAGAGTTTCTACTCTGGCTTTTTTTATGCGTATTTACCAGCTCTCACTCAAAATAATCGTAATAAAAACCACTTTTCTCCTTTCTAATTCAATAGAAAAAGAAACCGTAACTGTACTATGCTTTATTTTTGTATTTCTTATAAAGAAAAAAATCATCTTTTTATTTCACAATAATTTCGAATAAGAGCTGGAATATTTTCTAAAGTGAAATAAGATTTCATATTTTTTTCGGAACTTTA
>DAISIZ010000102.1:0-4438 GCA_036821745.1 Aurantibacter sp. | reverse complement strand
TTTACACAAAAAAAATCAGCAATGCCAAAGATTTCTCATAAAGGGCTTTCTATGCCACAATCACCAATACGTAAATTGGTGCCTTTTGCCGAAAAAGCGATAGCTAATGGTAAAAGTATTTTCCATTTAAATATTGGACAACCAGATATTAAAACACCTCAAGTTGCCTTAGATGCAGTTAAAAATAACTCTTTAGATATTTTAGCTTATTCTCGCTCTGAAGGATCGGACGAATACCGAACAAAAATTGCGAACTATTACGAAGGTCACAACATTAATGTTACTAAAAATGACATTATTGTAACGACTGGTGGTAGTGAAGCTTTATTATTTGCTTTTGGTAGTATTATGGACGTGGATGATGAAGTGATTATTCCTGAACCATTTTACGCTAATTACAACGGATTTTCAACCGCTTCTGGTGTAAAAGTTGTTCCAGTAATTTCTAAATTAGAAGACAATTTTGCATTACCAGCTATTGAAGAATTCGAGAAGTTAATCACACCAAAAACAAAGGCGATATTAATTTGTAACCCAGGAAATCCAACGGGTTACTTATACTCTAAAGACGAAATTAAAAAGTTAGCAGAAATTGTAAAAGAACACGATTTATTTTTAATTGCTGATGAAGTTTATAGAGAATTTGCATACGATGGGATTAAGCACTCATCGGTTTTAGAAGATGAATTTAGCTTAGAAAATCACGCTATAATTATTGATTCCGTTTCTAAACGTTACAGTATGTGTGGTGCACGTATTGGTTGTTTAGTTAGTAAGAATAATGATTTAATAAGTACGGCATTAAAATTTGCTCAAGCACGTTTAAGTCCACCAACATTAGCGCAAATTGCCAGCGAAGCGGCTTTAGAAACACCACAAAGTTATTTTGATGATGTTAAAGACGAATATGTTGAAAGACGTAACGTTTTAATTGAAGGTTTAGAAGCTATTCCTGGTGTAAAAGTAGCCAAACCAAAAGGTGCTTTTTACTGTGTTGCAGAATTACCAGTAAAAGACAGTGATGTTTTTGCACAATGGTTATTAGAAGACTTTGACGTTAATAACGAAACTATTATGGTTGCGCCAGCAGGTGGTTTTTATAGCACACCAAACGTTGGAAAAAACCAAATACGAATTGCTTACGTTTTAAATAAAGACAGCCTTAAAAAGTCGGTTAATATTTTAAAAGAAGCCTTAAAAGTTTACAAAGACTAAGTGAACCTACAACACAACATATCCTTAAAACCATACAATACCTTTGGTATAGATGTTACTGCTAAATCTTTTGTAAGTGTAACTACTACAGAAGATTTAGTAGCGGTTTTAAAAGCACACCAAAACGAATCGCATTTTATTATTGGAGGTGGAAGTAATATGCTTTTAACCCAAGACATCAACGATTTAGTTATACATATAGATCTAAAAGGAAAACAGGTTATTCAAGAGGAAGATAATCACGTTTTTATACAATGTAATGCTGGCGAAAACTGGCACGAGTTTGTACTTTGGACTATTAACCAAAATTATGGTGGCTTAGAAAATATGTCTTTAATCCCAGGAAATGTTGGCACCAGTCCTATCCAAAATATTGGTGCTTATGGTGTGGAACTTAAAGACCATTTTTTCAGTTGTGAGGCTTTAAATTTAGAAACCTTTAAAGTTGAAACGTTCCTTAATAAAGATTGTAATTTTGGCTACCGAAATTCCATTTTTAAAAATGAAACTAAAGACAAATACATTATTCTTAATGTGACCTTTAAGCTGACTTCAACTAATCATAATTTAAAAGTAGATTATGGTGCGATTAAAGATGAATTAAGCCAGAATACAATTACAAACCCAACCATTAAAGATATTTCTAACGCAGTCATTGCGATTAGAGAAAGTAAATTACCAGACCCTAAAAAAATTGGTAATAGCGGAAGCTTTTTTAAAAACCCAGTAATTCCTACTGAAGCATTTAACGAACTTCTAAAAAACTTTCCAAAAGCACCAAGTTACAAAGTAAGTGATACCGAAGTTAAAGTACCTGCTGGTTGGTTAATTGAAACCGCTGGTTTTAAAGGTAAAACCTTTGGTAATTATGGCGTACACAAAAAACAAGCTTTAGTTTTAGTGAATTATGGTGGTGCAACAGGAAACGACATTTTAAAGTTGTCGCAATTAATTCAACTTACCGTAAAACGCATTTTTAATATAGATATTGAAGCTGAAGTGAACGTGGTTTAATTTGACAAAATCTATTATAAAAACCTACTACAAACGTTTTGGGTATTTAAATTTAGCTTTAAGTTTTTTAAACATTTTCATACCTCAAGATGCAAATATTATAGGTCGTTTATTTGGTATGATTTTAATAAACTTAGCCTATCACGGAATTTATATGTATTTTAATTCCCTTTTTGATCTCTCAAAATTTGCGAGAGAAAGTAGCAATTTTAATAAGACTGTAATACCAGTGATGTTGCAATTATTTGCTTGTATGGGAATGATTATCTCATTAATCGTTTTTTATTTTTTCATAGAAATTGCCTTTACAGAAAACCAATTCAACAAATTGCTTATGTTATGTATTCCCATAGCAATATTCCTTGGTAGTTATTCTTTATTGATTGATGCTAAAGGAGAAGATTAAAACTTAAATCTCCAATAAAAATCAAGACCATATTTTCTTTTGTAACTTGGTATTTAAATTACACTATATGAAAAACAAGTATTCAACTTCAGACAAATTCTTTATAGGCTTTGGATTTATCACCATAATTAGTGGTGTTCTTTTAGTGATTCAAAAAGACTACCTAATGGGAATATCAGGATTTTTCGTTGGTCTTTTAGTGACGTATCAATCTTTTCAAAACAGCAAAAAAAAGAATAACGAATAGAGTCTTTACTTTTAGTGAACAAATAATAAACATAAGAACATATGGAAATTACAGACTGGATACAACATTGGTTTAAAGAAAATTGCGATGGCGATTGGGAACAAGGCAATGGTATTCAAATTACCACTTTAGAAAACCCAGGTTGGGATGTAGAAATAGATATTTCTAACACGTCTATATCTAATATTGAGATAAAAGGTGTTCTTAATGAAACCAGTAAAAACGATTGGTATGCCGTTAAAATTGAAAACCAAAAATTTAACGCTTCTGGCGATGCCAGTAAACTTGTATTCCTATTAGGTTTATTTAGAGAGATGATTGAGAAATTCGAAAATATGTAGATTAGAACATCTCATAAACCCAAGTAACAATAACGCCTTTCTTTTCGCCTAAATCAATTCGCAACAACTCTTGTTGCGTTTTTATTTTTAGGTTAAATGGCACCTCTAAAAGACTTACACCACTCTTCTTTTTTAAACGAATACCTTGACCTGAAATAATATCTTTATTAGGTTCAAAGTCTCCGTTTGGAAGATGCTCGGTTAGAATGACATATTTATAGTTTGTCAATTTGTTAGTGACTTGCTTAATTTCAGCATTAGAAAGATGTTGCAAGACTTGCCTTAAAATAATAACATCGGATTGCGGTAACTTATCCTTTGCGATATCTAAACACTGAAATTCTAAATTCTCAGCTTTAAATTTACTTTTGTTGAATGCAATTAATGGTTCTGCGATATCTATAGCGTGATATTGCTTAGCAAAAGTCAACAACTGTCTTCCAATATTAAAATCGCCACAACCTAAATCACAAATCGATACTGGTGTCTTAAAAGCTTTTAAAAACGCACTTATTTTTTCAATATATGGCAAGACTATGTTTGGATCGTGAGAACCTTCACCTGAATAAAATTGTGAATCATTTGTTCCCCAAAGCTTTTTCTCATAAACCTGTTCCATCGCCTTTTTAGTTGGCCAAGGTGTTTTACTTTTCTTATTTTGAGGATTCGTCATCGTGTTTTGCTTAACTCAAAATTAAGATTAAATAATGCTTCGACAAGCTCAGCAAGACATTCGTTTTCAAAATTGGCAGAAATAATTGTTTTGCAGGAAAACAGACTTTGTCATTCTGCGTTTTACCGATAGCTATCGGTACAGAATCTATTTTCTTATAATAAATCAATATTAGGCTTTATCCAAAAGGCAATACACACTGTAATTTACACGCATAAATTTCGACTTAAAAAATGCAAAGGATTTCTTACCTTTACATAAAATTATAGCATATGAAACTTTTATTAATCACATTAGTATTATTAGGATTAGGTGTAGCAGGAATTGCTATTAAAATTTGGGCTAAAAAAGACGGTAAATTTGCCGGAACTTGCGCCAGTCAAAATCCAATGTTAAATACCGACGGTGAAGCTTGTGGATTATGCGGTAAAACACCAGATCAACAAATAGATTGTAGCGAACCAGAACACGCCTCGTAACTATGATTTTAAACATACTGTTCTTCGCCTTTATAGGTGTCGTAGCTATACAAACCATATATT
>DAISIZ010000101.1:0-8015 GCA_036821745.1 Aurantibacter sp. | reverse complement strand
CAAAATAAGATTAAAGAAATTCAAGGATTAATTCCGTCGCACATTACGGTTTTAAGTTTAAAAGATATTGGTTGCCTGGAAGATATTCCTGAAACACAAGCGACTATTGAAGGTAACGCTAAACAAAAAGCAGATTATGTAACCAAAAAATATGGCTACAACTGTTTTGCTGACGATACTGGTCTTGAAGTGGGAAGCTTAAATAACGAACCTGGCGTTTTTAGCGCGCGTTATGCTGGTGAACAACGTGATGCCAATGATAATATGGATTTATTATTAGAGAATTTAAGTGATAAAAACAACCGTGACGCACAATTTAAGACTGTGGTTGCACTTAACTTAAACGCAACCAAAGAAACATTTACTGGTATTTGTAAAGGTGAAATCACCACAGAAAAAACGGGAGAAAAAGGTTTTGGTTATGACCCGATTTTTAAACCTAAAGGCTACGATGCAACATTTGCCCAAATGGAATTGGACTTAAAAAACACTATTGGTCATCGTGGGAAAGCCGTTAAATTATTGGTCGCATTTTTGAATACGCTTTCTTAATAAATTTACACCTACAAGGTTTTAGAAACCTGGCAGGAAAGCACAAATAAGCAACTTTTACTCATATTTAAAACACACTTCAAATCTGCAATTTACCTGCGTTAGCGATAGTAGCGGCATCCTTTTTTGGTTTAATAACACTTACATAAACTAATATTCAAATCACTTACGCTTAGACAGATGCTGAAATAAACTCAGCACGGCTTCTCCGAAAAAGATATAACGGATAGCGCGGTTACGTGAATAATCTAAAAGTGTATTTAAAAACGAAAGCCATTTTTAGAACGGTAACGTTTTATAAAAAAACCAATATTTTACATTCACGTAAAACGCCCAAAAACAGCGAGTTGCATATCTCAAATAAATGTGTACCTTTGCACTTTGAAAAAATGACTCCTCAGAGAGAGGTTTGTGTTTCTAGAAGTTTTAAGGTTAAGTATTTTCGATGCGCTTCTTTATGTAACACCACATAACGATAATGCAATTGAATACTTACGAGAAGAATGAGCACATTCCAAGATTTAGGTCTTAACGAAGACTTATTAAAGGCAATTACCGATTTAGGTTTCGAAAAACCAAGTGAAGTACAAGCCAAAGCTATCCCAATTTTATTAGAAGAAGACACTGACTTAGTTGCTTTAGCGCAAACAGGAACAGGAAAAACGGCTGCGTTTGGTTTTCCGATGTTACAGAAAATTGATGTAGAAAGCAGAACAACCCAAGGTTTAATTTTATCGCCTACACGTGAACTTTGTTTGCAAATTGCTAACGAAATGAAATTGTATGGTAAATACTATAAAGGTTTAAATGTTACCGCTATTTATGGTGGTGCAAGTATTACAGACCAAGCAAGAGCTGTAAAACGTGGTGCGCAAATTATTGTTGCAACGCCAGGTAGAATGAAAGATATGATTAACCGTCGTTTAGTTGATATTTCTAAAATCCAATATTCGGTTTTAGATGAAGCTGATGAGATGTTAAATATGGGTTTCAAAGAAGATATTACTGATATCTTATCGCATACACCTGAAGAAAAAAACACGTGGTTATTTTCTGCTACAATGCCTCGCGAAGTGGCAACGATTGCAAAGAAATTTATGTACGAGCCACAAGAAATTACGGTTGGACATAAAAATGAAGGTTCTAAAAACGTATCGCACGAATATTACTTAGTAAATTCTCGCGACCGTTACCAAGCTTTAAAACGTTTAGCCGATGCTAATCCAGATATTTTTTCTGTGATTTTTTGTCGTACAAAAAGAGATACGCAAAAAGTAGCCGAAAACTTAATTGAAGATGGTTACAGTGCAGGTGCATTACACGGTGATTTAAGTCAGAACCAACGTGATATTGTAATGAAGCAATTCCGTAACAAACAAATACAAATGTTAGTTGCTACCGATGTAGCGGCTCGTGGTATTGATGTTGACGATATTACACACGTAATTAACTATCAATTACCTGACGAAATTGAAACTTATAATCACAGATCTGGTCGTACGGGTCGAGCTGGGAAATCTGGTATTTCTATGGTTATTGTATCTAAAAGTGAAGTACGTAAGATTAAAAGTATTGAGCGTATTATTAAGAAAGAATTTGACAAAAAAGAAATTCCTAACGGAATGCAAATTTGTGAAGTTCAATTAAAATCTTTAGCACACAAAGTACATAACAACGAAATTAATGAGGAAATCAATCCTTATTTAGAAGAAATAAACACCTTATTTGAAGAGGATTCTAAAGAGGATTTAATTAAAAAATTCTTCTCGGTAGAGTTTACACGTTTCTTTAACTATTACCAAAAATCTAAAGACTTAAACGTTAGCGACAATGGTCGTGGTGATCGTGAAGGCGGAAAATCTTTTGGAGGAAACGGTGCACGTTTCTTTATTAACGTAGGAGAAAAAGATGGTTACGACTGGATGAAGTTAAAAGATTTCTTAAAAGAGAAATTAGAGCTTGGTCGTGATGATGTGTTTAAAGTAGATTGTAAAGAGACGTTCTCTTTCTTTAATACTGAAAAAGAACACCAAGAAAAAGTATTAGCGTTCTTTACAGACTATAAACAAGACGGACGTTTTGTAAATGTTGAAATCACTGAAGATAAAGGCGGACGCGGTGGCGGACGTAATCGCGGTGGCGGTGGCGGAAGACGTCGTAACGATAGATCTGGTGGCGGAGATAGAAGACGTCGTAATGATGGACCAAGAGGCGAAAGACGCAGTGGTGGAGATAGAGGCGATCGCAGAAGCGGTGGTGATTCTAGATCGCCAAGACGTTCTGAAAGAAGTTCTGATAGAGGAAATGCTGGAAGTCGTGATAGAAACAAAGCCTTTTCTGGAGACTCTAGACCAAGACGTTCTAGAAGAAGCGAATAAGCTATTATTATAACTCAATAATTAAGCTCAAAGACCATTAGTCTTTGAGCTTTTTTTATGGTTAAAACTCACCTAACCCAGAAGAAAACATCATTTTTAACTCACTTAAAATTCATATTGGGTTATGAGTTTTAATCATTTAGCTAAAAAAGTAATACCTTTATACTTCCCAAACACTACACCCGAAATTTTATACCTATGAAACAATTCTACTCTTTCGTACTTTTTTTGTGTGCACTAACTATTCATTCTCAAACCATTTGTAATGGCAATTTTGAAAATGGAAACAGCACAGATTGGACTCAAAACACCAATAGTGGTAATGTTACATTTAGTGATGAAACGACCGATGTTCAAGAAGGCAACACTTCTCTAAGAGCTAATGTCATTACAGCTAATAGTTTTGCTAACAGAATAGAGAGTTGTAATTTAAACTTAATTGCAAATCACACTTACGAATTTTCTTTTTACGCAAAAACAGTATCTGGAACTGCAAGAGGAATGCGATTAAAATTAACCGCTATTAGTGGTGCAACTAACATTAGTATATTAGACAACACCTATTCAATATATTCTTCCACTTACACGCCTACTGCAGACATAACCACTAAGTTTAGATTAAGCTTTCAAGATGTTGATACCTATTTAGTAGATGACGTTAAAGTAACCGACATCTCATACTTTGATTGTAACGGCGACTTTAATGGAAGTGCTTATTTAGATAACTGTAATGTATGTGTTGAAGGGAACTCAGGAAACACCTCAAACTGCACGACAATTTTATCTGGCACGCCAAAAAATTTACCAAATAATTTTTATGGTTTAAACACCAAAAACATTGGTAATGGTAACTTTATGGAAGACATTAATGTTTTAAATGGTGCTTGGAACAAAACTAGAGCCAAAATATACCGTTATCCAGGTGGCACATTTGGTAATAGTTTTAACTGGCATACCGGTAATACGTTAGTTGATGCAAGACCACCACTTTTAAACCCAACAGTAAAACCACAAGATTTAGTAAACAATCTTCCTACTGGAACCGATATTTTATGGATGGCTAATATTAGATTACCAATGCCAGAAACCGGTTATGATTGGAGAACGTTAAGTAGAGCAGAATTATTAAGTCAAGCGGTTTTAGATGCTAAAATAATAGATATATTAGATGGCTTAGAAACCTTTAAAAAAGCTGGTAAAGCTGTAAAATATTTAGAGTTAGGAAATGAATTTTATTTCTTGGACGAAGAAGGTTTAGGTGGAACACACGGTGCTTTTGGCGACAACAATGCGTCAGATTTTCAAGGAGACCACTTTCCTTTTGATAAAAATCCAGCCGCTTATATGGAGCAAATGGGGCAAATTGCAGCTGCAGTAAAAGTAAAGTACCCAAACATTGAAATTGCAATCATAAAATATAAGTTTGACGGAAATAATCCTGAAGACTGGAATATACCAGTAAACGATGCTTTTACTAATAATACAGCACAAGCTAATACGTATATAGATGCTGTAACCTACCACTGGTACCAAAAAGAAATTTATTACGACAATCAAACCGCTAACTTCCCTGCGATTAGTGATGAAAACACAACAAAAACTGCTTTTGGTTTTGCATTCGATTATATTAAAGACAAGAAAAACTTTGACATTCCAGATATTCCAAGTGGCAAAGACTTATGGATTACTGAAGGTGATATAAAAGATACAAGTACAGATAACACCTGGGCAAAAGCCATAAGAGAAGCTATTATAAACACCAACTACGCCCTTTTAGATAAAGCAACCATGTTTACGCCTCATATGTTTCAGCCGTTATTTGTAAACTTTACGGATAATAAGTTAACAGTAAAAGGAAAAGGTGCAGATATGACATTTTCGGCTGCCGAAGATATGACAAGCGTACAAGAAATAGATTTAGGTGGCGGTATCTTTTTTGGTCAATATGGCGGTCCTTATAATGACTTACAAGCTGTAAGATTTAGCTCGGCAAATAAAGACCGAATTGTTATGGTAAACACGAGTAGTTATACGTATTCTAATTTAGATTTATCAAGTATTATGACTTCATCTAACTTATTTATGTTAGAGCGCTACAACACCACACCTTGGTCTGGCATTACACATACCGAAAATAAAACTGCAGCGACCTTAAATAATATAACGCTTCAACCCTATTCTATAACTATTGTAGGTCAAGAAGATCTTATTGATGGCTTAATTGACGAAACAACAATAGTCACAAATCCTACAGCCGATTTTTCAGACAGATATGTGAAATTATATGAATTTGGCGAACAACAACCAGGAAGCACAACAACTAAAACACTTCATATAAAAAATGAAGCAGCAACATCGATAACCTTAGCTTCTAATCCTGTAAGTTTAGATGAAGATGATGTATTCTCAGTAACACAACCAAGTACTTTAAGTATTGATTCTGGAGGCTTCATTACTTTTGATGTCACTTTTTCTCCTACCGAAGTTGGAAACTATCAAGACAAAGTAACGATTACATCAAGTAACGGCGATACTTATACTTTTGACATCACAGGTAGTTCTTGTGACTTCTGTAATTATGACTTTGAAAAAGGGATTAACATAGGTTGGCTTGAAGAAAACGCAAATAGTGTTAACACAAATTATACAAACGCTCAAATTAGCAATGTTCAAGAAGGTACTACAACAGGTAAACTTGGTGTAACCAATGTAGGTACAACACCAGATTATACAAATGCAAAATTAACAACACCAAAAATTAAACTAAACGCTTTATTCACCGATTTAAAAATTAATATTTACGCTAAAGCGGATAAACTAAGCAACAGTGATTTTAAAATAGCCGTTAGTTATTTTAATTCGAGTAATACTGAAGTTGGCATAAACACCTCATCTCAAAATGTATTAACAACTAATTATCAAGATTTTGAATTTGTAGATAACAATGTACCAACTAACGCTGCAACTTTTTCCGTTGAGTTAAGAACCGGTAATTTTGCTGACAACTACTATTATGACAACTTAAGGATTTCAAATGGCGCTTCACTTTCAACATTAAAGACTAATGAAATCTCTGAATTGAGAACCTATTATTTTAATGGCCATTTACATATAAAATCATCTGAGTTACAAACTAATTTGAATATCACATTATATAATATTACAGGTGCTAAAGTTTTAGATTTAAAACAACCAAAAGCAACCCCGATTTTAAAAATTCCTTTAGAACTTTTAAACGCTGGCATTTATATTGTGAGTTTAAATAACGTGAGCAACAACACTACAAAACGAGTTAAAATTGCCATACATTAAAGCCTAACCAACCACCATCAAAAAGCCATTTTAAAATTTTAAAATGGCTTTTTTGTTAATATTTATGCAAATACAAGACTTAAATTATATTATTCATTGGTACTTCCCTATTTTTGAAACACATTCCACTTTAATGAAGTACTATTTAACCATACTATTTACTTTTGTTTTATGCATATCTACAAATGCTCAAAACACTACAATTCCTAACGATTCTACAAAAACAATAAAACAAGGAAAGGTTAAAGGTGTGGTTATTGATGACACATCGCAAGCTAGATTAGGCTTTGTAAACATTGTAAACCTTACTAATATAAAAGGAACTTCTTCTAACGAAAAAGGTGAATTTGAATTATCTGCAAAATCTGGAGACACACTTCATTTTTCTTATATAGGTTTTAAATCGATTAAAGTTCGTGTTACTAACGACTGGATTAACCGCATAGAATTATCCACTATTGGACTTACAGAAACAGCATTAGCGCTGGAAGAAGTTGTTTTAAGTGATTTAAAATTAACTGGTTATTTAGAAATTGATATTAAGCAAGTGGTTGTAAACGACAATTACCGTTATAGAATACCTGGTTTAAAATCGGGTTACGAAGTTGGTAAGCGCCAACCAAGCGCCATTTCTAAAGTGTTGGGGTCAATTTTTAATCCTTTAGATTTTTTATATAATACGTTTAGTAAGAAGAATCGTCAGATGCGAAAGCTGAAAGCTATGAAAAAAGACGATGCTGTTCGTAATACGTTATCTAAACGTTTTGACCGTGATATGCTAACGGCATTATTACAAATTCCAAAAGCGGATTTAGACGAAATAATAACCCAATGTAACTACTCTAAAGAATTTATAGATAGTGCTAACGACTTACAGGTTTTAGACGCTATTAGCGAATGCTACGAAGAATATAAAATATTAAGTAAAAGCCGTAAAAAAAGGTTTTAAGCTTTTTCTATTTTTAAGTTTTAAGGATAGTCTTAATTAAAAAAACTGAGCTACTTCAAACTTCCTACTCTATTCATTTTTCTGATAAAAACGTTCAATAATTTCCTCGTGACTTTTAATGGTCTTTTTACACCAATCCAAACGTTTTTCAAGTTGTTCTTCTTCTGTTAATTGCCAATTAATGTCCGTCTTTTTAAGTTTACTTGTGGTTTGCTGTAAAATAATCGCAGCACTTACCGATATGTTTAAACTTTCGGTAAAACCAACCATTGGTATTTTTAAAAACACATCAGCTTCATCTAAAACTTCTTGCGATAAACCTTCGGTTTCACGACCAAAATAGAAACAAGATTTCTTAGTGACATCAAAATCTATTAAATCACAATCTTCGGCGTGTGGCGTAGTCGCTACAATTTGGTAGCCCTTCGCTTTTAAATCTTTTAAGCTATCCTTTACAGTATGGTAACGATTTAAATCCACCCATTTTTGTGCGCCCATCGCAATTTCTCGATCAATTCGCTTTGAGTTTTTTTCTTCAACAATATTAACTTCTTGAATCCCAAAAACATCACAACTTCTAATCACAGCACTGGTATTATGCAACTGATACACATCTTCCGTAGCCACTGTAAAATGTTTGGTACGACCTTTTATAACGTGATGAAATCGCTTTAAACGATTCTCGGATAAATAGGTTTCTAAATACTCTAAAAGTTTAATATCTATCATAACTACTAATGTTACATCGAAATTACTAAAACTTAGGCGCTTTTAAGTCGTTTTATGTATTTTTAAAGTATGAAAAAACATATTGTGGTATTAAC
>DAISIZ010000100.1:6442-8224 GCA_036821745.1 Aurantibacter sp. | reverse complement strand
CAAGTTCAAAAGCAACTAACTTACGTTCTACACCTTTTTCTTTTTGAGCTTTAAAGATTTCAGAACTAGAAAATTCTTTTGTGAATTTAGTAACCCAACCTAAACCAGCTTCAATTGGCGATGTTGTATCGTTAATATCATTACCATATAAACAGTAACCCATTTCTAAACGCAGTGTATCACGAGCAGCTAAACCAATTGGCTTTGCACCAGCTTTAGTTACCGCATCCCAAATTTGTTTTACCTCGTTGTTTTTACAGTAAATTTCAAATCCGCCACTTCCAGTATATCCTGTTGCCGAAATAATAACGTGATCTACACCTGCAAAATCACCAATTACAAAGTTGTAAAAGTTAATTTGCGATAAGTCATGAGAACTTAAGCTCTGCATTGCGCTAACAGCTTGTGGTCCTTGAATGGCTAATAAAGAGTAGTCTTCACTTAAATCGCGCATCGTAGCATCAACATCATTTTTAGATGTTAACCAGTTCCAATCTTTTTCAATATTACTAGCGTTTACCACTAATAAATACGTTTCCTCTTTAAGTTTATATATAATTAAATCGTCTACAATACCACCATTATCATTAGGCATCGTGCTATATTGAGCTTTTCCAATAGTTAATTTAGACGCATCATTAGAGCAAGATTTTTGAATTAAAGCTAAGGCGTTTGGACCTTCAATAATAAATTCACCCATGTGAGACACATCAAAAACACCAACACTATTCCTTACGGCTTCATGTTCTACAGTTACACCATCGTACTGTACTGGCATGTTATATCCTGCAAAAGGCACCATTTTTGCTCCTAATGCTTCGTGTGTTGCTGAAAGCGCTGTATTTTTCATCTCTGTATTTTTAAGTTTCCAACAAAAGTATTGAAAATTTATGTTAATATGATGCAAATTAAGTCACACATTTAATAAATAATAGTACTTTTAATTTCTTTAAAACCAAACCTCATGAAATCATATATTTTACTAGTCATAGCAAGTTTTGTAGTTGTTTTTTCTAATGCACAATCAGGAAATCCAACCGATTTTTTATCAAAAGAATTTCATAAAGAAAGACGTGAAGCGCTACGTGCTAAAATGCCTAAGAATTCGGTGGCAATATTTTTTGCAAACCCGGTAAGAAATAGAAGTAATGATGTAGATTATGTGTATCATCAAGATCCAGATTTTTATTATTTAACTGGTTTAAAAGAACCTAACTCTGTATTAGTGGTGTTTTCTGAAAATCAAAGTAATACTAAAGGTGTTTCTTATAATGATGTATTGTATGTTCAAGAAAAAGACCCAAGACAAGAAATGTGGAATGGTGCTAGAGTTGGGATAGATAAAGCTAGAACAGAGTTAGGGTTTTCTAACACAGCAACAACCAAAGCATTTTTAAATTCTGATACCGATTATAAGTCGTTTGACAAGGTCTTATTTCATAATTTTAATGATGACTATAGAAACAAAAGTAATAAGGCAGACTTGTATGATTTAATCAATACGTTTAAGTCGCAAGTAGGCTTTAAAGCTTGTGAGTTATCAGATATTGAAACGCGAGTTTATCAAGTTATTAAAGCGACACCGATTGAAAATAGCGCAAATGTGGCACAAAACATTGGTAGTATTACAAGTAACTATCCTGAGTTAGAAGCAAACCCACAAATTAAAAAGTTTATGGATGCTAAAGATGATACGGTTAGAGGCGAAGTGCGCACGCACATTATAAATCTTGAAGCCGAAGGACCAAACTATAACACCAAAATGTTAGCAGGTTTTATGGC
>DAISIZ010000100.1:0-6342 GCA_036821745.1 Aurantibacter sp. | reverse complement strand
AGAACTATTCCAGCTAATGGTAAGTTCACAAAAGAGCAACGTGCTATTTACGATATTGTTTATGACGCTCAAGAAGCTGGTATTAAAGCGAGTATAGTTGGTGCTACTTTTTTTGAAAGTAACCGCGCCTCACAAAAAGTAATTAACCAAGGTTTATTCGATTTAGGAATTATAAAATCAGTGAACGAAAGACATAGTTATTTACCACATGGTGTTTCTCATTACATAGGTTTAGATGTGCATGATAAAGGAACTTTTGGACCTTTAAGAGCTAATAGTGTAATAACAATTGAGCCTGGGATTTATATTCCAGAAGGTAGTCCTTGCGACAAAAAATGGTGGACCATTGCTGTGCGTATTGAAGACGATATTTTAATTACCGAAAACGGTCCTGTCAATTTAAGTGCCGATGCACCTAGAACTTCAAAAGAGATTGAAAAATTAATGAAACAAAAAAGTGCCTTAGACGATTTTAAATTACCAACTTTAGATTAGTGTTTTTAGTTGGGCATTACCGTTTTGTAGGCTTACAAGCTTGAGTTCCCAAAATAAATTTGGGTCAAGTCTTGAAAGCTTACAAAAGGTCAGGCTTTCCATTATATCTTTTTTTGAGATACTGTCTTAATTTGTATAGTTTGCATACAGGTTAAACGCTTTGCATAACTATAACATAAGTGTCCAAATCCAAAAAAAGGATGCCATTTCAATCCTTAATGCAGCTTAGTGCTTGCTAATAGTCTATTTAAGTTCTAATTTGTATACATAAAATAAGAATTTGTGATAGCTTAAGCTAATTATACGACTAACCAAAGTACTATGATAATTACCAATAAATATATTCTACCTTTCGATGTAAGTTTAAGTTTTGAGTTTTTACAAAAGCATTACCAAAACCGATTTTCAACAGAAAAAAATGCGGTGGTTAAAACCCATTTAAAAAATATATTAGAGTGTTTTAATAGTTATCCTGAGCTTATAACTGGTATTAAAAAATCATCAGAGTTAGAGCAATTAACTGACCCTATAGATTTTCTTTTAGGCGATTTATTTCCGCAGGCATTAACCCTTAATGAAATTAAGGCTGCAAGTATTCCTTTTCAATCCCAGTATTTTTATCGCTCACAGCGTTTTGATAATATTACAAAACACGCTGGCGAAGACTTTAAATTTAAGCTACTAAATTTTACTGAGGACGAAATGTATATCATGTCCTGTAACTTAATCTTATCCCGATTTTATGGTGTAAGTACAAATTATCAAAAGCCGCTTTATTATACGATTCCAGATGAGCAAGGTCATACCAAGACGTATAGGTTGACTATGAATGCCGATTTTGTAAATATGCAACCCGACGCGCATTTTAAAGAGCTCACCCAAGATGATATTGATCGCTTATTGCAAAATTTAGATAATATCGATTTTTGGAAAGAGAAATTCCCACCAAATTCGTGGTCTTTAAAAGGTTTTGTAATTATAACATTGTCCGATGTTACTATTGACACTGTAGTTTCAGATTTAAAATCTAATATGCTTAATCATTCCATCAACTATGATAATTTTGATGAGTTTCAAGATAATTTTAAGCGCTTTTTTAATAACCCAGAAATAAGTATTGGTTTCTCTCAATATGACGTAAAGACTGATAGTTTTGTAAGTCCGCCAGGAAAACCATCAAATAGTTATGTTTTAGGAGACTCAAAAAAGCTGAATTGTAAATTTGGTTTTTGCGAAGATTCTTATAATATATTATTCAAAGAACATAAGTACTTTGTTGTTTCTAATATTGATGCCTTTGTAGAGAAAGGCGGTAATTTTGTATTGAATCAATTGCAAGAGCAAAACTTTAAAAGTTGCATTATTGCGCCAATAGTATTTAATGGCAAACTTATGGGAACTTTAGAGGTTGTATCTCCTAATAAAAACGATTTAACGTCTATAAATGCCGATAGATTAGACATTATTATGCCTTATTTAGTGGCTACAGCAGAACGTTCTTTCCAAGAATCAGAAAATTATATAAAAGCCATTATCCAGAATAAATGTACCTCAATACATCCATCTGTGTTATGGAAGTTTGAAGAAGAAGCTAGAAAGTATATGGAGGCTACTTTAATAGAGCATAAAACCGATGTTGCTTTTAACGATATGGTTTTTGAAGAGGTTTATCCACTTTTTGGCCAAATTGATGTTGTTGGTTCTTCTATAGTTAGAAATCAAGCCATACAAGAAGATTTTATAACCCAATTAACAATGGTTAAACATATTTTCGAGAAAGCATTTACCTTGGAGAAATTGGCATTTTATGAACAAATTATACTAAGAGTAAATCATTTTATTTTAGAGTTTTCTTCAGGGTTTAATACCACAAGCGAAGAGCAATTACTGTACTTTTTAAAGCAAGAAGTCAATCCATTAATTCCACATATTGAAAATTTGTCTCCTATACTTAAAGATGAGGTAGCTAGATACAAGCAAAAGGTTAATAAGGAGATAAAAATTGTGTATGACAAGCGTAAGGAATATGAAAATGCCGTACAGTTTTTAAATAGACACATGGCAGCGTTGTTAGATGAAAAACAAAAAGCAGCACAAGAGATATTTCCTCACTTTTTTGAACGCTTTAAAACTGATGGTGTAGAGCATAATATGTACATAGGTCAATCTCTAGTAAATAATAAAGCTTTTAATACGGTTTATTTAAACAACTTAAGGCTTTGGCAACTTACTACAATGTGCGAAATGGAGCGTTCTTTTTATAGCGTTCAAAACAATAATGCATTGCAATTAGATTGTGCGTCCTTAGTGTTAGTGTATGGTAACAGTCTTTCTATAAGTTTTAGAGTAGACGAGAAAAAATTTGATGTAGATGGCGCTTATAATGCGAGATATGAAATCATTAAAAAACGAATTGACAAAGCATTAATTAAAGGGACTAATGAGCGCGTTACGCAAAAAGGAAAACTTGTTATTGTCTATTCGCAAAAGAAAGATGAAATAGAGTATAAGCGCTATTTAAACTTCCTACAAACTAAAAACTATATAGAAGAAGGTATTGAAAATGTTGAATTACAAGATTTACAAGGTGTTGTTGGCCTTAAAGCTTTAAGGGTTAACATCAATTATGAATTTGACAAGCAAAACATACTTTACAGCGATTTAATAAAAGAACTTAATTAAATAATAGTTCTATTTCCCTAAGCTTAAAAAAGCAATAAAAAAGGCTAATACAGAGATAACTATACCAATGGTAAATACGGTATAGGTAACACGTAATAATTTATATTTTTTATTTAAAACAAGCCCTAGGAAATACAAATCCTTAATCATAGAATCATATAAGTAATCTTTGTCTTTCATAACTTCTTTCATTCCCCAATTAAAATCAGTAAGAGACATTTTATGAAAATTTCCAAAAAACAATAAGTTTACTTTTTTCTGTTTTACATCATCTTTGGTAAACTCTCCTTCGGTTACTTTTGGTCTAGTTGATTGTATGGCAAAAATGATAGATATCAAGCTAAAACCAATTAATATAATGGTAGGAATTATTAAATGCGCGTTAGACGGATTATCCAACCTTGGCACTAAATTACTTAAAGCAATAGAGATTAGAATAGCGTTTACAGAAAGCAAAATATTTGCTTTAGTATCGGCAATTTGACTCAGTTTATTGTGATTTCTTAAAGTCACTCTAAACATTGTTTCAACACCTTTTTCAGGAAGTTCGTCCTTTTTCTCTTTCTCTTTTTTAGCTTTCTTCTTTTGTTTTTCAGCTTTGTTTTCTTTTTCTAATTTTTTAACGGACTTAAAACAGTCTAATAAATTAGATTGCTTTTTAGTTTGCCAATTCTCAATGGCATAATGTGTATAAAATTTATGTTGGGTTAAGAATGTAATATTTTCTTTTTTCCATTCTAAATCGCTGTAGTTTGCAGTTTTAGTTAAACGTAATTCTTCTTTTAACAAATCACTAGTTTGGCTAAAATTATTAGAGGCTAAATGAGAACAATCGGCATCTTTAAGTATGCGTTCTAATTTAGTTACAGGTTTTGTCCCCATTTTAGTCGATAAAATAAGGTTTTCAATAATTAAAAAATCTGCTTTAGAAACTCTATCACCAATAAATTCTTTTGCACTAACAACACTAGAGGCTTCGTGGTTGTTGGCACCATTAATAAAACCAACATCATGAAACCAAGCGGCAATATTTAATAGTAAGGTGTCTTTTTTATTTGTGGCTTCGCCCTGGGTTAATTCTTCTAATTTTTTTACAACACGGAACGTATGCGCGTAATTATGATATATTATCTCAGAAGCTAATCTTTCCTGTAATAGGCTAAACACATATTCTTTTATATCTTTGAGTAGAATGTCCATATATTAAATTATTAGTACCAATTTATAAAATAAAAAGAACATAGTGAAGCCTCTTTATAATTGTATTGTATTCTTTTTTCTATTCTTATGCTCTTGTCATTTTAACCAGACAGAAACTTTAGAAGTAGTCGCAAACTTACCTCAAAACTTAAAAGAATGTTCTGGTATTGAAACTTTAGAAGATTCTAATACTTTTTGGGTGATAAATGATTCTGGTAATTATAATGAATTGTATGAGTTATCTGCAAAAGGCGATATGCTTAGAAGTGTAACGGTGACTAATACACTTAACAAAGATTGGGAAGATTTAGCAACAAACGGAAGTAGTGAACTATTTATAGGTGACTTTGGGAATAATAATAATCTGCGTAAAGATTTAGCTATTTATACTATTAACCTTAATGCTATTTATAACGGAGAAATTACTGCATCTAAAATTGAATTTTATTTTGAAGATCAAGAAAAATTTCCACCTAAAAAGAAAGATAGAAACTTTGATGTAGAAGGTTTTGTGTACAAAGACGGTTATTTTTATTTATTCACTAAAAACCGAAGTTCTCAATTTGATGGTATAACTAAGTTATATAAAGTTATCGCAAACCAAGGGAAACAAAAAGCCGTTTTAATAGATTATTTTGTGACGTGCCAAGAACAATCTAACTGTGTTATAACAGGAGCAACTTTGTCTAAAGGTAAAAATAAATTAGTGTTATTAACGCACGACAAATTGTTTCAGTTTACAAATTTTATTGGCGATGATTTTTTTAATGGTGATTTGGAAACTGTTCATTTAAAGCATCAAACACAAAAAGAAGGGATTTGTTTTAAAGGAAACGAACTCTTTATTGTAGATGAAACAATTAAAAATCAAGATGGTAAGTTGTATAAAGTTTTAGCTACTAAGTAAGTGCTTACTTAATTAGCGAATTAAAAGAATAAGGAAGGAGTGTTAATCCTTTTTTTAAATATAAATATGAAGAAACTCATTGTATTATTAAGTGTTTTAGTAGTGTCTTGCGCTACTTTTAAAGAACAGATAAACAAAGATGTAAGTCAAGAATTAACAGCGGTTAAAAGCGAGTTGTCTCATCGGTTCTATTTAATTGGAGACGCGGGAAATGCTGTATTAAAAGAAAGTACATTTCCGTTACTTTCATTAGAAAAACGCTTGAAGAACGCACCTAAAAATTCATCTGTTATTTTTTTAGGGGATAATGTGTATCAATACGGTATTCCCAAGAAAGGCACAAAAGGTTATGAATTAGCAAAGCACCGTTTACAAACTCAAATAGATGCTGTAAAAGATTTTAAAGGTCAGCCTATTTTTATACCAGGTAATCACGATTATTACAGTAATGGAATTAAAGGCTTAAAACGTGAAGAGAATTTAGTGGAAAAAGCCTTAGGAAAAGGTAGTTTCTTACCTGAAAATGGCTGTCCAATTAAACAAGTTAAATTAGCAGAACAAGTCGCTTTAATTATTGTCGATTCGCAATGGTATCTAGAAAACTGGGATGATAACCCAACGATGAATGATAATTGCGATATTAAAACGCGCAAAGATTTCTTTTTAGAATTTGAATCATTAATTAAAAAAAATAGGACAAAAACTACACTTATCGCTATGCATCATCCGTTGTTCACAGATGGCGCTCATGGCGGACATTTTTCTGCAAAACAACATATTAGTCCAACTAATCGTTTTCCGTTGCCCATATTAGGTACTATCGGGAATTTTATGCGAAGAGCTGGTGGTATTATATCTCAAGATGTTCAAAATAAAAATTACCGATTTTTAGTAAATCGCCTCAACACCATCGCTCAAGAGTCAGATCGTGTTATTTTTGCTTCTGGTCATGAACATAGTCTTCAATACATAGAGAAAAATAATGTGGTACAGATTGTTTCTGGTTCAGGAAGTAAAATATCTGGCGTTAAAAGATCGGCTAAAAGTAATTATGCATT
>DAISIZ010000099.1:2114-8384 GCA_036821745.1 Aurantibacter sp. | reverse complement strand
CATTTATTTAAACCCTACTTAATTCATTATTTCGAAAAAGGTGGAAGTGGTGCTGATATTGGTCCGTTAAAAAATGAGTCGATTGTATTGGCAGGTTTACGTCCAGATTCGCAACGTTATTTTGACCATCATCATGCAGAGAACGACACGTTTGATGCCGTTAATAAACGCGAGTTAGAATTAGGCGCTGCAACTATGACTAGTTTAATTTATTTAATGGATAAGTATGGTGTTAAGAATTTAAACGGTAAATCGAAATTGAAAGATTAGTGAAAACATTTAAATTTCATCAACTAAAAATATATAAAACCATTTTACTATTAGGTATTGCGATAACTTGTTTATCTATTGTCAATTTTGAAATGCTTCCAGAAGAAATATCTCCAATATTAAATACTGGTTTGAAGTTATTGGCTTATGGATTAATTGCGTTTCATTTTACTAAAACCCTATGGTATAAATATTATGTGAGTTATAATCGTAAAGCGATAACCATTCGATTGAATCGGAATATTTTGGAAGAACGCACATTTCAATTTAAACATTTAGAAAACGTTGTTTTGAAAGAAAACGAGATTCATTTCGACTATAGGAATCAAAATGAAATCATTGATTTAAATGATTTTAATACGAATGATATTAATAAAATTATACAATTACTAAAGCAAGATTTATGAAATTAAAACTAATTATAGCAATACTGTGTCTAACGTTTCAATTAAACGCACAAGAAGATATGAAACTTCCATTTTACGAATTACCAGCTAATGCTGAACAATTTACAGCTGGAACTGTGGCTGCTAAACAAGTAGAAGCTTTGGGTTTTCGTTTTCATCATGCTACAGATAATTTAAATGAAAAAGATTTAGCGTATAAACCGAATGAAGAGGTGAGAACGACGCAAGAAACCATTCAACATATCTACGATTTATCTAAAATTATTGTGAATGCAACTTTAAATAAAGCCAACGATAGTTCTAAAGAAGATCTATCTTATTCTGAATTGCGAAAAGCAACCTTACTAAACTTAGATAAAGCCTCTAAATTTTTAAGAGAAACTAAAGATTTATCGACATTAAAAATTATTTTCGGAGAGAATAAAATGCCATTTTGGAATAACATTAACGGACCAATAGCTGATGCTATTTGGCATTGCGGACAAATTGCTTCCTACCGCAGAACATCTGGAAATCCTATTAATCCAAACGTGAGACATTTTACAGGAACGGTTAAAAAATAAATACTATTTAAATCATAAAAAAAGCGCCTAAATAGGCGCTTTTTTGAGTTCTAAAACGATAAATTAACTTTCCTTTTTCACTAACAAAACGTGTTTTAGACTCGGAATTATGTGATGTTATAAGAATCTTTTAAGCTTTTTCTAAAGCTAAAGGTTCTAATTCAACGTCTACTTGATGGTTTAGTAAATCATTAAATGTTTCTCTTTTTCTAATTAAATGTGCTTTTTCATTATGCCATAATACTTCGGCAGGTCTGTATCTTGAATTATAGTTACTTGCCATAGAGAAGCAATATGCGCCAGCATTTCTAAAGGCTAAAATATGACCTTCGCTAATTTCTGGTAATGGTCTATTATTGGTGAATGTATCTGTTTCACATATATAGCCAACAACGCTATAAAAACGCGATTGACCTTCAGGATTTGAAATGTTATCAATGTGATGTTGCGCACCATATAACATAGGTCTTATTAAATGATTAAACCCAGAATCTATTTGTGCGAAAACTGTTGAAGTAGTTTGCTTAATGGCGTTCACTTTAGTTAAAAATGAACCTGATTGACTCACTAAAAATTTTCCTGGCTCGAAAGCTAAGGTTAATTCTCTTCCGTAGTTTTTACAAAAGGTATTAAAACGTTGCGATAGCTTTTTTCCAAATAATTCAATGTCAGTTTCAATATCACCTTCTTTATATGGCACTTTAAAACCTGAGCCAAAATCTATAAATTCTAAATCTTTAAAATTTTTAGCGGTCTCAAATAAAATTTCACTGGCATATAAAAACACATCAACATCTAAAATGTCACTACCTGTATGCATATGAATACCGTTAATGGTCATTTTTGTGTTTTCTACAATGCGTAAAATGTGCGGTATTTGGTGAATTGAAATTCCAAATTTACTGTCTATATGACCAACAGAAATATTGGTGTTTCCACCAGCCATTATATGCGGATTAATACGAATGCAAACTGGAATATGAGAAAAATTCGTTCCAAATTGTTCTAATACGCTTAAGCTGTCAATATTAATTTGGCAACCTAATTTTGAGACTTCAATAATTTCTTCAATCGAAACTCCATTTGGTGTGTAAATAATGTCTTCGGCTTTAAAGCCTGCGTAAATTCCTAATTGAACTTCTTGAATTGAAACCGCATCTAAACCACAACCTAAACTTTTTATATGTTTTAAAACTGTTACGTTTGACAATGCTTTTATGGCATAATTTAGTTTAACCTGTTTTACTTTTTTAAACGCTTGTGTTAATCTGTTGTACTGATTAGTTATGGTTTGCGTGTCGTAAACATATACAGGACTTCCGTATTGCTCTGCGATTTTTAAAAGATTCTCATTAGTCATTACTGCTTTTTTTTAGGCAAATCTATTTGTAAAAATGGTTAAAACTATAAAAGTGTTTTATTTTGACTAAATTTGAACAAAATGTTAATTATTTAACAAATGAAAACAATTTCAGATTGTATTAACGAGATTATAAAGGACAATCCCTTTTTAGAAGAAGGTTTGTCCCGTCAAATTTTAAATTATTCAGCTTTAGCTAAAGATTTAAATAAAGTGGTGTCTAATAAAATGCATAAACCGGTTAAAGACGGTGCTATTATGATGGCGTTAAGACGCTACAAACCACCAATTAATTTAAATCACAGTTTTCATTTAAAACGATTCTTTGCCAATTTGGGTGATATTACGGTACGTAGTAATTTGTGTGATTTAACGTATCAGAATTCTAATACTTTAGTGTTAAATCAATCTAAGCTATTAGAAGAAATTAATAGTAATCAGAATTTGTTTTATGCGTTTTCACGTGGTATCCATGAAAGTAATGTGATGATTTCAAGTTCGGAAAAATCGAAAGTACTCAAGCATTTTAAAGAAGAAGTTATTATAGATGAGAAGGATAAATTGAATGCCATAAGCATAAAGTTACCTGAAGGCAATTCCAAAGTCACCGGATTATATTACCAGATATTTAAGCGTTTGGCTTGGGAGAATATTGCTTTGTACGAAGTGGTTTCTACGACTAACGAATTTACTATTTTGGTAGAAGACCAATATGTAGACAAAGCGTTTTCAGTTATAAAACGTTTAAAAGATTAGTGGCTTTGTTTAAGTGATTAAAATCTCATTTAATGCTTTATAATCTGTATGAGATTTAATTGGTTAAAACATTTAGGTTGTTTACTTTTGTTGCATTAAAATTAAAACTACATCTCTTTGGAGATCGAACACATAAATCTATTAAAAGATGAATTTACACGAATATCAAGGAAAAGAATTATTAAATAGCTTTGGCGTACGTATCCAACGTGGTATCGTTGCTCAAAATGCTGACGAAGCAGTAACTGCAGCTAAGAAATTAACTGAAGAAACTGGAACAGGATGGCACGTAATTAAAGCTCAGGTTCACGCAGGTGGACGTGGAAAAGGTGGTGGAGTTAAATTAGCCAAAAACCTTGATGAAGTAAAAACAATTGCTGGTGAAATCATTGGTATGGACTTAGTAACACCTCAAACTACCGCTGAAGGTAAACGTGTTCACCAAGTTTTAGTTTGTGAAGATGTATACTATCCAGGAGCTGAAGAGCCAGATGAGTATTATATTTCTGTATTATTAAACAGAGGAACTGGACGTAATATGATTATGTATTCTACTGAAGGTGGAATGGATATTGAAACTGTTGCTGAAGAAACACCACACTTAATCTTTAACGAAGAAATCGATCCTGCAACTGGAATTTTACCATTCCAAGCAAGACGTGTTGCTTTTAACTTAGGTTTATCTGGTGTAGCATTTAAAGAAATGACAAAATTCGTAACGAACTTATATAAAGCTTACGTTGCTTCAGATTCTTCTTTATTTGAAATTAACCCAGTATTAAAAACAAGTGATTCTAAAATTATGGCTGTAGATGCAAAAGTATCTTTAGATGCTAATGCACTATACAGACATAAAGATTTAGCTGCAATGCGCGATTTACGTGAAGAAAATGCAATTGAAGTTGAAGCAGGTGAACAAGGACTTAACTATGTAGACTTAGACGGTAACGTTGGTTGTATGGTAAATGGTGCTGGTTTAGCTATGGCAACTATGGATTTAATTAAGCAAGCTGGTGGAGAACCTGCTAACTTCTTAGACGTTGGTGGAACTGCTGATGCTGCAAGAGTAGAAATTGCTTTTGAACTTATTTTAAGAGATCCAGCAGTAAAAGCTATTTTAATTAACATTTTTGGTGGTATTGTACGTTGTGATCGTGTTGCTCAAGGTGTTATTGATGCTTATAAAAATATGGGAACTATTAACGTGCCAATTATTGTACGTTTACAAGGAACAAATGCTGATATCGCTAAAGAATTAATTGACAATTCTGGATTAGATGTAATGTCTGCAACAGAATTCCAAGAAGCAGCAGATAAAGTACAAGCAGTTTTAGCTTAGTATTTTAAACTTATAGTTTAGAGTTTTCTAAACACTAAAAAAGCAACCTATTTAGGTTGCTTTTTTTATGTCTTAATTTTATTGTGATAAAGCCGAAATACATTGTTCTCTAATACTCCAAAAATCCTCAAAGCTATATTGTGATGAGGTTGAATCTAACCAAGACTTTAAAAACCTTTTATGAAACTCAACTTTATAATCTACCACTTGATGAGGTTCTATATATTGTGTTTCTATAATGTCCTGTTTAATTTTTGAAAAGCCTGAATTCGCGTTAGTAATATCTAAAAACGTATCGTTTATTTGAAGATAACAATGTGCTTCTGGAATAAAGTTAACTTGATGCTTATCTAATAGTGTTGATAGCTTTGGTGTGTTTTGACTATTCATTTTAAAAATAGCTAACACCAATTTTATATGATTCCAATTGTTCTCTAAAGCAATCGCTTTAAGTAAAGCGTGTTTAGAGCTACAACTACCTTGTTGCTCTTTTAAAACTAAGCTGAAATCTTCACGACTAGCATTTCTGCCGTAGGGTAAATGTTTAATATGATGCACTAAAGTCTCTCAATCATTTAGCTGTAACGATTTTGCTAAAGTTGATAATGGTTTTTGAGAGGTGAGTTGCATTTATGCGTGTTTGAAATAGTTATTTATGTTTTATATACGCATGTTGCCCAAAGTATTTTTTCAGTATATTGATGCGTCAAATTTCATAATTATCGTATCATTCTCAACCTCAAAATCTACCCAATGGTCAAGTGAACCTCCATTTGTATAATATCCGCCACCACTAATTTCCTTTTTTCCATTCGCACGATTAAAAGTAAGTGAATATGCTCCATCAATCTTATTTTTCTTCATTGATAAAAATTCAGTCGCACTTTTATTTGGTTCTATTCGGTCAATTTTTATTATTTCAATTCTTTCAGTCGTTGTGAATTCAACATTCGTTATCGGTTCGTTTGTGTTGTTTTTTATTTTTACTTCAATTCCGTCATCTTTAAACATAAAGCACGAACTTAAAGTTAAACACAACATTAAATATAAAATCCTTTTCACGTCTCCCTAATTTGTTTTTATAAATTCCAAAACTTCATCTAATGTATCGCTCTTTGCGTGGACTTTTACTCGATTTCCGTTTGTTTCCACAATTTCGCAATAAATTTTCTTTCCAATTACGCTACTTACGTCTTTAGGATGATTTAAAATCTCTTTGTAAGTCATTGTATATTCGCAATCCGAAGTCCATTCAATTGCGGTTTTCACTATAATTTTGTCATTTGGATTTGTCTCGATTTGCATATTTTCAGTCCGCACAATTTTCTCAGGCATTCCTTCTTTAGCATAGCGAAATTCTTCAGTTTTAAATTCTGCACAATTATTTTCCTGTGCACCACTACTCAATGTTAAAAGAAGAATTATTAATGTTAAAACGGTTTTTTTCATATTGTGAGCAGCTTATTATATAACAACTTTTATTGTCGATATCCCGTAACTAAGACAGGATATATTATGAGTTTAGTTGTCGTTATCCCATAAATATAATTAAACTAATATATCAAGACATAAAAA
>DAISIZ010000099.1:0-2104 GCA_036821745.1 Aurantibacter sp. | reverse complement strand
TCAGGTTTAAAAGGCTTACCGTCTTTAGTTAAGTTTTCAGACTTATTCTTGTATAAATTTCTGGCGTTAGAACCTAAAGGTTTATCGCTGTTTTCTTTTTTAGCAACTTGTTCTCCTTTTTTAGGCATTGGTCCACGTAAGTGAATAATTAAACCATTAAGGAAATTACGTAAAATCTGGTCACCACATTCTACATAATTTGGGTGATCTTCTTTTTGGAACAAAGCATTAAGTTCACTTTTAGACACTCTAAAATCTACTAATTTTAAAATATCAATAATATGTTCGTCGCGCAATTTGTGTGCTACACGTAATTTTTTTAAGATGTCGTTATTTGTCATATTACAAAGATAGAAAAACTTGCGAGATGAATAGTTAGGTTGATAAGGTTATAGAGTTATTGGTTTAGTAGGTTCTCGATACATTTTATTTTTTCGTTAGCACTTCTAAATAAAACACTCGAACTGACCTTGATTGTGGTTATTAGGTGATGAGGTTATTGGGTTGGGAGTTTACAAAAGTTTATTTGTGTTAATTGGAGAAATTAGTGTCCGTTTCAAAATGGATTCCGCTCTGTAGCGGAATGATAAAACGTTTGTGGGAATTGGAGTGTAAAACAAATTTTACTTGTATAGTAATAACAAAGTATTCGTGTTAATTAGTGAAATCCGTGTCCCACTAAAGTCTAACCTCTACAGACTATACACTAATAAACTACTTAAGTTCTTCTAATTTTTCCTGATATACTTTAATTTTATCTCGTAACTGTGCAGCAAGCATAAAGTCAAGTTCTTTGGCCGCTTTTTCCATTAGTTTACGGTTTTCGCGTATATTCTTTTCTAATTCAGGTTTGGTTAGGTACTCGCTTTCAGGTTCGGCAGCTTTTAAAGCTTCTAATTCATAATGACCAGTACTTACTGAATTCTTCGATAAAACACTGTCTAAGCTTTTATTTAAAGCTTTTGGAACGACATTGTGTTTTGTGTTATAATTGATTTGTTTAGTACGTCTGTATTCAGTTTCGTCCATGGTTTTTTGCATGCTTTTTGTGATTTTATCGGCATACATAATGGCTTTACCATTTAAGTTTCTGGCAGCTCTACCAACGGTTTGGGTTAATGATCTTGTAGAACGTAAAAAACCTTCTTTATCGGCATCTAAAATCGCTACTAAAGAGACTTCGGGTAAATCTAAACCTTCACGTAGTAAGTTAACACCAACTAAAACATCGTAAATACCTTTACGTAAGTCTTGCATAATTTGCACACGTTCTAAAGTGTCAACATCACTGTGTATATAATTCACACGAATATTAATTCGGCTTAAATATTTAGTCAATTCTTCAGCCATACGTTTGGTAAGCGTTGTTACTAAAGTACGTTCGTCTAATTCAATACGTTGTTGGATTTCCTCTATTAAATCATCAATCTGATTTAAACTAGGTCTAATTTCAATAATAGGATCTAATAAACCTGTTGGGCGAATCACTTGCTCTACATAAACACCTCCAGTTTTTTCAAGCTCATAATCTGCTGGCGTTGCCGATACATGAATCACTTGATTTTGTAAAGCTTCAAACTCTTCAAACTTTAAAGGGCGGTTATCCATTGCGGCAGGTAAGCGGAAACCATAATCTACTAAATTTACTTTACGACTATAATCGCCACCATACATGGCATGAACTTGCGAAACGGTCACGTGACTTTCATCGACGACCATTAAATAATCGTCTGGAAAATAATCCAATAAACAGAAAGGTCTTGTGCCAGGTTGTCTGCCATCTAAATAACGCGAGTAGTTTTCAATTCCTGAACAATACCCTAATTCACGAATCATTTCTAAATCAAATTCGGTACGTTCTTTTAAGCGCTTTGCTTCAAGGTGTTTACCTATATCTTTAAAGTAATCGTGTTGCGATACTAAATCATCTTGAATACTTTTTATAGCGCCTTGTAAAATGTCTGGTGATGTTACAAACATATTTGCCGGATAGATATTCAAGCGGTCGTATTCTTCTAAAATTTCATTGCTTTGCACGTTAAATTGTTCAATCAATTCAATTTCATCTCCAAAAAAGTGAATACGAAAAGCATCATCGGCATAA
>DAISIZ010000098.1:4338-8448 GCA_036821745.1 Aurantibacter sp. | reverse complement strand
TCTTATAATAATATATGCTTTTTTATATCCATTACATTTTTGCTTTTTTTTTTGGAAATATGCTACTGAGAATCGATTTATATATTTTTGATAGTTATTTTAATATTCTTATTTAAATCTTGTTTTCCATAAATCTATTAAGTATTAACAAATAAAAATTTCTTTTTTTGAGTATACTTAAACTTTAAATCGTGATTTCTCTTGATGTGATTTAATCGCTTTTTTTGATAAGACCAGTCCAATTATTAATGAAGCAAAAGCACCAGCAGCAATTCCCGGAATGAAATCTAGAAAGAGAAACACATCGTATAATCCGTGGAATAATATAGCTAAAGCTAAACCACTAATATTAAGTAGAAATTTATTTTTACTAAATTTTGCTTTCCCCATAAAAAAGCCCATTAATATTCCAAAAGTTGCGTGCGCGGGAACTGCGGTTATGGCTCTTAAAAAAGCAACTTCAAATCCGCCTTGAAAGACGTAAATTATATTTTCGGTGGCGGCAAACCCCATAGAAACCATTACTGAATATACAATCCCGTCAAATTTTTCATTGAAAGCTTTTTTAGGCTGTGCATAGTAACGTACTATAATATATTTACAGAATTCTTCAGTAAATGCAACAACAGCAAAGGCTTTTATAATTTGTTGTAGTATGCTAAAGTCATTTTTTAATGGTAAAATAATATCAAAACCATCATACATTATTAAGGCTAAAATAACACTAACTATAGCGCCTAATAAAAACGAAATAACTAATAATTTAGTAGGTTCTTTATCGTATTTATCACTGTAATTAATATATAGTATAACTAATAAAACGGGTAATAATGCCGATATAACGAGTAATGCCATTTAGTTAATGTGGTGTTTAATAGTTTGTAAAACGTTTAAATAATAGGCTTTATTTGTTGCTACAAAATATCCGTTATGTTCGCTGTTTTCTATTAATGTTTCAAATTCGGTAATAGATACTAATTTTAGGGCTTCAATTTCTTCGGTTTGTAGTCTAAGTTTATCTAATGTTACCGTTAATTCTGCTACAAAAGTATGATGAAATTCATTATCAATAAAGCCATTCTCATAATCTTTAAAACACTCAAAAACTCCAATTTTTGTCAGGCTTTCTTTATCTAAAATTAAACCAATTTCTTCTTTCATTTCACGTAAAGCACCTTGTGTTATGGTTTCTCCAGCATCAATATGTCCTGCAACCGAAACATCCCATAATAGAGGATAAATTAATTTGGTTTTAGCGCGTTGTTGTAGTAAAATATGACCATCTGTTGTATATAACCATATATGAGCCGTATTGTGATAATGACCTAGTTTATGAATGTCGCTTTTTAAAGCTATTTCACCAGTTGGTTCACCTGTTTTTGTGACTATGTCTATAAGTTCGTTTTGCATAATAAAAAAGCGCCTAGAGTTTCCTATAGACGCTTTATAGTTTTGTATTAATTCTTATTTGAAATAGCTAAAAGTTTCGCCATCTTCAATTTTTAGTAAACTTTCGTAAATTAATTTAATCACGTTTTCAACATCATCTCTATGAACCATTTCTACAGTCGTATGCATGTAACGTAGTGGTAACGAGATTAATGCACTAGCAACACCACCATTACTGTAAGCAAAGGCATCAGTGTCAGTTCCAGTAGCACGTGATAAAGCGGCACGTTGAAAAGGAATTTCCTTTGCATCGGCAGTATCGGTAATTAAATCACGTAATTTTTGTTGAACAGCAGGCGCATAAGCAATAACCGGACCTTTACCAATTTCTGCTTCACCTTGAATTTTTTGATCAATCATTGGTGTTGTTGTATCGTGTGTTACATCGGTAACAATAGCAACATTTGGTTTAATGGTATGCGTAATCATTTCGGCACCACGTAAACCAATTTCTTCTTGTACAGAATTGGTAATGTAAAGTCCAAATGGTAATTTCTTTTTGTTCTCTTTTAATAATCGCGCTACTTCAGCAATCATAAATCCACCCATTCTGTTGTCTAATGCACGACAAACAAATTTGTCACCATTTAAAATGTGAAATTCATCTGGGTAAGTAATCACACAACCAATATGGATGCCTAATTTTTCAACATCTTCTTTAGAGTTACAACCAACATCTATAGAAATATTGTCTGGTTTTGGTGCTTTTTCATTAGCACGGTTACGTGTGTGGATTGCTGGCCATCCAAAAACACCTTTTACAATACCGTTTTTAGTATGAATATTTACAATTTTACTTGGTGCAATTTGGTGATCACTACCACCATTACGTGTCACGTAAATTTGTCCATCTTTGCTAATAAAGTTTACATACCATGAAATTTCATCGGCATGACCTTCAATAACAACTTTGTATTTTGCTTTTGGGTTAATAACACCAACTGCAGTTCCGTAAGTGTCTGTAATAAAGTCATCTACATAAGGTTTTAAATAGTCCATCCAAATTTTTTGTCCGTCCCATTCGTAACCTGTAGGTGCTGCGTTATTTAAATATGTTTCTAAAAAGTCAATAGACTTTTTGTTTAGTATGCTCTTTTTTGCCATTTTGAAATAATTTTCTACTAAAATAAGAATATTAGCGTTTATTTAATAGGTCGCGCTGCTTTAATTATTAATTTTGAAACAATAAATATCACTTTGGAATATTTTTAGTTTATTAATGAATATGAAAACTTTTTTAACTCTTTTTTTAACACTACCATTCTTTTTGTTTTCACAAGAAGAAGACACTAATGGTTTTGAAACTGAAGGAGAAACTTACATTATTGTAGAAGGTGATTCTATTTCAAAAAATCAAATTAAGTTAGATGAAGTATTAGTTTTACCACGTTTAAAATTTAAGAATGTGTGGGATAACAAACGCTATTTAATTTTAAGGCGAAAAACTTTAAAAGTCTTTCCTTATGCAAAAATTGCAGGAGAACGTTTAGAAACCTTAAACGAACGTTTGAAGTTGATTAAAAAGAAAAGTACCAAAAAAGCTTATGCTAAAAAGGTACAAAAGTATATCGAAGGTGAATTTTCAGAAGAATTAAAGAAATTGACGCGTACTGAAGGTCAAATTTTAGTGAAACTAATCCATAGACAAACTGGAACAACAACTTTTGATTTAATTAAAAATTTGAGAAATGGTTGGCGCGCCTTCTGGTTTAATACTACCGCTAACTTATTTGATATTTCCTTAAAAAAAGAGTACAATCCTTTAGAAGTAGAGGAAGACTATTTAATTGAAGATATTTTGTTACGCAATCTTCAGCAAACGGATATTGAAGGTTTAAGAACGGCTTTAAACTTCAATTATTTTGATGCTCGTAAAAAATGGTCTAAAAAATAATTATGCGTCAGCAATCTATTTTAGAAGAACAATTAAACACAGTTACTCACGCCATAGGTTCTGTTTTGGGTTGTGTAGGCTTATTTTTATTACTTTATTATAATTCCCATAAAACCGATTACAGTCAAATTGGCTTAATCATTTACGGTTTATCTATTATTGTTTTATTTACTGCTTCTGCTTTATACCATTGGGTAAGACAACCTGAATTAAAACACAAATTTAGAGTTTTAGATCATATAAGTATTTATTTGCTAATTGCCGGAACGTATACACCTGTCCTACTTATTAGTTTATTAGAAAGTAAAGGTGTTTCGTTATTAATTGCTGTATGGACGATTGCCATCTTAGGGATAGTAATGAAACTGTTTTTTACAGGTCGTTTTGAAATTTTTTCAACCTTACTATATTTAGTAATTGGTTGGCTTATAGTTTTAGATTATACCGCTTTAGAAGCAGTAACCGATTATAATGGCATATTATGGTTGTTTGCTGGAGGCTTTTTCTATACTGTTGGTATTGTGTTTTATGCCATTGAGAAAATACCATACAATCATGTGATATGGCATTTATTTGTTTTAGCAGGCGCTATTTGTCATTATATCATGATATTGAATTACGTGATATAATTTTATCGGTGAATTATAAATTTAAGTATTTAACATCTTTACGAACTTTTCTACGCCATTTCATCCCATAATTGATATCCATTAATTCAATTATGCGTTCGTTATATATTTTAATACATTCTTCAGCTACTGCATCAC
>DAISIZ010000098.1:0-4328 GCA_036821745.1 Aurantibacter sp. | reverse complement strand
CTGCATCACAACCAAAATCATAATATTTGATTCTAAATTTATTTTCAAATTTTAAGTCAGCTTTTGAATTTGCTATTGGTGCGATAGAACCAACTAGAAGTAGCTTTGGCGTATTGTTTTTCCAATCTATATTAGCTTGTTCTTTGCTATAAGACTTACAATTTACATTTAAAGTTAAAGTAGTTGTAGTTTCACCTTTATTCGATTTTACTTTAAAAATTTGATTCTTGTATCCAGGAGCAGATACTTTTATCTCGTAAAGTTTATTCGCTTTAAGGCTTTTTATTTTGAAGAACCTATTACTGTCAAGTATTACTGTTCTGTCAATAACAGTTTTTTTACTATTTAAAATTTCAATGTATACACTTGAAATAGGTTTTAAATTAGTGACCGAAGATTTTACATATCCTTGAATACTAATTTGTGAATATGAAATTACACAAATTAATAGTATGAATACATTTAAAAGGGTTTTTATAATCTTCAAATCTTAACTATAATTAAAAAGCAGGTTTGTGTAAGACAAACATCGTTGGTCTTTTATGTAAGTCTACTTTAGTGCGTTTCCAAGCTTTTACGGGTAATGTTTTAATGTACTCGGTTGGTAAAGTCACATCACACGCTACACACACTTCAGTGTTATCATTTAATATGCTACATAAATCCTCTAAAAGCTTATTGTTTCTGTAAGGTGTTTCAATAAAACTTTGTGATTGGTTGTAATAATGACTAATACGTTCTAAGCGCTTTAATTCACTTTTACGTTCCCCTTTATCAATAGGTAAGTAGCCATTAAATGCAAAGCTTTGTCCGTTCATTCCAGACGCCATCATAGTGAGTAGGATAGAAGAAGGTCCAACTAAAGGAATCACTTGTATGTTTTTTTCGTGAGCTAATTTTACAATATCTGCACCAGGATCGGCAATACCAGGGCAACCAGCTTCAGATAAAATACCAATATCTTTCCCTGAATCACAATCGTCTAAATAAGACAATAAATCTTGTGGATCGGTAAATTTATTAAGTGGTAATAATTTTAAACTTTTCTGCTGTTTAGTCGCATCAATTTGTTTGATGTGTTTACGCGCTGTTTTTTCATTTTCAACAATAAACGTATTTACGTTGGCAATGACATCTTTTATAGTTGCGGGTAAAACTTTAAAAGGATCGCTGTCTCCTAAAGTAGTTGGTATTAAGTAAAGTTTTCCTTTTTCGCTCATGGTTAATTAGTCTAATAAACGTTTTGCTATCACTTGGCAAGCTTCTTCTAGCATATTAAAAACGGTTTCAAAACCTTTATCACTATCGTAATATGGATCTGGAACTTCTTTATTGGAGTTAGGAAAGCTTTCATTTAAAATTAATGAGACTTTATTATGGTCCGAATCTGTTTCAGCTAATTCTAAAATATTTTTAAGATTAGATTGATCCATTGCATATATATGGTCAAAATCCTTAAAATCTTGCTTTGTAAAGTGTCTTGAAGTTTGTTGGCAAATATCAATATCATTATGACGTGCAATATTTACCGATCTATTATCGGGAAATTGATCTTTATGATAATCGCTGGTACCAGCCGAATCAACAACAAATGAATCTTGTGGTAATTTAGATGCTAAAATGCCTTCTGCCAATGGAGAGCGACAAATATTACCTAAGCACACCATTAGTATTTTAGTCATTCTAAAGTGTATTTATACAGATAGTTTTTTAGTTAAATCCTCCACGTATTTTTTAAACTGCTTATCGGTAGAAGATAAGTTGTCTACGGTTTTACAAGCGTGTAATACTGTGGCGTGATCACGTTTTCCAATTTGAGAACCAATACTTGCTAAAGAAGCTTTAGTTAATTTCTTAGAGAAAAACATCGCCAATTGTCTTGCTTGTACAATGTGGCGTTTACGTGTTTTAGACTGTAAAGTATCTACATCCATTTGGAAGTAATCCGATACAATTTTTTGGATATAATCTATTGAAACTTCACGTTTCGTGTTTTTAACAAATTTCTCTACAATTTGCGCGGCTAACTCAACCGTAACTTCTTTTTTGTTGAAAGACGATTGTGCAATTAATGAAATAATAGCACCTTCTAATTCACGTACGTTAGACTTAATGTTTTTAGCAATGTAGTTAATCACATCTTCGTCCATTTCTACACCATCACGGTATAGTTTATTTTTTAAGATACCAATACGTGTTTCAAAGTCAGGTGTTTGTAACTCGGCTGAAAGTCCCCATTTAAAACGAGATAATAAGCGTTGCTCAATATCTTGCATATCAACTGGTGCTTTGTCACTCGTTAAAATAACTTGCTTTCCGTTTTGGTGTAAGTGATTAAATATATGGAAGAACACATCTTGCGTTCCAGATTTTCCAGATAAGAACTGAACATCATCAATAATTAATACATCAATCACTTGGTAAAAGTGAATAAAGTCGTTACGGTTATTGTTACGTACCGATTCTACATATTGCTGTTGAAATTTTTCAGCAGAAATGTATAAAACCGTCTTTTCAGGATATTTGTCTTTTATGTTAACACCAATAGCATGTGCTAAGTGTGTTTTTCCTAAACCAACTCCTCCAAAAACTAATAATGGGTTAAATGATGTGCCTCCTGGTTTTGCCGAAACAGCTAAACCAGCATTTCTGGCTAAACGGTTAGAGTCACCTTCTAAGAAGTTATCAAAATTGTAATTAGGATTTAATTGCGATTCAATTTTAACTTTATTAATACCTGGATAAGCAAACGGGTTTTTAAACTCTTTACTTTTATTAGTAAAAGGTCTATCAACTTCTTGACGCTTTATGTTACGTGCACCGCTACTTGGTTCAGTTACAGTAAAAGGTTGTTTGTTACCGTAAGTGTTTTCCATTTTAATAATGTAAACCAACTTTGCAGTATCGCCTAACTCTTTTTGTAAAGCTACTTTTAAGATTTTTACATAGTGTTCTTCTAACCATTCGTAGAAGAATTTACTAGGTACCTGAATACTTAAAGCTTTATCAGCTAATTTTACGGCAACGATAGGTTCAAACCAAGTTTTATATGCTTGAGGTTGTATATTATCTTTTATAAAAAGAAGACAATTACCCCATACCGATTGCGCAGTGTTAGCCATATTAATTAAAGTGTATTATTAGTTAGTTGATTGTTGAAAACGAGGAGAAATACTTCTAGTTTTTGTATTCGACAAATATGTGAACAAATAACTTAAAAAAAAAACGATTAGGTATTGAATATTTAGTTTTTTTTCCCCATGTTAGCTTGAAGAAATAATAAAAACTTTTTACGACTATTTTTATGTATAAATTTCACGAATCTAAACTACGTGTCCGTTATGCCGAAACTGACCAAATGGGTGTAGTGCACCACGGTAATTACCCGATATTCCTAGAAGAAGCAAGAACCACTTGGTTACGTGAAATGGGAATATCGTATAAAGAAATGGAGCAATCTGGAATTGGTTTACCTATTACTCACATAAACTTAAGATACAAAAATTCTGCGCTTTATGATGACGTTTTAACCATTAAAACCATTATGAGAAAATTGCCTAATGTGCGTTTAGAATTTGATTATGAAATCTATAATGAAGCTAACGATTTGTTAGTCAATGCCACTACAGAATTGGTCTTTATAAATATGGAAAATAAACGACCTACAAGAGCGCCAAAATACTTTATTGAAGCTTTAGAGAATTATAATAATCCAAATTAGAAAATAAAATCAATTTTATATTCTAATTAGAAACATAAAAAAAGAGCATAATTTGTGCTCTTTTTTTATAAATAATTTTGTGAGTGTTTTTTGAAGTTTACAAATGCGACTATTTCTCATTAATAGTTTTTTGTATTCCCAGTGCTATAGCTTTTGCCATTAAAGGCGGTACAGCATTTCCTATTTGTACCATTTGTTTGCCTTTGGCGCCTTTAAAAATAAAGTCATCCGGGAAAGATTGCAGTCTTGCCATTTCTCTAACTGTAATGACACGTGGTTCAATTGGATGAATATTTACACCACCGTGATTTTCTTTAATGGTACAACTTGCTTCGTTCCAAGGACATTTTTTCCATGAGTCCGAATAATTATCGTAAAGACTTTTTCCTTCAGGAACTGCAGCAAGTCTTTTTTTCATATCGTCTCCGTGCTTTGTTCTAATGTGATTAATCTCTTTATTGTCTTTAACTTTTATTAAATCTTCAATAGCTTCTTTGGTGGTAATGTAAGAACCTTCTTCTAATAGAGGTGAAGGGTGAAAGTTTTTCTTTTTAATTCGATTAGCAATAAAAATAATACGCTCTCTTTTTTGTGGCACATAATAATC
>DAISIZ010000097.1:0-8657 GCA_036821745.1 Aurantibacter sp. | reverse complement strand
AATGTTGTCTTATCAATCGTTAGTTTCGGTGGGTTCTTCGCTAACTAATGTGGCGTTAAACCTAAATTTACCTTTGAAAGGTTTAATTAGAAAAACGGTTTTTAATCACTTTTGTGGTGGTGTCAATGAAGAGGATTGTATTCCTACTATTGATAAGATGTACACTAAAAAAGTGTGTTCAGTTTTAGATTATTCAGTTGAAGGGAAAGAAAGTGAAGTTGATTTTGACTCGGCCAGAGATAAGATTTTAGATATTGTTCGTTTTGCCGATGAAAAAGAAGCGATGCCAATCGTAGTTTTTAAACCAACAGGTTTTGGTCGTTTTGCTTTATTTCAAAAAATAGGAGAGAAGAAGGCTTTAACTGAAGAAGAAAAGCAAGAGTGGACAAGAATTGTAGCGCGTTATGATGCAGTTTGTAAGTTAGCAAGCGAGCGTGATGTGGTTGTTTTAATTGATGGCGAAGAAACTTGGATGCAAGATGGTGCCGATGATTTAGCTGAAGATATGATGCGTAAATACAACAAGCAAAAACCGCTTATTTATAACACATTACAAACCTACCGTTGGGATAGAGTAGATTATTTAAAAGAAATTCACGCACGTGCAAAGCAAGGTGGTTTTAAGCTTGGTTTTAAAATTGTTCGTGGTGCATATATGGAGAAAGAACGTCAGCGTGCTGAAGATATGGGTTACAAATCGCCAATTTGTGAAACCAAACAAGCGACCGATGATAGTTTTAACTCTGCAATGACGTATATCTTAAATAATTTAGAGGATATTTCAGTGTATATAGGATCTCATAATGAGGAAAGTAACTATATGGCTATGGAGATGATGGCTAAAGCTGGTGTTGCTAGAGATGATCAACGTGTTTGGTTTGGTCAGTTATTTGGAATGAGTGATCATATTAGTTTTAATATGGCAGATTTAGGGTTTAATATTTCTAAATACTTGCCTTTTGGACCTGTAAAAGATGTGATGCCTTACTTAATAAGACGTGCACAAGAAAATACCAGTGTTGCTGGACAAACGGGACGCGAATTAAGTTTATTAATGACGGAACGTTCAAGACGTAAAACAGATAAAAACTAAGTTGTTTCGCTTTAAAATGATAAAAAAAGCCTCAAAACGTATGTTTTGAGGCTTTTTACTTGTTATAACTTTTCTTTTTCAATCACACTTAAGGCTAAGCGGATTTTAAAGTAATCCATTTGTTCGTTATAAAACTCGTAGTATTCTTTTAAGCTACTGGAGTCGCTTAATTCTATTTTAGCTTGATGAATGGCTTCGACATCGGCTTTTGTGATGAAATCGTAGATATTAATGTCTTTACCGTCGCTATAAAGCTTTGCAATATGCGAATATATGGTTGGCGATTTTAATTGGCGTTGCTCGCTAATTTCGTCAATACTTAAGCCTTGTTTATGAAGTTTGTAAGTCACTAAATGCGTTTCGCTTTTTTTAGGCTTTTTTACTTTACTGCCAACAAAATCAAGGATTTCGGCTATAAATTCATCACCATAAACTTCTAATTTACGTTGTCCTACACCAGATATGGTTAAGAATTCGCTTTCGCTCATTGGTCTTAATTGTTCCATGTCTTTTAATGTCGCATCATTAAAAATAAGGTAAGCAGGTATGTTTTCTTCTAAAGATATTTTATAGCGAAGCTTGCGTAAGCGTTCAAATAAGCTGTTAGTAGCGGTGCTTTTGCGTTTTGGTTTAGCGCTTAATGCGCCGTTAACCGTGGCTACTTTTTCTTTGTAAGCAACTGGTTTGGTTAAAAACACTTTAAAGTCATTAAATAACACCTTTTGTGATAATTCTGTTAATTGTAATGCGTTGTTTTTGTGAAAAGCAATCTCACAAACGCCTTGATTAATCAGTTGAATAATATAATGTTGCCAATCATTCCAAGAGGTTTCACGACCAATACCGTAAGTTTTTACTGTATTTAGTTTTTTATCGTGAATATTGGCGTTGTTGGCGCCACGTAAAATGTCTATAATCGTACCAATAGCTTCGGTTTGGTTAATGCGGTAAATGGTAGATAGTACTTTTTGGGCAACCACAGTACCATTTAAAAACTTTGGCGGATTCTTACAAACATCGCAATTACCGCAATTGTCCTCTAAAATTTCTCCAAAATAACTTAGCAGAATTTTTCTACGGCAAGTAGTTGCTTCGCTAAACTGTTTCATACGGTCTAACTTAGCAATTTGCACGTCTTCATTACTGGCACCTTGAGCGAATTTTCGTAACTGAATCACATCAGCATAACTATGAAAGAGTAGTGCTTTTGCCTCTAAACCATCGCGTCCACCACGACCAATTTCTTGATAGTAGCCTTCAATGTTTTTTGGCATATTATGATGAATAACCCAACGTACATTGGATTTGTCAATTCCCATTCCAAAGGCAACGGTTGCACAAACCACTTGGGTTTTATCAAAAATGAAATCTTCCTGAACACGAGAACGATCTTCGAAGCTTAAACCTGCGTGGTAAGCATCACTATTTATACCGTTCTCATTCAGTTTTTTAGCGATTTGTTCTGTGTTTTTTCGGCTTAAGCAATACACGATTCCAGATTGTCCAGAATGCTTTTTTATAAAACTAACAATTTGTTTGGCACGACCATCGGCAGGACGAACTTCTAATGAGATATTACTTCTGTCAAAAGATGAAATAAACTGATCTGCGTGCGTAATGTTTAATTGCTCTAAAATATCTTGACGTGTTGCTTTGTCGGCAGTTGCGGTTAAAGCAATAACAGGTGTATTGGGTAATTGCTTCTTTAAAAAGCCTAATTGCTGGTAACTTGGTCTAAAATCGTGTCCCCAACTGGAAATACAATGCGCTTCATCAATAGCGATGCAATTAATGTAAGTTTCGTTAAAGATATTTTCTAAACCAGCTAAGCTTTCTGGCGCTACATAAAGGAGTTTTAATTCTTTATTTAAAACCTGTTCAATAATATGTTGTTGTTCTTCAGGCGCTTGGCTACTGTTGTAAAAAGAGGCTTTTATACCATTTGCATTTAAACCATCGACTTGGTCTTTCATCAATGCAATTAATGGCGAAATAACTAAGGTTAATCCTTCAAAAAGCGTTGCAGGTACTTGAAAACAAACCGATTTTCCGCCACCAGTTGGCATGATCACTAAGGTGTCTTTTTTATTTAAAACGTTGGTGATAATGTCTTTTTGTTGTCCACGGAATGCGTCATAACCAAAATAGGTTTTTAAAGATTCGTGAAGATTGGTGTCGGTAAATGTCATTGTTATTTATAAGGCTTACAAATGTATTTATTAAAAGCCAAAAACCATCAAAATTACCAAGGAACTACAAAACATTTTGTGAGTTCTCCATTTGGATATTTTAACCAGAGTAGTGGAGCGTATTTTTCGCTTTCATATTGTTTTAACTGCGGTAAAATAGCACCGTAGGTTTGCCAATTGCAGTTAGTGCTTAGGTTAGCTAACCAATCTACTTTTTTAGGTTTATAGAATTTGCAATCTTTAAATTCGGGTAGTTTATTGTAATTAAAGTAGAATCCGTAAACGCAATTATCATTTAAAGTTTTAAATGAACTATTGTTATTTAATGGTTTAAAAATCTGTGCTTTAAAATAAATACATTGTGTGAATTCTTCCGCAGAAAAACCAGTTTTTTTTAGTAACGGTTTCGTTTCGTCTTTATATAATAATGGTAGTTGCTTGTCTTTAAGTTTACTTAATTTTTCGGGCAAACTATCTCGACGCATCGGACCTATACAACGCTCAATTTCAGTCGCTCCAAGTGATTCGTCATATAAATAATATTTAAATTGAATTTCAATATGAGTCGGTTTTCCATCAATTAAATACAAACCGTCTAATTCACCAATGGTAATTTTTTCGTTTTGAATTTGGCAGTTTTCGGCTAAAACTTTAATGTCTTTATTTAGTTGAAGTTCCTGAGATACAAAACGTTCTACACGTTGACCTAAACGTAAATTTTTAATAGGTTCTAAATTGAAAACAGGCGTCTTTGTTGCTTGTGTAAGTAGCGGTTGAAGCCCATTTACAGGATTTTTAAATAAATGCGGCGTATGGTAAAAGCCATTAAATTGAGTTTGTAAATCGTCTTCAAGCATACGCTAAACTAAGTAAAAAAAATGATTCCTTAAATTTTTTAAATTTTACTCGTTATAACCCTTAAAAACATTGTATTTTTGCACATCTTAAAAATTGAAAAAACTTACTTTGATGTCAGTCAAAACCATAGATTTACAAGAAAGAACCGAAGGGAAAAGTTTATATAGCTACCAAAAAGGTGCTATTGATAAAATTTTCAAGTGTTTCGACGATGCTCCAGATGATTATCATTTATTATATCAGCTACCAACTGGTGGAGGAAAAACAGTAATTTTCTCTGAAATTGTCCGTCAATACTTAAGAACACACCAAAAACGTGTGTTAATAATGACACACCGTATTGAGCTTTGTAAGCAAACTTCAAGAATGTTAGATGAGTTTGGTGTAACTAACAAAATTGTAGATTCTAAAGCTGATTTATCTGATCAAGGTGACTACAATTGCTTCGTAGCAATGGTAGAAACGCTTAATAACCGTTTAAATGATGACAAACTTGATATTTCTGATATTGGTTTAGTAATTATTGATGAGGCGCATTACAATTCATTCACAAAACTATTTAAGTTTTTTGATAATACCTTTATTTTAGGGGTTACCGCAACACCTTTAAGTAGTAATATTAACCTTCCAATGAAGGATAATTACAACGAACTTATTGTTGGTGAAACTATTCAATCTTTAATAGAAAACGAATTCTTAGCACGTAGTGAGATTTATTCTTACAATGTTGGGTTAACGTCGTTAGTTGTAGGCGCTAATGGTGATTATACGGTAAAATCTTCGGAAGATTTATATACCAATACCGATATGTTAACGAAGCTTATTCAGGCTTACGAAGAACGTGCAAAAGGGAAGAAAACACTTATATTTAATAATGGTATTAACACGTCTTTACACGTGTATGATACATTTCGCGCCGCAGGTTATCCTGTTGCACACTTAGATAATAACAATACCAAAAAGGAGCGTAAAGATATTTTACAGTGGTTTAAAGAAACGCCAGATGCTATTTTAACATCGGTAAGTATTTTAACAACTGGTTTCGATGAGCCAACGGTAGATTGTATTATGTTAAACCGTGCTACAAAATCTTTAACGCTTTACTACCAAATGATTGGTCGTGGTTCCCGTATTTTAAAGAAGAAGAACAAATTTGTTGTTATTGATTTAGGTAACAACTTACATCGTTTTGGTCCTTGGGGAAGTGATTTAGATTGGCAACGTATTTTTAGATCGCCAAACTACTATTTAGATGGTATTTTAAGTGATGAAGACATTGAAACGAACTTTAAGTACGAAATGCCAGAAGACTTGCGTCAAGAATTTGCCAAGTCTGAAGAAGTGTATTTCGATATAAACAAGACTTACATTAGTTCGGTAAGAAATGGTGAGTCGAGTAAAGTGGTTTTAGAACGTTCTATCGCACAGCACGGTAAGATTTGTGTTGAAAATAGTGAAGATCTTTGGGATGCTTTGGCATTAGCGAAGTTATTAAAGGAAGATATTAACTACAGAATTGGACGTTACACCAAATGTATTAGTAAAAGTACCTACAATTTTGTGGATTGGTTAAAAAATGATTATAAGAAGAAATTAAATGCGTATTTACGTACTAATTTTGATCGTGTTTTTGAAGAAATTAACGGTTTTCCACCAGAAGAATAAGCTATTAAGTAGTCAGTCATCAGTCTACAGTAATTAGTAGAATGCCAACATTAATAAATTAAATAAAACTAAAACGCTATGAGCACATTTAAAGATTTAGGCCTACAACCACCATATGTAAAATCTTTAAAAGAGTTAGGAATTAAAACACCTACTGATATTCAGGCTCAAGCCATTCCGGTATTGTTAGGTTCTAATACCGATTTAGTTGGTTTAGCACAAACAGGAACAGGAAAAACGGCTGCTTTTGGTTTACCAGTTTTACATAAAATAAATCCTGAATTAAATGCGGTTCAAGTTTTAATTTTGGCCCCAACAAGAGAATTGGTTCAACAAATAAAAAAGCAACTGTTTAAGTTTACAAAGTATAATAGTCATAAGATTTTTGTTGAAGGCGTTTACGGTGGAGAAAAAATAGACATTCAACTTAAAAATTTAGCTCGTCCAACTCATATTGTTGTGGCTACGCCAGGACGTTTAGTCGATTTAATAAATCGTGAAGCTATTAGCCTTAAAAGTATTCAAACCGTTGTGTTTGATGAAGCTGATGAAATGCTAAGTATGGGTTTTAAAAATGATTTAACTACCATTTTAAGCACAACACCTAAGAATAAACGTACGTGGTTATTCTCGGCAACAATGCCACAAGCCTTAAAGGTGATTGTAGATCGTTACATTAAGCCTAATGCGGTTAAATTACAAATAGATAAAAGCAATATTTTAAATGAGAATATCTCTCATTTTTATGTTCAAACAAATTTAAAAGCTAAAGTTGATACTTTAGTGGCTTTATTGGAGCAACGTACAGAAGAACGTGGTATTATTTTTTGCAGAACAAAAGCTGGTACTCAAAGCCTAACACAAGAACTACAAGATGAAGGTTTTAATGTTGGTGCTTTAGAAGGTGATATGCAACAACGCGATAGAGATAAAGTAATGCGTGCCTTTAAAAATACATCATTACAATATTTAGTGTCTACAGATGTAAGTGCAAGAGGTATTGATGTTAGCGACTTAGGATTTGTGATTCATTACCAATTACCAGAACACTTAGAGTATTTCACACACAGAAGTGGAAGAACAGCAAGAGCTGGTAAAAAAGGTGCTTCTATAGCGTTAATTTTAGATAATGAACGACAAAAACTAAATGAAATAGAATCGAAATTAGGAATCACAATGAAACCTATTACAGTATAAAACACAAAAAACGCTTTAAATTATGTTTAAAGCGTTTTTTTATTTGAATTAGCACGTTCTTAATGGTGTGCGTGCATTTTGTCTTTACGTTTTTCTAATTGACGTTTTACTTTATCAATAGCGTCGGCAAAACTCATTTTAAAGTTTTCTTTACTTGATTCTGCAAATAGGTTAGAACCAGGCACGCTTAATTTAATTTCAGAAATTTTACCAGTAGCATTCGTTGGTGTATTTTCTAATTTAAAAAATACCTCAGCTCTTACTATAAATTCATATTTATCGGCTATTTTATTTAGTTTATCAGAACAGAATTCTTCTAAATCGTTGCTTGCTTTTACGTTGTTGTACTCGAAATTTACATCCATACTTAAATGTTTTAGGTTGTTGTGGTTACTTTAAAACTTTTTTAAAGTCGTCGATAAAAGCGGGGATTGTATAGATTTAAAATAATAAATGTCTAATAATTGTAGCTATTACAAATTTGTCATTTTAGTCCTATAAATTGGTTGCTATTTAAGACTATTCTAAAGTTAAGTTTTAATTTTAAATAAACCAATATTTAAGGCGGAAAAGATGAGTTTTATCTGCTAAAAAACTCGTTTTAACTTATATTTATGAAAATTGATGACTAAATAAGAACTTATAGTTTTCTTTGCACTTTTTACTATTAAAGCATATAAAATAGTGTTGTCTATGAAAGCATCATCATCTAAACTTTTAATCATTTTAGCCTTTTTTGCTATTTATGTCATTTGGGGTTCTACCTATTTGTTTAACAAAATAGCAGTAACAGAAATTCCTGCATTGTATTTAGCAGCGGTTCGTTTTAGTTTGGCTGGTTTGTTAATTATGGGGATTGCTAAGCTTTTAAAAATGCCCTTACATATTACTAAAGCACAACTTATAAATTCTACCATAGCAGGTTTTTTATTCTTAGTGTATGGTAATGGTGTGTTTGTTTGGGCTCTAAACTATTTAGATAGTGGTTTTGCTGCGTTATTAGCTTCAACACAACCGTTAGCTGTGCTAATTTTAATGCGTATTGTGGATAACAAAAAAGTGAAGACTAAATCGGTTATAGGAATTGTATTAGGTTTAATAGGGATGTACTTATTGGTATCACAAAATAGTATTATAGCTAAAGAAGGAACTGTTTTAGGTGTTTTTATGATTATCACTTGTGTATTTAGTTGGAGTTACGGGAGTATTTTTGTTTCTAAAGCAAATTTGCCTAAAAACTTCTTTGTGTCTACAGGTTATCAAATGTTAAGTGCAAGTATCATATTAGTCTTATGTAGCTTTTGTTTTGGTGAAACTTGGGTTTCGCCTTTAGAATGGAGTAGACCTGTGCAATGGTCTTTATTGTTTTTAATTGTGTTTGGAGGTATTGTTGCTTTTACAGCATTTAATTATTTACTTAAAAACGTATCAACAGATAAGGTTGCGTCTTCGGCTTATGTGAATCCTGTTATTGCAATGATTTTAGGTTGGTTGGTTTTAGATGAAACCTTAACACAGCAATCACTTATTGCAGCTGTTGTTTTATTAACGGGTGTTTATTTTATTGCCAGTAGTAAAGAGAAACGTTCTGTAAAGTCTAAAATTTAGAGACTTAAATTTTAGGTATAAAAAAAAAACCGATTTCCATTAAGAAA
>DAISIZ010000096.1:0-8665 GCA_036821745.1 Aurantibacter sp. | reverse complement strand
AAATCGTCCAGTGCCTTCTGGTCGTATGTCGGTTAAAACAGCCTTTGTAATTGCGGTAGTTTTTACCATTTTAGGTTTAGTAATTTTATATAATATAAATCAGCAAACCGCTTTATTTGGTGCGATTTCCATTTTTTTATACACTTGTGTTTATACGCCATTAAAAACAAAAACACCATTGGCTGTTTTTGTAGGTGCTATTCCAGGAGCCATTCCTTTTATGTTAGGTTGGGTTGCAGCAACCAATGAATTTGGTATAGAACCAGGAGCCTTATTTGCTTTGCAATTCTTTTGGCAATTCCCTCACTTTTGGGCAATAGGTTGGTTTCTATTTGAAGATTATAAACGTGGTGGCTTTTTTATGCTACCAACAGGAAAACAAGATAAAGGAACTGCAGTGCAAACTATTATGTACACAGTTTGGACAATTTTAGTGTCTATAGTTCCAGTATTAGGAATTACTGGCGAATTAAAGTTAAGTATAATCGCAGCTATAGTTGTGTTTTTATTAGGTTTGGTTATGCTGTATTACGCGGTGCAATTATTTAAGAAAATGAGCGTTGTCGCAGCAAGACAATTAATGTTAGCCAGCGTAATTTATATATCATTAATACAAATTGTTTACGTCGTAGATAAATTTATAAGATAAGAATGGATTTAACCCAAGGAACAAGAGAAGAAAAATTAGCAAGATCTAAAAAGATGATGTTATACTTTGGTATTGCATCACTAATTATGTCTTTTGCAGGTTGGACTAGTGCATTTATTGTAAGTAGTACAAGACCAGATTGGATTAAGGACTTTACTATGCCAACGGCATTTATAGTCAGCATTTTTGTGATTCTAGCAAGTAGTATTACCTTATTTGTAGCTAAAAATGCACTAAAAAATGGTAACCGTCAATTAACAACCATCTTACTGTTGGTCACGTTTGCCTTAGGTATTTACTTTATTATCAATCAGTTTAATGGTTTTGCCGAGATTATTCAGCAAGGTTATAATTTTACAGGACCAACAAGTAATGTAACGATGTCTTACATTTATTTAATTGCTGTGGTGCATATTGCACACGTTGTAGTTGGGTTGATTTGCTTATTGGTTGTTATTTATAATCATTTTAAACAGAAGTATACAGCCGAAGATATGTTAGGTTTAGAATTAGCGTCTACATTTTGGCATTTTGTTGATATACTATGGGTTTACCTATTTTTATTCCTATATTTTATGGCTTAAAAAAACACGCTATTTAGCTTGTTAATAAAGTCTTAATGCCTTGTTAAAGTCACCTATTCTAAAAATTACAGTTTTGGGTTTCTTTACTACGATAAAATGATTATTTTTGTCCTTTATTAAAATTTCACGATTTAATTAATAATTTATGAGTACTACAGTTGCAACTGCAGACGCAGAAGGAAAAACTTGGGCTGGTGGAAATGAACCACTAAAAGCGAGTTACGGTAAAATGATGATGTGGTTTTTCATCCTTTCTGATGCATTAACTTTTTCAGGATTCTTAGCTGCTTACGGTTTTTCAAGATTCAAATTTATCCAAGAATGGCCAATTGCCGATGAGGTTTTTACACACGTACCTTTTGTACATGGTAATTTCCCAATGATTTATGTGGCAATTATGACCTTCATATTAATTATGTCTTCAGTTACTATGGTATTAGCCGTAGATGCAGGACATCATTTAAAGCAACAAAAAGTAGCCATTTATATGTTCTTAACCGTGTTAGGTGGTATTGTGTTTGTTGGTTCTCAAGCTTGGGAATGGGCAACTTTTATTAAAGGAGACTATGGTGCTGTACAAACTAAAGGTGGTAACATCTTACAATTTGGTGAGTACGTAAATGTAGACGGAGAACAAAAATTTAAGCGTGTTGCTATTGCAGATTTTGCTAAAGCAGCGCCAACAGATAGAGTACAACACGAGCGTAAAAACGGTCTTTGGTTTACTGCCGAAGGAACTTTACCAGAATTCACAATTAACGATGTTGTTAAAGGTTTAGAGTCTCATAAAAACGTTTTAGTTAGAACTCAAATCATCAACGAAGAAGGACAAAAAACAGTTTTATCTCGTGAAGCGTCTTTAGAGGCTATCAAGAAAAATGGTAAACGTGCTGTTCAAGGTGCTAACTTAGAAGTTAACGAATACGGTTCGCCTTTATTTGCAGATTTCTTTTTCTTTATTACTGGTTTCCACGGTTTTCACGTATTCTCAGGAGTTGTAATTAACATTATCATTTTCTTTAATGTTATTATTGGAACATATGAAAGACGTAAGAATTACGAAATGGTAGAGAAAGTTGGTCTTTACTGGCACTTTGTAGATTTAGTATGGGTATTCGTATTCACATTCTTCTACTTAGTATAATTAGTTAATAAAGCATTTTAATTTCTGTCACGGCAGAAATCATATAAAAACAAAACAAGTCATGGGACAAGAACATAATTTAGCCATCTTTAGAGGTTTAGTAAAATTTAAGTCAAATACTCAAAAAATTTGGGGTGTTTTAATCTTCTTATCTATCATTACAGCTGTAGAGGTTGTATTAGGTATATACAAACCAGAAGCTTTAGAAGCTCAGGTTTTAGGTATGAAAGGTTTAAACTGGATTTTCATCATCTTAACTTTAGTGAAAGCCTATTATATTACTTGGGACTTTATGCACATGCGTGATGAAACGCCAGCATTAAGAAGAGCCGTTGTTTGGACTGGTGTATTCTTAATTTGCTACCTTATCTTTATCTTATTACAAGAAGGTGGATATGTTTTTGAAGTTTACAAAAGCGGATTTATTAAAAGAGACTTTTAAGTCAACATAACATAAGTACTTTAGTACTAAAAATAGAGTTAAAAAGGTGGTTTATTTAAACCACCTTTTTTATTTTTGCACTATGCAAAAGAAAACGATTAAGCGAAACCTCGTTTTAGGAATATTATTCTTCCTTCCAGTCATCTTTTTACTGTTTTTATATCCGGCACAACATAATTATATGCCTTTAGAAATTGTTAAAACAGATGTGTTAGATATTAGCAATTTACCTTCAGCTAATCAAAGTAAAGTTCAATTAAAAGATAAGATTACCGTTTTAAACTTTTTGGGAAAAAATCCAGAAAGTCAAGTGGTAGAAGCCTCTAATTTAAAAGAATTGGTTTACGATAGTTTTACGGGTTTTAAAGGTTTTCAAATTGTTACACTAATGCCTTTTGAAGCGAAAGCTTCTGCTGAGCGTTTACGAAAAGAATTAACGAAGTTTAAACCATTAGAGTATTGGCAATTTGTCTATGCGTCGCAAGACGATATTAATCGTTTGTATTCAACGTTGCGTACCTCTAAATATTTAAACTATGAGGGTACAACGCCTGAGGTTTATATTATAGATAAAGAATTAAACCAACGTGGTCGTTTAGACGATAGGTCTAAAAAAGAGCTTGAAAAGAAAAGTGCGCCATATCCATTAACCTCTTATAATACTTCTGAAGTTTCTGTATTGAAGAATAAGATGAGTGAAGATGTACGTATTTTATTTACCGAATATCGCCAAAAACGTAAAGGAGAATTTAATTCTAACTCAAGACGTGCAGACGACTTAAAAGCATCTAATTAATATGAAAAAATCAAATTATTCTTACATAGGTGTTGCATTTATAATTCTATTATTCGGAATTATTTTCGTGCCAAGAATTGTAGACCGTGTTAAAAATAAAGACATTGTTCGCGATGGTTCAAGAAGTAATGTAATTGCTACCGAAACTTTTGAGACTGAAGCTTCAGGTTTAGATTATTTACTAATTAATGGGAAACGTAAAAAAGTACCTGCTTTTAGTTTTACAAATCAAAATGGCAAAACAATTACTAATAAAGATTATTTAGGTAAAGTATATGTGGTAGAGTTTTTCTTTACAACCTGTCCAACTATTTGTCCAAGAATGAGTCGTAATTTAGTGGAGATTCAAAACGATATTCAAGATTTTGAAAACTTTGGTGTGGCTTCTTTTTCTATTATGCCAGAAACCGATACACCAGGTATTCTTAAAAGATATGCTACCGATTATAAAGTCACTAATCCAAACTGGAACTTTTTAACAGGTAGAGGTGAAGAAGCAGTTTATGACTTAGCAAATGTGGGCTTCAATATTTTTGTAGATACTGAAAATTTTGAGCATTCAGGCGATTTAGCTTTAGTTGATAAACAAGGTTATTTAAGAAGTCGTCAAGACGCTTTTGCAAACTCTAAGATATTTTATAAAGGTGTAATCTCTGAGCAAGAGAAAATTGATGAAGATGGTAACGAGCAAGAAATTACGATGCTTAAAGAAGATATTAAAAAACTGTTAAAAGAATAAGTTTAAAAACTAAATACCAAACTATACCCCAAAACCTAATATAATGAATAACAGTAACGACAAAATTAAATACAGTAAATGGATTATAGCATTATCTATAATCATTCCTTTAGCAGTAGCAGCCTTATTTACTGTTAACTTACCTAAGTTAGGTTTCGACGTAAAACCTTTAACCTTTTTGCCGCCTATTTACGCAACGGTAAATGGTATAACCGCTATAGTATTAGTGTTAGCGGTAGTTTTTGTTAAAAAAGGCTGTAAAACAACACACGAAAATTTAATGAAATTTGCGGTTGTGCTTTCCTTATGCTTTTTATTGATGTATATCGCTTATCACATGACGAGTGACTCAACCAAATTTGGTGGTGAAGGCACTATAAAATATGTGTACTACTTTATATTAATTACCCATATTTTACTATCAATTGTAGTTATTCCGTTTGTGTTAATTACCTACGTAAGAGCAATTACAGATAATATAGCGCAACACAAAAAAGTAGCAAAAATCACATTCCCATTATGGTTATATGTAGCTGTAACTGGAGTGATTGTTTATATTATGATTAGTCCGTATTACGCTTAATAAATTTAATCTTTAATTGATTTTCTAATAAGATGAAAAAGAAACTATTATTCTTAATCTTTACACTAATCTTCACATTAAGAAGCTTTTCTCAATGTGCGATGTGTCGTGCGGTTTTAGAAAATGAAGTCGATCAAAGTGCAGCGAAAGGAATAAACGATGGTATTGTGTACTTAATGGCAATCCCTTATGTACTCTTCTTTGGTGTGGCTTATTATATTTATAGAAAGTATAATAAGGTAACTAAGACTCAAAAATAGTTTACAATTTATCTTACTCTTCTGCGTTTATTGGTCAAACCAAGCCACTGATGAAATTAGATTATGTTTTTTTCTTATTTATTTTAGGGTGTTCAAACATATATTCTCAAATTATTAAAGGAGAAGTTTTTGATGCTGAAACTAAATTACCTTTGGTTATGCAAATGTTGTTTTAAATAATCAAAACTATGGTGTAGTTACTAGTGAATCTGGCTATTTTGATTTAAAACTATCAAAGACTACTAAAAGTGATAGTTTAATTATTTCGTATTTAGGATATCATAAAAAAGTATTTTCTTTAAGCGATTTTTCTAGTAACGAAGCTAAAAAAAATAGCTTTAAAAGAAGATGTACATAGCTTGGATGAGATTGTTTTACGCACAAAAAAAATAAATTTACTTCAGCAAAAAGAATTCAAATTAATAAAAAAGGCTCTATTTCTTACGCAGTTCCTTTTGGTTTTGAAAATGTGACTTACTTAGAAAATAAACGTGAAGAAATAGGTAAGGTAATAGCAGTTTTTTTACCATTTAAAAAGCGTAAAAAAAAGAAGTATAAATCTGTTAATCCATATTTTAGACTTAAGTTCTATAGTAAAACTCAAAATAGTTTTAAGCCATATAAATTATTAACTATTCAAAATATTTTAGTGAAACCCAAAAATCTTAGTCAAAGAATTAAGATAGATGTCTCTGAATATAATATTCCATTTCCTGAAAATGGAATATTTGTTGGTGTAGAAGTTATTAATCCAAATACAGTAACTAAACAAAAATCAGTATATGTGATTGCGCCAGCTTTAGAATTAACACAAACAAAAAATAATGTAACCTTTAAACGATATCTTGGTAAGAAATGGTTTTTGGATAAAACCTTTTCTCCTATTAACAGTCGTTATTATAAGACTTTAAACATTGGTTTAAATGTTAAGTACAAAAAATAAAATAATTTTTTTTGAAGCTTATCGTAGATTCATTTCATTTTAAAATTTTCTTTTAACAAAATTTTAAGCGAACTACTGTAACAATTTTTGTCCCTTGCAGTCTAATTGGTATCAATCAACAAAACTTGATATATAAAACCATCAATTATGCTAAAAATAAGCAAGTTACATAAGTCATACCCTATTGGAGATTCTAGTCTTCATGTACTTAAAGGGATTGATTTAGAAGTCGAAGAAGGTGAAATGGTAGCCATTATGGGGTCTTCTGGTTCAGGGAAATCGACTTTACTTAATATTATAGGAATGTTAGACGAAGCCGATGAAGGTGAATATGTCTTAGATAATGTCCCTATTGAAAACCTTACAGAAAAGAAAGCGGCTATTTACCGTAATAAATTTTTAGGTTTCATTTTTCAGTCTTTCAACTTAATAAATTACAAGAACGCTTTAGAAAACGTTGGTTTACCATTGTATTACCAAGGTCTAAAACGTAGTGAACGTATAGAGAAAGCCATGTTTCATTTAGGGAAAGTAGGTTTAGCCGACTGGGCCAAGCATTTGCCAAATGAATTATCTGGTGGACAAAAACAACGTGTTGCCATAGCAAGAGCTTTAGCTGCAAATCCAAAGTTGTTATTAGCCGATGAGCCAACAGGAGCTTTAGATACAAAAACTTCACATGAGATTATGGAGTTTATTCAATCATTAAACGATGAAGGAAAAACTATTCTTATGGTAACACATGAGGAAGATATAGCGAATATGTGTAAGCGTATTGTGAGACTAAAAGATGGCGTTATTATGGAAGATGTATTTATTGAACAAGATAGAGCTTCGCAGTATGTTTGATAGAGATTTGTGGCGCGAGATATTCCAAAGTATTAATATGAACAGAACCCGAAGTTTACTGTCTGGGTTTACGGTAGCTTTTGCTATTTTATTATTTGCTATACTTTTTGGAATTGCCAATGGACTAGGAAATACTTTTGCTGACGAGTTTGTAGACGATGCTCAAAATTCCATTTTTATTTATACTGGAAGAACATCTAAAGCTTATAAAGGGATGCAAGCCGGACGACGTATTCAGCTAAAAAATGAAGACTACGATTATTTAAAAAATGACTTTGGCGATAAAGTGCAATACATCACAGCTAGAGTTTACCAAAATGTAAACGCATCATACAAAAACGAAAACAATAATTATACGGTTAGAGCTTGTCATCCTGAACACCAGTATTTAGAAAATACCATTATGCAAGATGGTCGTTTTTTAAATCAGTTAGATTTAAATGATAAGAAAAAAGTAGCGGTTATTGGTCGTTTAGTAGAAGAAGATTTATTCTTAAAAGGAAGCGCTATTGGGAAATATATTAACCTAAGTGGTATTCAATATAAAGTAGTTGGTGTTTTTAAAGATGATGGTGGTGATAATGAAGAGCGAATGATTTACACACCTGTGACTACAGCACAACAAATTTACGGTGGTAACGATCACATCGATCAGGTGAACTTAACCTATAATCCTAAAATGGGTTATGATGAAGCTTTAATGTTTAGTAATAAATTAACGGACGATCTTAAGAAACGTTTTTCTATTGCACCATCAGACCAACGTGCTATACGTGTTAATAATATGGCTAAAGGAACAAAAATTGTAAGCCAAATGACTAATGGATTAGGCGTTATTATTTTAGTAATAGGATTTGGAACGCTAATAGCTGGTGTCGTTGGTATTAGTAATATTATGATATTTATTGTTAAGGAGCGTACCAAAGAAATAGGGATTCGTAAAGCATTAGGTGCTTCACCAAAATCTATTGTGTCTATTATTTTAATAGAATCGGTTTTAATTACTGTTTTTGCGGGATTTATGGGGCTCTTTACCGGAATGGGTATTTTGGAATTGGTCACACCAATACTAGAAGAAAATTTTATTAAAAACCCAAGTGTGAGCCCAACAATAATTATCGCAGCAACCATTACACTTATTGTAGCCGGAACTATTGCTGGATATTTACCTGCAAAGAAAGCTTCGCAAATTAAACCTATTGTAGCACTAAGAGACGACTAATTATGATACGATTTTTATTAGAAAGAGATACGTGGCAAGAAGTGTACGATAGTTTAAGTAAAAACAAACTACGTTCAGCACTAACAATGGTTGGTGTTTGGTGGGGAATTTTACTACTAATTACCTTATTGGGTTCAGCCAAAGGAATTGAAAATTCTTTTAATCGCTTATTTGGAGATTTTGCGACGAACAGTGTGTTTGTTTGGGCACAAGCAACAAGTAAACCTTTTAAAGGCTTTCAAGAAGGACGAATGGTAGGCCTGACATTACCCGATACTAAAAAAATTCAAGAAAATGTAGAAGGGTTAGAGTTTGTAGTTCCTAGAAACCGAAACAGTGCTTTGGTGGTAAGAAAATTTTTATCGGGAAATTTCTCGGTAAATGGTGATTATCCATTACTGGATAAAGTTCAAAAAAAGAAAATGGTTAAAGGTCGTTTTATCAATCAAAATGA
>DAISIZ010000095.1:0-8880 GCA_036821745.1 Aurantibacter sp. | reverse complement strand
AATAAAGCTTCTAACTTTTTAACTAAAACAGGAATCGCTTTTTCACGACGGTTATGAATGTCTAAAGCAAATGTGCTTAAAGTTTCTTTTGAAGCTTCAATCTTTGCTTTAGTTGCTTCTATTTCAGCGTCTAAACCTTCTGTATCTATGACTTTCTGATCTAATTCATTTTTAATTTGAATTAAATCTTCAATCGTATTAACACTATGTTTTTTAAATAAATTTTCGGTGTCAGATAATTGCTGACTAATCACCTCTAAACGGTCTGGACTAGCTTGCAAGTCTTCTTTTAAAGCATCTAACTCATTAGTAATATCATCTAACTCAATAAAAATACTCTCCACACGTGTAGAAACAGGTTCGTAATGTTTAGACAATTGTGCCAATTTAGAAACCTGCAGTTTTAATTGAGACATACCAGCATACAAGCCAACAGATTCATCATTTAATAATTGATGCGTTTCTTGAGCATTTTCTAAAATAGTTTCTACATTATTTAATGTATCATACTCCTGCTCTAGTTGCTCTAAGTTGATTTGCTCTAATTTCGCTTCGTCTAATTCGTTAAATAAGAATAAATTATAATCGTATTCCTTAACCGCAATTGCTTGGGCTTCTAAATGTACTTTTAATGCTTTTAGTAACGCTTTATAATTTTTAAGTTCTTCTTTATATTGTACAATTGGCTTTTTATTATTAGCTAAAGCATCAATTACTTTAAACTGAAATTGCTCGTCTACCAATTCACGCGTTTCATTTTGCGAGTGAATATCTACTAAATAAGCACCTAATTGGTTTAATACCGATAAAGTAACCGGTGTATCATTAATAAACGCGCGACTTTTACCAGATGGCAATATTTCACGTCTAATTATAGTTAAGGCTTCATAATCTAAATCTTCGGACTTAAAAAATGATTTTAAAGCATAATTTTCAATGTTAAAAGTAGCTTCAAGAATACACTTTTTATCTTTGTGACGTAAACTACTTAAATCGGCACGTTTACCTAAAATTAAAGATAAACCACCTAATAAAATAGATTTACCAGCACCAGTTTCACCTGTGATAGTTGTAAAACCTGAAGTGAAATTAACGTCTAATGCTTCTATTAAAGCATAATTTTTAATGGTTAAAGTCTGTAACATTAAGGTGTTATCGTGTTATAAATTACAACTGAATACTTCGCCATTTTGTAGCATACATAGGCGCAATTCTATTTAAGGTTGCTAACATTTTAGTCATTTTAACCTTTGGTCCATCGCTAAATATTTGTTGAATTTCTTCTGCCTTAGCATCAAAAAACACACGTGTTACATAAGAATTAGGACGCTTATTAGCAATAGACTCGAACTTTACTAAAGCTGAAGCAATACGCTTTTTAGCTTCGGTAGTATTCTCGTTCATAAGATCTAAACCTAAGCGATGGTAATCGTAATTAATACGTCTTAAGTCAGAAAATGCTGGTGATAAAAGGTTATCAATTAAGAAAAAACGACTTTGTAAACCGTCCGATAATTTCCAACCTTTAAAATTCTCTTGCTGAGAATAATTTACAATAGTTTGTGCTTGTTTAAAGTACGAGTCACCGCCATTTAACTTGAAAGAATCGCCGTCATAACCTAAAACCATATTAATATGATATGCTATAACAGACACCAAGTTAGATTGGTACTGATTTGGGTTGTAAATAAGTTGCTGAAATTCGGTATAATTAAAGGCGAAATCTTTATCATTTACATTATATAAAGAACTGGTATATGACGAGTTAAATATAGGTCTTGAAGATTGTACTTGTAACGTGGCTTTAAAAGCACCACTTACGTTTTCAGCTACATTAATTACAAAATTGCAATTAATACGTTCTTGAGCTAAGACCTCTTTACCAGACCAATTGGTATTGTTTACAAATTCGTTAAGTTGCGTTTGTAGTGTTTTGTATATAGGAAAATTCTCGTTACCTGTTAATTGAGCATTAACAACCACATTGGCATTTAAGTCTTGAGCCATTAATTGCCCTAAACCCAATACACAAAAAACTAATACAATTAAATTACGCATGCAAAAAAGGTATAATTTCGTTTAAAATATCTTTAGCAACTTCGGTTTTAGATTTTAGTTGAAACTCTTTTAAAGACTCATCTTTAAAAATAAGTGAGACTTTATTAGTTTCTGACTTAAAACCAGCGCCTTTGTCGTTTAACGAATTTAAGATAATTAAATCTAAATTCTTACGATTAAGCTTCGATTTTGCATTTTCAACTTCGTTATTGGTTTCTAATGCAAAACCTACTAAAAACTGACTGTTTTTAATAGCACCCAATGAAGCTAGAACATCTTTTGTTTTTTCTAACTCTAAGGTTAACGTAGCATCCTTCTTTTTTATTTTATTAGTAGCTACAGTTTTTGGTTTATAATCTGCAACTGCTGCTGCACAAATAGCAATATCTACAGTTTTAAAATCTTTATGTGCTGCATCATACATATCTTGAGCAGAAACAACATTTACCACATTAATTAAACCGTGATTAACCGTTTGATTAGTTGGTCCTGTAATTAAAATAACTTCAGCACCTAAATTTGCCGCTGCTTTCGCTAACTCAAACCCCATTTTACCACTGGAATGATTTCCTATAAAGCGAACAGGATCTATAGCTTCATAAGTTGGTCCAGCTGTAATTAATACCTTTTTCCCTTTTAATGGTAATTGACTTAAAATATCTTTAGTTATAAACGTCACAATATCCTCAGGCTCAGCCATACGTCCTTTTCCAACAAGACCACTAGCTAATTCGCCAGAAGTTGCAGGGATAATGGTATTTCCAAAAGATTCTAATTTATTAAACGTATTGGTGGTACTTTGGTGTTTATACATATCTAAATCCATTGCAGGAGCAATATAAACAGGACATTTGGCCGATAAGTATGTTGCTAATAATAAATTATCACAAGTCCCGTGAGCCATTTTAGACATAGTATTGGCCGTAGCTGGTGCAATTACAAAGTAATCTGCCCAAAGACCAAGCTCTACATGGTTGTTCCAAAGTTCGTTATCGTTTTCCTTTTCGTAGAAATGAGACTCTACTGGATGTTTTGATAACGTAGATAATGTTAAAGGTGTAACAAAATCTTTAGAAGCAGGTGTCATAACCACTTTAACGGTCGCACCTGCTTTTATAAACTCCCTTACTAAAAAGGCTGACTTATAAGCAGCAATACCTGCGCTTATGCCAAGTAATATATTTTTGCCACTTAATATTGAAGTCATTTAGTCTTATTTTTCTTCAGTATTTCTGTGGTAAATTTTCTCATCTAACCACTCTTGTACTGCTAATGCGTGAGGTTTAGGTAATTTTTCGTAAAACTTAGAAACTTCAATTTGCTCTTTGTTTTCAAAAACTTCTTCTAAACTATCGTTGTAAGTTGCAAACTCTTCTAACTTTTCGATAAGTTCTTTTTTAATTTCAGAGTTAATTTGCTCTGAACGCTTAGCGATAATTGAAATAGCTTCATAGATGTTATCTGTTGGCGCATCTACTTTATTTCTATCGTAAGTAGTTGTTGTAAGTGGCGCATCAATTTTCTTTAAATCCATAATATTTAGCTTTTGCTCTTAATTTGTTCTAATTGTGTGTCCATATCGGACATAAGTTCATCGGTTTGCTTTAAACCTTCTGAATCTGGAAATGATCCTTTAAGATCGTTATAAAAATCTTTTGCAGTTGCAAAACGTTCTTCTTGTAAATACTTAACACTTTTAACCGCTAAAGTATAAGCAGCTTGCGCTCTGATAGCCATAGCTTGCTCTCTAAATTCTGAACCAGGAAAGTCTGATAAAAAGTTAGTAAATGATTTAATAGATGCTTTATAATCTGAAATATGATTGTATTGCTTAGCAATCTCGAATGCTTTTTTCTCTAATTTAAAATCTAACTCCTTAACCAATTCGTTAACTTTTGGTAAGTATTTAGAGTCTGGGTAAATATTAGCAAATAATTGTAATTTTTCTAAAGCATTGTATGTTTCTGTTTGCTCTTTAGAATATACAGGAGATAATTTATAATAACTCTCGGCACTTTTATATGCAGCTTCTTCTACCTTTTCGCTGTTTGGATAAGATGTTGTAAATGTTTCAAATTGGTAACCCGCTAAATAATCTTCTTCAAGTTGATAAAAGGTATCAGCGTATAAATACATTAGTTTTTCAGCCTGTGGCTTACCTCTGTAATTAGGCACGATTTGTACAAATAAAGCATTTGCCTTTTTAAATTTCCCCTTTTCATAAAGTTCTACACCAAGTTCAAACTTCTCTGATACTTCTTCAGATTTCAATGCTTTTTGGTATTTACTACAAGACACTAATGTGACTAAAAGGGCTAAGATGTAAAGTGTGTTTTTCATAAAAAAATTACAGAATGCAAAATTACATTATTAATATGACTTTTAAAAATATATTTATTGGCTAAACTAAGCGGAATAACCTACGATTAAACAGGTTTAAACTTTATTTAACGTTTTTAAGATTCTAATTCGTCAAATAAATTATAATCTAACACCATTTGACCGCTGTTATTGTAGGTGTAAGCCTGCTTAAACTTTCGGTTTAATAAAATTTCATTTAATTCATACGAATACATTTGATGCACTTCTTGATTAAACGATTCATCAAAATAAGTCACCATAATTAAAAGTTCACCATTTTGCTGGATTAATTCTTCTTTAGAAAACTGATGCAACGGACTGTCTTCGCCAATTTCGTGAACAATAGTCCAAGTCGTCGGTAAATACGTAATACTATCGCGTTCTAAATCTAAATTGTAAAAGTTTCGCTTTAATTGCTGTTCATTATCCAAAGACGTTAAAGATAAAGTTACCGTAACTTTAGGTTTTATCATTACTGACGAACGGTTATTAACCACACGAAACATAATGGCTTGTGCTAAATTAAAATCACGATAAACAATGTGTTTAGAAAAACGAATACTGGCTTTTGGCTTAGAAAAACGGCCATAAATTAAACCTGTTAAAAATGCAAACATCACTAAGCCTACAAAAGCTTCAAAAGACGAGATTGCACCACTTAAAACCGTTGTTGGCGCCAAAGCACCATAACCTAATGAAGTAGATGTTTGTACCGAAAAGAAAAAAGCTTGTGATAAATCGTTTAAAAAGCCGTTTGGAATAGCGTTAATACATTTAACTCCAAGTGCTAAATAAATAATGGAAAAACAAAGATTTGAAACAAAAAAAGCTAAGCAAGACCACAGGAAAAACAAGCGCCACGATAGGTTGATTAAATAATGATAAGCATCAAAAACACGTACCGGACTGTTTTTTCGTTCAATATTAAACGAGCCATCATTATTAATCATTCTTCCAGCAAAGCCGGACGTTTTCGCTCCAAATCCTGGATCCTTTACGCTTTTACTCAATTAATAGTTTTTTAAATACGTTTTTATTTTAGTCTTTAAACCATCTGTAGCTTCAACTAAAGGCAATCTAACCGTATCAGTACATAAATCTAACTGCTCTAAAACCGCTTTAATTCCTGACGGATTATTCTCTGAGAAAATCAATCCTGTAATTTCCATTAATTTATAATGCAATTTATAAGCTTCTTTAGCTTCACCTTTTAAACCTAACTGAATCATTTCAGAAAAATCTTTAGTCATCGCTTGACCAATAACCGATATCACTCCTGCTCCACCAGCTAAGGTTACGCCTAAAGCTAAATCGTCATCACCAGAAATAATCGCAAAATCATTTGGCTTATTTTTAATTAGCTCATAATACTGAGCCATATTATTTCCTGCTTCTTTAACAGCTACCACATTTTCAAAATCGTTAGCTAAACGAATTGTCGTTTCTGCATCCATATTTTTAGCAGTTCGTCCAGGCACATTGTATAAAATGATATCTACAGGACAAGCTTTTGCTATCGCAGAAAAATGCTGATAAAAACCTTCTTGTGTTGGTTTACTGTAATATGGCGCTACTGATAAAATCCCAGATAAACCTGTAAAATCAGTAGTTTTGATTTCTTCTATTACAGTTGCCGTATTATTACCACCAATACCTAATACTAAAGGTACGCGGTTGTTATTGGCTTTTATAATTGAGGTTGTAATTTGTTTTTTCTCTTCAGCAGAAATAGTAGCACTTTCTCCAGTCGTTCCAGAAATAACAATATAGTTTACGCCATTCTTAATGTTAAAGTCCACTAATTTTTCTAAAGCATTAAAGTCAATACTTTTATCGCTATTAAATGGTGTTACTATGGCAATTCCTGTTCCTAAAAATTTAGTTTTCATTCTTAAATTCTCTTTAAAATAGTTAAATATTTTTTTAACTCAAAAGTAAACATATCAGCATCAAAATGAGGCATTGTTAAGCTTAAATCACATAATTCTTGATTATGCTCGCTTGTAGACACTTTAAATTTAGCTGTACTCATTGCCGTTATGGCGTTTAGGTATAAGTTAAAAGAATAAGAAAGTGTAATTAAAACATCAAAGTTTTTAGCTGAAAAAGATTTTAATTCTTCACTTTTTAAAACTGCTCGCCAACCAATATTTTTAGGAGATGTTAATCCGTTTTCTTGGTTTGTTTTTTTGTGTTCATTAGTAAACAGAATGATTTCGGAATTTGCATTAGAAAACACCGCTTCAATTTTTTTTATATCTGAATCACTTAAAGCCACATCGTTAGTGTTAACAATTAAACCAAGCGTTTTTATAGCCGATTTATCATCGTTTAAAACTCTTGCTCCATTAACTTTAGTAATGGCTTTTTGTATTGATTTTTCCTTTAAACCTTTAAAAAACATTTATCTTTATTGTTTTAACACAAATGTAGTAAAACTAACTACATTATTTTGGTTATTTTAAACGAATGAAAACAAATTTATTAGCAATTTTAATTTTCACCTTTCTTTTATCATCTTGCAAAAAAGAAGGCCACCAATTAAAACAGATAAAGAGTCAAACAACTGCGGTTGATAGCACTATAACAGCCAACAAAAGCATAGATAGTATGATTCAACCTTTCCGAAATCATATTAATAAAACCTTAGACAGTACGTTGGCTTATGCGCCAGAAACCTATAGCAAAAAAGACTATGGTTCTAAGAACAATTTAAACACAGCTATTGGTAATTTTATGGCCGATGTTGTTTACCAACAAGGAAATCCTATTTTTAAAGTAAGAACTGGTAAAAATATAGATGCCGTTTTATTAAATCACGGCGGAATACGCTCAGTTATTTCTAAAGGAAACATCTCCAGAAGAACCGCTTACCAAGTGATGCCTTTTGAAAATAGTATTGTGGTTGCTGCATTAAAGAAAGCGCAGGTTGATAGTTTAATAAATTATTTAAGTCAGCAGAAAAAAGCGCATCCAGTTTCTAATATGCAATTAGTATTAAATAAAGATTTTAGTGTCAATGCAGTTAAAATTAATAATGAAGCTTTAAAAGATAAAATCTACTACATCGCAACCAGTGATTATTTGGTAAATGGTGGCGATAGTATGAACTTTTTTAAAACCAACGATTCTATTTATAATTTAGATTATAAAATAAGAAATAGCTTAATTGATTATTTCATTAAAACTGATACGATTTCACCTAAAATTGATAACCGATTTATCATTAAAAACTAAACTATGAAAAGAAGACAATTTATAAAGAAATCGGCAGTAGCATCTTCCTTACTATCCTTTGGAAGCTATGGTTTGCAATCTTGTGTTAGCAATACGTCGACTAAAAAAATAACCATTTTACATACCAACGACGTACATAGTCATATTGATGCGTTTCCTGCTACCGATGGAAAATATCCAAATCTTGGTGGCGTTGCAAAACGTGCCACTTTAGTAGAAAGTATTCGACAAGAAAACCCAAACACGTTGTTATTAGATGCAGGTGATATTTTTCAAGGCACACCATATTTTAACTACTATGGTGGTGAATTGGAATTTAAACTAATGAGTAAACTAAAATACGATGCTACAACCATAGGTAATCACGATTTTGATAATGGTACAGATGGTTTATTTACACAATTACCTCACGCCAATTTTGACTTTATTAGTGCTAATTACGATTTTAAAAACACCATTATGGATGGTAAAACTTTACCACATAAAGTATTTGTAAAAGATGGTATTAAAATAGGTGTTTTTGGGCTTGGTGTAGAATTACAAGGTTTAGTCGATAAGCGATTATACAAAGAAACGGTATACTTAAATCCTATTGAAATTGCGCAAGAACAAACCCGTATTTTAAAAGACGATTTACACTGTGATTTAATTATATGTTTATCGCATTTAGGTTATGCTTACCGTAATAAACCATACAAAGTTTGCGATTTAACTTTAGCAAAACAAACTAAAGATATTGATTTAATTATTGGCGGTCACACGCATACATTTTTAGATGAACCAACTCGCGTTAGCAATAGTGCAGGTAAAGAAACATTAGTGAACCAAGTAGGTTGCTATGGTGTAAATTTAGGTCGTGTAGATTTTACTTTTAACTACAATAATCTTCAAGAAGCAAAAGGAAAAGCAATTACGGTTTAGGCTAAGATTTTAAACTGCTTATTGTAGCGTGTAGCAACGTATATATAAACAAATAGATAGCCCATTAAGTAAAGTAATGAATACCCAATATGCAAGGATTGTTTAGCAGACAAAAACATATATGGTACTTGAATTATTTCAGCTAAACCAAAACACGCGCTTATAATAAAAATAAGCATATTACGCTTGTTATCTAAATTTAAGAAACTTAATAATGATATGGATACTAACCAAAGAATAATCACATTGTAAGCGTTCTCAATTAAATAAGTATAGCTATAAAAATCATACTTATCTCCTAAA
>DAISIZ010000094.1:6796-9007 GCA_036821745.1 Aurantibacter sp. | reverse complement strand
AATATAGCTTTTGTTTCTAATTGTGTTTCACTAACAACAACTGGAATATTAGGTTTTATAATACCGCCTTTTTCCTTAGCTATTAACTCCAAAGTATCTCCTAAAAACTGTGTGTGATCTAAACCTATATTTGTTATTACTGATACTTCTGGCGTAATAATGTTTGTAGAATCTAATCTGCCACCTAAACCAACTTCAATAATAGCAATATCTACTTGTTCTTTTGCGAAATAATCGAAAGCTAAACCAACCGTCATTTCAAAAAAAGACAAACTGTTTTCTTGAAAAAACGCTTTATGATTTGAAATAAAATCAACGACAAAAACTTCGTTAATTTCTTTACCGTTAATTTTAATACGTTCGCGAAAATCTTTTAAATGTGGCGAGGTATATAAACCGACTTTATAACCTGCTTCTTGTAATACAGAAGCCAACATATGACTGGTTGATCCTTTTCCGTTGGTACCAGCAACGTGAATAGATTTAAATTTAGTTTCTGGATTATTTAAATGATTCGCTAAAAGAATGGTATTGCTTAAATCTTTCTTATAAGCCGTTTTTCCTTGCTTTTGATACATTGGAAGTTGATTAAACATCCAATCTAAAGTATCTTGATATGTCATTTACTGACCTAATTTAAAGTTAACAGATACAAAACCAATTTGACGAATTGGCGCTTTAGCATCGGCTTTCCATTTGTGAGATAATGCAATACGTTTTGCTGGTTCTAAAAGGCACTTTGCTGTATTCTCTGTTCCTTTTACACCTGGTACCGCTTTTACAACCTTACCGGTTCTATCCACTTCAATTTGAACAACCACTAAACCAGCTTCGTTACATTCTTGCTTATATACTTTTTTAAATGGCTTACCACGACCGTTAAGTCCGTAACCAACGCCACCAGAACCAGATCCTGGACCACCAAAATAAGCTTTAGCGTATGGATTACCATTTAATTGTCCTTTATCTCCAGCTTTATTATCATCGCCTTCGCCTCCACTCTTTTCACCGTCAGAATTGTTTAATCCGCCCATCATAGCATCCAACTTCGCTTTTTTAGCAGCTTCTTCTATACGTTTCTTTTCTGCCGCTTCTGCTTTGGCTTTAGCTATTTTATCGGCTTCAGCCTTAGCTTTTGCCTTTGCATCTGCTTCGGCTTGTGCTTTAGCGTTTTCAATAGCTTTTGCTTTTTTAATGGCTAATGCTTCTTCGGTTTCTTGAGTTAAAACATCTTCTGTTTTTGGCGCTGCCGTTTCTTGTTTTGTTTCTTCAGGTTTCACCTCTTCTACAGGTTCTGATTTTGTAGGTTCTTTAAAAGGTTCAGGGCTATTATTATTTTCTGATTTAATAGGTTTATCGGGTTGTACATCGCCACTACCAACATTAGAATTTCCAAAATTAACCGCTACACCATACTCCTCTGGAGGATCCATATATGGTGGCGACGTCACAAAAAATAACAACAAAACAATGATTAGCATAATTAGCGCCGTCATTCTTGCAGAATTCTTCTCGTGTTGTGTTTTTAGATATTTCATTGTTATAATTAGAAAATTAATCTATTTCCCTGTTTGAATAGCAATAGGTAAACTATATGGGTAATTCGCAGGTTTTCCGTTTTGAATAGCTGGTTTTAAACGTGGTAATAAAGCTATAACGCGTTTTGCTTCATCTACTAATTTAGGATGTTTTGCTAAAGCTCTAACACCAACAATCTTTCCAGACTTATCAACATTAAATCTAATTTTTATGCTTTGAATACCACTTAAACCAACATCACCAGCAATTTCTTTATTAAAATTATCGGCAATAAACTGTTTTAATTTACGACTTAAACACTTTTCTTTAGAAGCATTATTTCCATTTTCACAACCTGGATAAATAGGCACAGATTCTTGAGCATTAAATTTTGAATTCTTAGTTCCACTGCCACCTTCAGCTGCTTTCTTTGCTGCTGCTGCTTTGGCTAAGGCATCTGCTTTTTCCTTTGCTGATTTATCGGCTTTGGCTTTAAATGCTTTTGCTCTTGCTTGCATTTCAGCTTCAGCTTTTTGTTTTGCCTCTTGTTTGGCTTTCGCTTCTTTCGCTACCTCTTCTGCTTTTTCTTTAGCTAATTTTTCAGCTTCTTTAATTTTTATAGCCGCTTCAGCTTCTTGCGTTAACAAATCTTGTTCCGCTTGTTCTTTAACAGCTTCTTCAACCGTTTCTTCA
>DAISIZ010000094.1:1814-6696 GCA_036821745.1 Aurantibacter sp. | reverse complement strand
CGTTAACAAATCTTGTTCCGCTTGTTCTTTAACAGCTTCTTCAACCGTTTCTTCAACTACCTCTTCTACAACTTCTTCAGGCTCTGAATTTTCAGCAACATCTGAATCGTTAGAATCTTGTGGACTTGAAGGCAACTCTTGTGGGAAATTATCTTCGACTTGACTTGGGCTACCAAAATTAATAGCCACACCATATTCTTCTGGTGGATCTGTATAAGGTGGCGACGAGGCAAAAAACAATAACAGCACGATGATTAACGTTACTAACGCTGTCATTCGTGCTGCATCTTTTTCATTTTTTGTTTGTAAATATTTCATTGGTATCGTTGTATTACCATTAATAGATAAATATACTTATCTACTTCATTTACTTATAAACATCAACTTTTAAGCCAATCTATTTAGACTGTACAGCTAAGGTTGATTTAATTTTATTTTTATTCGCAATATCCATAATAAACACGACGTGTTTCATTTCGACATCTTGGTCAGATCTTATGGTAATTACGGGTTCTTCCTGTGGTCCTAATTTGGCTAATAACTCAGCTTCTAAATTATCTTTACCCACTTTTTTCATATCAATATAATAATTAACATCTTTATCTACACTTACCGAAATACTTTTAGTCTGCGTGGTTTTGCTTGACGATTTTGGTAATAACAAGTCTATGGCTTCCGCCGAAACTAAAGTTGATGCAATCATAAAGAATATCAACAATAGGAATACAATATCGGTCATAGATGACATATTGAATTCTGGCGTGACTTTATTTCTTCCTCTTAATCGCATATTAGCTTGGTTCGTTTAATAAATCTAAAAACTCTAAAGAATTGGCTTCCATTTGGTACACCATTTTATCCGTTTTCACGACTAAATGGTTGTAAGCAATATAAGCTACAATACCAACAATTAAACCTCCAACTGTAGTTGTCATAGCTGTATATAAACCATCGGCTAAGGTTTTAATATCTATTGAACCACCAGAATTGGCAATTTCAAAAATAGATAAAATCATACCCACAACCGTTCCTAAGAATCCAATCATTGGTGCAGCACCAGAAATGGTTGCTAATACACTAACGTTTTTTTCTAAGCTATAAACTTCTAAACGTCCTGCGTTTTCAATAGCGGTATTAATATCGGCTAAAGGTTTCCCAATTCTTGAAATTCCTTTACCTACTAAACGTGATACTGGTGTATTTGCTGTAGAACATAAGTTCTGAGCCGATTCAATTTTACCATTAGTCACATAATCTTTAATTTGATTCATAAAGTTCGAATCAATTTTAGAGGCTTCTTTTAAAGCGAAAATTCTTTCGAAATAAATATAAACGGCCATTATTAATAGTAAGAATAATAAGGCGATAATGATTTGCCCTGCTGTTCCTCCTGAAACTATTAGCTCTATAACAGATAAGGTTTTCTCTACCGCTTCTGGATCTGTAGCTACATTTGTAGCATCTGTGACTTGGTCTTGAAAATTTGTGCTTAACATAAGTATATTAAAGTATTTAATGTATAACGCTTATTATTATTGATTCGTATTTTATAAGAAATAAAGTATTCCAATTAATCCCATTCCTCCTAATACAATTGTATAAGGGAATGCCATTTTTGCCATTTTACCGTAAGATAAGTTAATTAATGGCGCAATAGACGATGTTAATAAGAATAAAAATGCTGCTTGTCCATTAGGTGTAGCCACACTTGGTAAGTTTGTACCTGTATTAATAGCAACTGCTAATTGTTCGTACTGCTCACGAGTAATACTTCCATCGGTAAATGCTTTTTGTACTTCACCAATGTAAACCGTAGCGACAAATACATTATCACTAATCATAGATAATAATCCATTTGCTGCATAAAATATAGCAGGTTGTTGAACTGGATCTTGTCTTAAAGCCCATTCTATAATGCCCTTAAATAAATGCTGATCGTGAATCATTGCTACAATTACAAAGAATACTACTAATAACCCTGTAAATGGTAAAGCTTCTTCGAAAGCTTTTCCTAAAGCATGCTCGTCTGTAATTCCCATAAAAGCGGTTTGCACAATAATTAATGCTAATCCAATTAATCCAACTGGCGCAATGTGTAAAGCTAAACCAGCAATTAATAATATTGCAGAAATACCTTGTACCCATAATCCGTATTTTTGACCTGGCGTACGTTTAGCATCTTCTTCTTCGGTATAGTTTTCAATGATTTCTCTGGCTACTTCAGGTAATTCATCACCAAAACCAAAAATTTTAGCTTTTTCTAAGAACACTGTAGTTACTAATCCTGCGGCTAAAACTGGCAATGTAATAGGTGCCATTTTTAAGAAAAACTGTACAAAATCCCAACCTAAACGTTCACCAATTAATAAATTTTGTGGCTCACCAACTAAGGTACAAACACCTCCTAAAGCCGTACCAACTACACCATGCATAATTAAACTTCGTAAGAAACTTTTAAACTGCTCAAACGTTTCACCACTTAATTCTTTGCGGTCCAAAACATTATCATGATCATAATCGGCATTAGCACTTGAATGAATTTTATGATAAACCCCATAAAAACCAACAGTTACACTTATTAAAACCGCTGTTACAGTTAAGGCGTCTAAAAACGCCGACAATACCGCAGCCAAGAAAACAAATAGTAATGACAACACTACTTTAGATTTTATTTTAGTGAATACCTTACTAAAAATAAACATTAGTAGCGGCTTCATAAAATAAATACCAGCAACCATAAACACTAAAAGTAAAACAACTTCTAAGTTAGCATCTATTTCATGGTACGCATTTTTAGGTGTTGTTAAACCTAAAGCGATAGCTTCTATGGCTAATAAACCACCCGATTGTAATGGGTAACATTTTAGCGCCATTGCTAAGCAAAAAATAAATTCGCCAATAAATACCCATCCACAAACAAATGGATTTATAAAGTATAATGGCACATTAATGATTAAAAAAGCAATCATTGTAAACTTAAACCAATTGGGACTATTCCCTAAAAATTGTTTTAACATAATAATCGTATTTAGATTGGGTAATTTTATTATACTAATTGCTTTAATGCAATTTCAAATGCTGTTGAACATATTTTTGTTTTAGAAGCACTCTTTTTAAATGTGTTTTGTAATGCTTTTTTAATCGTATTTGACGTATCGTCAAAGATAGCTTGATCTTGCATTGGCAAGTCTACTTTAGCTTCCATTAAATAAGCAAATACTCTTGCTATACCACAGTTTGAAATAAAATCTGGTAGTAAGCTTAAGTGATTATCTGTGTATTCCATAATTGGTCCAAAGAAAATTTCTTTATCCGCAAATGGTACGTTAGCACCAGGAGAAATTACTTCTAAACCAGTATCAATCATTTGTTGTACTTGGTCTTGAGACACTAAACGGGAAGCGGCTGCAGGAACAAAAATCTCTGCAGGTAAACTCCATATTTTTTCGTTGATTTCGTTAAACGGAATCATTGCATCAGACACTAATTTATTACCATCTTTATTTAGGAATAAATCAGTCATTTCTTGCATAGAAAAACCAGCTTCGTTTATTAAACCACCTTCACGGTCAATAATACCAACTACTTTTGCACCTAATTGTGTTAAGTAATATGCTGCAGCAGAACCTACATTACCAAATCCTTGTACTATGGCACGTTTTCCTTCTAAATCACCACCATATATATTGTAGTAATGTTTCACGGCTTCGGCAACACCATAACCTGTTAACATATCGGCAACAGTATATTTACGCGATAAATCTGGAGAAAATTTTCTGTCTTCAATCACTTTAATAACCCCTTGACGTAATTGACCAATACGGTTAATTTTGTCAGCTTCAGTAGGCTTAAAATGTCCGTTAAAAATTCCTTCTTGCGGATGCCAAACTCCACAACTTTCAGTAATTGGGATTACATCTTTATCGGCATCGACATTTAAATCGCCACCTGTTCCATAATAATGTTTTAATAATGGTGTAACCGCTTTATACCAACGTTCTAAAACGCCTCTTTTTCTTGGGTCGTTTGGATCGAAATTAATTCCAGATTTTGCACCACCAATAGCTGGTCCGGCAACTGTAAACTTCACTTCCATTGTTTTTGCTAAAGACAACACTTCATTTTTGTTTAAGCCTTTACGCATTCTTGTTCCTCCACCTGCAGCACCGCCACGTAATGAATTTATAACAGTCCAGCCTTCAGCATTAGTTTCTCTGTCTTTCCAATGGAATACTATCTCTGGTTCTTTGTTTTCGTATATATTTAATAAATCTTTCATTTTTAATTCTATTTACAGGGTTAATATTTAATTACTAAGTTGAAATAGAATAGCTATAATTGAGTCATTTTGGTTGCGTTTTGTTTAATCTTAACAAATATAAAAAATTGAAACTTTTATTCGTTTTTTTTAAGCATCTATTTCAAGGTTTATACGTGTAAATTTCTCCTGAAGAATGGTCTTTTTTAGCGCCTGTAACACTTGCTAAACAATTATTTTCGTTCCTAAGTTTTAAAACACCTAAAAAACCAAAAATTAAAGCTTCCTTAAATTCTATAAGTTTAGCGTCTGGAATACAAATATTTGCTTGAGATAATGTTTTAATACGTTCCATTAAAAACCCGTTATAAACGCCTCCTCCAGTGAATAAAACTTTATTGTCGTCGTCAATATTATTTGCGATTTGAATAGCAAAATGCTCCACACAAGTTCTTAAAATAGTTTCGGTAGTTAAATTGAACTTATCAATAATTGGAAACACTTTGTCTTGAACCCATTCTAAGCCTAAAGATTTAGGAGCTTCAATTTTATAAAACTTTAATTGATTTAATTCTGACAACAAATCTTGATTAATAGTACCTTTTGAAGCGAGTTCTCCATTAT
>DAISIZ010000094.1:0-1804 GCA_036821745.1 Aurantibacter sp. | reverse complement strand
CATTATGATCGTAGTCTAAATTTAAAGCAGAAACGTAATGATTTAAAACAATGTTAACCGGACAAATGTCGTAAGCAATACGTTGGTTATTTATGGTTTTTGAAATGTTAGAAAACCCACCTAAATTAATGCAAGCATCGTAATCACTAAATAATAACTGATCTCCTATTGGTACTAATGGTGCGCCTTGTCCACCTAATTTTACATCTTGAACTCTAAAATCACAAACAACGGTTTGCTTTACTATTTCAGCGATGTGTTTTAAATTCCCAATTTGTAGTGTCAGGTCAGCTTCAGGTTGGTGTAAAGCGGTATGTCCATGACTGCAAATGGCATCAATGTGACCTAAATTAGATTCGTCTATGAATGTATTGATAACCTCTCCTAAATAGTTTGTATAGTTGATATTTAACGGCTTTAATTCCGCGGAAGCGATACCAATTAAATACTTTAGTTTATTATTCCAATAATTTGAGTATTTATACGTTTTTGTTTGGTGAATTTTAAATTCCCACGATTCATTTTTTACAAAAGTGATATAACACAAATCTATACCATCTAAAGATGTCCCAGACATGACCCCTAAAATGTTGTAATTCTGATGTTTCATAGCAGTAAAAGTAATAATGCGTATTGAATAATTGTCTTTTTAGCGGTATATTTGCTGAAGATTTTACAAAAAAACAAAAATATATACTATGAATTTCGATCTTACTGAAGAGCATATCATGATTCGCGACGCAGCTCGTGATTTTGCAAAAACTGAATTATTACCTGGCGTTATTGAACGTGATAACAAACAAGAATTTCCTAACGAATTAGTTAAGAAGATGGGAGATTTAGGTTTTATGGGAATTATGGTAGACCCTAAGTATGGCGGAAGTGGTATGGACACGATTTCTTACGCTTTAATTATGGAAGAATTATCTAAGGTAGATGCGTCTGCTTCGGTAATTGTATCTGTAAATAACTCTTTAGTGTGTTACGGTCTTGAAGCTTATGGTAGCGAAGCTCAAAAAGAAAAATACTTACCAAAATTAGCCTCTGGTGAAATGGTTGGTGCTTTTTGTTTAAGTGAGCCGGAAGCTGGTAGTGATGCAACATCTCAAGCAACTACAGCGATTGACAAAGGTGATCATTACGTAATTAACGGTACTAAAAACTGGATTACAAGTGGTGGACGTGCTGGTGTTTATTTAGTAATTGCACAAACTGATAGAAATAAAGGGCACAAAGGTATTAATGCTTTTATTGTTGAAGCTGGAACTGAAGGTTTTGCTGTTGGACCTAAAGAAGATAAATTAGGAATTAGAGGTAGTGATACGCATACGTTACAATTTAACGATGTAAAAGTACCTAAAGAAAATAGAATTGGTGAAGATGGATTTGGGTTTAAATTCGCTATGAAAACTTTATCTGGTGGACGTATTGGTATTGCTTCTCAGGCTTTAGGTATCGCATCTGGTGCTTATGAGTTAGCTTTAAAATACTCTAAAGAACGTAAGGCTTTTGGTACTGAAATTTGTAACCACCAAGCGATTGCTTTTAAATTAGCAGATATGGCTACTGAAATTGAAGCAGCACGTATGTTAGTTATGAAATCGGCTTTTGATAAAGATCAAGGTAACAACTACGATATGTCATCGGCTATGGCTAAGCTTTATGCTTCTAAAGTAGCAATGGAACAAACGGTTGAAGCGGTGCAAATTCACGGTGGAAATGGTTTCGTAAAAGAATACCACGTTGAGCGTTTAATGCGTGATGCTAAGATTACACAAATTTATGAAGGAACTTCTGAAATTCA
>DAISIZ010000093.1:1878-9183 GCA_036821745.1 Aurantibacter sp. | reverse complement strand
CTATAACATAAGTATTCGCTCCTGTATCACCTCTTTGAAGCAATTGGTTTAAACGGTTCTTTTTTAGTTGTTTAAATTTTCGTGTTGCAAAGGCGTTTTTAGAAAAATCTTTAAATGAAATTTCTGTAATAGAAGGTTTAGCTTCAACCTCTAACAAATTTTGATTATTTTGAATTAAAACATCATCATCTTTTTGGCAATTAATAAAACTTAATGCAAAGCATAGTAACATTAAAGATTTTAAGAAGTTTAAATTGGTTTTAAATTGGTTTATCATAAATTATTTTAAATTTTATTGGCCGCGAATTTATAAAAACCAATTAAATCTTAGTGATGGAAAACACCACATATTTTGAGTGAAATCCATCAAATTCATATTAACTCTAAAAATCAGTATACCAATTAAATATATCGGTACGAAGACCAATATTAAACCAAACGGTACTGTTTTTAAATTGTTGTGCGGTATTTACTTCTGGGTTAAAGTTTCTGTATGTGGTGTTTGCAAATAACTTTAAGTTTGTAGCTGGATTAACCAAGTAAGAGACTTGTCCGCTAGCATAAATACTATTTGCAGCGTTTCCTTGTCCAATTTCTACACCAGTATCTAAGGGTCTTGTGTCTTCATCTCCAAAAATATCACCACCATAACTCGCAGAATCTGCAGTGGTATTAAAGTCAAAACCACGTTTACCTGCAATAAACTTAGCTTCTCCTAACCAACGTTTGTAATTATAACGTCCAATTAACACTAATTCTCTAAAGTTAGAGCCCCATAAATGCGCCATACTTTGGTTATTGTGCGCATAGTTTAACACAATACTATTGTGCGAATAAGTATAAGGACGCACTTGGTTATATTCTGCTTGAAGGAATAAATTTTTAACTTTAAATGCATTGTAATATTTGGCTCCTAATTGAAAACCAAACTTATTTTTCCAACTCTTGTTTCCTGCTTTAACAGCATCTAGAGAAAATTCATCTAAAACAAATTGCGAGTATATATTAATATTGTCGTTCACTTTATATTTCCCTGAAGCTCCTAAAATAGCATTACCTGCATCTTGCCCTGTTTCAAACTCTATAGCACGATAAAAAATTACTGGGTTTAAATAATTTACATCAAAACCTCTATTGTTACTATTAGTCCAAATAACAGATTCGAATAAACCTAAGTTAAAACGTTTTGTGACGTTCCAGCTTAAATAATGATTGGCTATATATTTAGTTAAAAACGCACCGTCTTTTGTTACTTCTGGTCTTACATCTCGCAACCAAGTCCACGTATTGGTATATTGAATTTTCCAAAACTTAGTATTTAGTTTTAAATATGGATACGGACTTGCGGCATCACTTTGAAATAATGAACGGTAACCATCACCAATAAAATTCTTTCCGTGACCAAATTGTACGTTTATAAACTCTACGGGAGAATAGGATAAATAACCTACGGCAACTGGATAATCAAACCCATTAGTTCCAAACTCTTTAGCAATACCACGACCAGGAATAATGGCTGGATCTGGACCAAATGCTTTTAAGCTTACTGCATAACGATTAAAATAGTCGGCAAAGCGACCTTGACTTTCATAAACTGAAGTCGAGAATGAAAACTTATTCCCTAAACCACCTTGAATATATGCACCACGCGTGTTATTATACGTTGAAGATTCTTTAGAATCGGTATCTTTCCCTAATTGTAAATCGACAACTGCATCTACGGTAAACCAATAATCTTTGGTTTGCACTTGTGCTAAATGCTCGTTATATAATTTACGTCCAAACCACGTTGATACGTCTTTTTTAAGCGCATCATTTTCTGCTTGAAAATCGTGATATTTAGACACCACTTCGTAACGGTAAGGTTTACTAGCCGTATGACTATTAGTGCCAACACGGTTTATAGCTTGATCAAATCGTGCATAATTTTCGTGACTAAACGGAATATTAACTTGACTTCTAAACGCTTTACCATTGTAAGGGGTTAATGCTTTTTTAACGCTATCAAACTCTTGTTTTGCTTGCGCTTCAAGTGCGGTTAGTTCGTTTAACTCTTTGTCTTTTTTTGCTTCAGGCGACAAATTATCTACCGTTTGAATACGTTGTGATTGGTCTTGTAACGGAATTAATAATTTAATAGAAAACTGTTTAAAAGCTGGTTTTCCGTTATAAGTTGCAGGAGAAACTTTAGGAAAAGAAGCAAACACACGTTTTACTTCATCTTTTAATTCGTTGTAAGCGGCATCAATATAAACGACATTAAATTGTCCTTCTTTATCGACTTCAAACATAATACCAACATCACCTTTATAATTATCTTGAGTGACTTTTTCTGGCACTTTAAAATCGGTAAATAACTGTTTATACACTTTATTATTAAAGCATTGTTTTAATGCTTCGTCAGTTTGCGATTGGCAATCTTCAAATTTAGGATAGGTTTCGTAATAGGTATCGTTTTGAGAAAGACCTAAAGCTGCTGAAAATAAAGCAATTAATAAAAAATATGGTTTCATTACTATTGTTACATTTGGAGCCGAAATATAAGGTTTTTAAATGAGTCCCATAAAAAAACTGCTACCGAAGTAACAGCTTTTAAGTAATACCTAAGCCTTTACATAAAGAATTTAATTTTGTACCTGAAACAATATTGGTAAGGTATACAATACTGGAACAGGTTCATGATTTTGAATTCCAGGTTTCATATTAGGAATTTTAGCAGTTAATTTAGCCGCTTCTTTTTCTAAAGCCTTGTGTGGTGCTTTAGTTTGAATTAAGGTTACTTCGCCTGTTTTTTCAATTTTAAATTGAATAAAAATACGCTGCTTTCCTGTTAATCCGTTTTCGCTAGCTACATCGGTATTAAATTTACGCTGTACCAATTTGGCTAATTTGTTACTCATACATTTTAAACGTCCTTTGTTGTTTTTCTCTTTTTCACAACCAGGATAAACTGGGACGTTTTGTACAAAAGCAACTGGTACGGGAATATTTTCATCTATTTCCTCTACGTGAACATCATCTAAATCTAAAACAACCTTTGAGTTTTTTGGAAGTACTTCTGCTAACTCTTTAACAAATTTGGTTTCAACTTCATCTGGCGTATTGTCGTCTACAATTTTAGGTTCAATTAAAAGTTTTGGCTTTACTTTATTAGGTTCGGACTTTGCGATATCTTTTTTAATAACGGTTACTGGTGTTACAAAAAAAGGCTCTAGATCATCTAACGCCAAAGGTTTTTCAATAATATAATTAGAAGCTTCAAAATTGTACTCTAAAGCCGTGTAGGTTCCTAAAAGACATAAAATTAAGCCAATTTGAAAATACAAGGTTGAGTTTTTTCGTAAATTTACATCGTGCTTACCACGTGTTTCTTTTGAAGTAGTTTTCGGGCTACTTTCATTTTGTTTTACATGTTTCATGTGTTTGTAATTTATTATTAAACACTAAAAACGAATAGAAAGCGCTACGATTTTGTTTGGCTTAGGAATTAAACATGAGTTGTAGTTAGCTGTCTGATAAGTTGATACTGTTTAATAAGGTTAATGTGATGAAGAAATATCAATAAGCATACCAAGAAATCCTGTAGCTTAATTGTTACAGGATTTTAACATTTAAAAATGATTGGTTTGTTAATGGATTCCGCTTTTCAGCGGAATGACAAGATTGAACTTATGAATAAAGTTATATTTTTTCGTTTACGTAAATCTTCTCAAACCATCAATAAAATCAACAATTAAGCGTTTGTTTAGAGTTTTACAAATTCTCAAAAACATTAAAATATTTTAGCTCTACATTTGTAGAAATAAAATTTTATTCTACATTTGTAGAGTCAATTCTAAACATGTAGAGATGCAATTATCAAAAAGCGAAGAAGATTTAATGAATTATTTATGGACCTTAAAAAAAGGTTTTATGAGAGACTTACTAGAATCTTATCCGGAGCCAAAACCAAAAACAACTACTGTTGCAACCTTGTTAAAACGTATGAAAGACAAAGGTGTAATTGATTATAAGTTATTTGGAAAGTCACGTGAGTATTATCCGTTAATTAAAAAAAAGGATTACTTCTCAAAGCACGTCAATGGATTAATTAAAAACTTTTTTAATGATAGCAGTTCTCAATTTGCGTCGTTTTTCACTAAAGAAACCGATTTAACCAAAGCGGAACTTGAAGATTTAAAAGCCATTATTGAAAACGAAATTAAAAACAAATAGTTATGTTTTACATCATCTTAAAATCTATAGCCTGTTTAGCTGCATTTATGCTGTTTTACAAATTGTGTTTAGAGCAATTAAGTCAGCATAACTTTAAACGCTTTTACTTGCTAACTGCCATAATCGCCTCTATAGCTATTCCTTTTATAACATTTTACGACTATATAGAACCCGTAGTTGTTTCAATTCCTGAAACCATTTCTACAACAATTAACACCAATACTATAGTTTTTAATGAAGCAGAAATCCAAGAACCTACAAACTACACTTCTATTATATTATGGAGTTTGTATGGCTTAGGCGTATTGATTTTTGGTGTGAAGTTTATATTAAATTTATCACGCTTATTCAAACAAATTAATACCAACGAAACACTTAAGCGTGAAGCATACACCTCAGTATTGTTAGCACAAAAAGTGATTCCGCATACCTTTTTTAATTACATCTTTTTTAATAAAACCGATTATACCACACACCAAATCCCTAAAGAAGTAGTGTTACATGAGCAAACGCATGCGAAACAAAAACACAGTATAGATATTTTATGTTTAGAATTATTACAGATTGTTTTTTGGTTTAATCCGCTGTTATACTTTATAAAAAAAGACATCAAACTTAATCACGAATTTTTAGCCGATGCATCGGTTTTAAAATATGGTGTAACTACAAAAGCTTACCAATACACGCTTTTAGATTATACAACGAATACACAACACAATAGTTTGGCCAATGCTATTAATTACCCAACATTAAAAAAACGATTTAAAATTATGAAAACACAAAGCTCACAAAAAACCATATGGCTTCGTTCGTTATTAATAGCGCCACTTTTAGCGTTATTAGTCTTTAGTTTTTCTAAAACTGAAGTTATAGAGAAGGAAGTCATTAATAATGATAACATTCAAGAACAAACTAAGCTAAATGAAAAAGAAGATTTTATTTTATACGTTTCCAAAAGCCCACTTCAATTTAAGCTTAACGGCAACATAACAAGTTTAGAAACTTTAAAGGATGATTTAGATAAATTAGATTTTAAAAATAAATCTAGCCTATTAATACTAAAAGCAGATCATGACATAACCACGTCTTTATTTAAAGAAATAGAACTTAGTTTAGAAAACAATTCTCCAAAAGCATTATGGTACAAAGGTGTTTTTGCTGATAGTGGAAGTATGAATTCTGAAGTAAATTCGGCAATAAAAACTGACCTTAATAAACCCCTACGAGAACTCAAAAAATACGAAACTGTTATTTATATAGAACAAAATCCATTAAAATTTAAATTAAATAATAAACCAACTACTTTAGAAACCTTAAAAAGAGATTTTGAAGCTTTAAACTTTAAATCTCCAGTTAGTGTTGCTTTAGAAACCAATGAAGAATCTATTCCAATGTCTTTAATTAATAAGTTAAAACAAGTTTTGGGTGATAATGTAAAGAGTTTTTCATTAATCAAAGCTTATATTGATGGAGATTCTAAGGCGAAACAAAAAACACCGCTTACTATAAACGGAGAACCGTGCAGCAACACTTACCGTTATAATTTCACAAGAAAACAATTTGAAAATTTAGAATTAGGAACTCCAAATGGAACAATTACCAATTTTAACATTAAATTTCCTAAAAGACCAACTGTTCGTATTGAAGGTTCTCGTTTAAATGCTAAAGCAAGACAATATTTAGCAAGCTACGATTCAAAATCTATCATTAGTGTTTTCGATATTAAATCTAATAATAAAGATGATAAATTTAATCCAGTTCTATTTAATCTAATACCTAACAATTCTGAACAGAAACCGATTTACCCTAAAATAAAGAAGGGTAGAACTTCAAGCATACCCATTCCGGGAAAAGGCAAAAAGTTTCAATTTAAACTTCAAAACTATCAAAAAAGCAAAATTATTTGATTACAATATTATAAAACAGGCATTTATAAAATCAAAACCAACAGATTCAATTTCAATTGGCATTACTATTGATGAAAAAGCTGTTGTGACCAACCAATACCTTCTTGATATTGATGATAGTCCTAGAGAATATAATTTTTTTATAAACATTAAAGGTACGGCTCAATATATTGACAAACATTTAGATATAATAAAAAAACACATTTCAAAAGTTAAAAAAAGTGAAGCTTCTAATATTCCGTCTCCACCAAAACAATCAAAAACGACTAGTTTTAAACGTTATTTAAATGATCCAGATTTTAAATCGGCTAAAATTTATTTTGAAGGTAAAAAGATTAGTAAAGATGATGCCATTAAATTATATAAAAAGTATGGCTCTTTAGAAATGCTAACCAAAAAATTAGATAATGGTATTTTCACAATTGAATTAACGCAAGTAAATACAACATTAAAAAGCCAATTACCGCCTCCGCCTCCACCACAAATAAGCCCTAATGCTTCAGATGCTGAAAAGAGACGTCAGAAAAAAGTAATTGAGAAATACAATAAGCTGAAAAAAGAGGCTGATATGCGTGAGAAGAAAAGCAAATTACTACCGCCACCACCGCCGCCAATAAGTCCTAATGCATCTAAAGCCGAAAAGGAGCGTCAGAAAAAAGTGATTAAGAAATACAATAAGCTGAAAAAAGAGACTGATAAAAAATCAGTATTCTAAAGAATTGTAATCATTTTCAAATAAAAAAAGCATCAAAAATACATTAAAGTATTTTTGATGCTTTTTTTAAGTTATATCGCATTTTATTATTCCTTTTCAATACGTTTTAAATGCGCTTCAATATCTACGGGTTTATACACCACTTTAGTCGATGCAGGATATTTATCTAACAAATACGCTGGACGAATTGGTCGTTGTGTAAATCCGCCACCACAGTTAGGGCAAACTTCTTTTAACACATCTTCCACACAAGTCTTACAATAGGTACATTCAAAAGTACATATCATAGCATCTTTAGCGTCTACTGGTAAAGCTTTATTACAGTTTTCACAAGTTGGTCTTAATTCTAACATATCCTTTGGTTTTATTAAATAAAAAAGCCTTGTAAAAAATTACAAGGCTTTAAATTTTGTACGGGCGGAGAGACTCGAACTCTCACACCTCGCGGCACTAGATCCTAAGTCTAGC
>DAISIZ010000093.1:0-1868 GCA_036821745.1 Aurantibacter sp. | reverse complement strand
AATTAATCGAACTATTAAAAATACCATCAATTAGTGCTGATTCTGCTTACAAGAAAGACGTAATCCTTACTGCTGATGAAGTAGCCAAAAGACTTGGAGAAGCTGGCGCTGAAAATATTGAAATATGCGAAACTGATGGTTATCCAATAATTTATGCGGATAAAATCATAAATCCAGAATTACCAACGGTTTTAGTTTATGGTCATTATGATGTACAACCACCAGATCCAATAGACCTTTGGACTTCGCCTCCGTTTGAACCAGTTATTAAACCAACAGAACTACATCCTGAAGGAGCCATTTTTGCTCGTGGTGCTTGTGATGATAAAGGTCAAATGTATATGCATGTAAAAGCGTTAGAGTATATGGTTAAAACTAACCAACTGCCGTGTAACGTTAAGTTCATGATTGAAGGTGAAGAAGAAGTTGGAAGTGTAAACCTAGCTACTTTTGTAAAAAACAATAAAGAAAAACTTCAAAATGATGTTATTCTTATTTCAGACACTGGAATGATTGCTAAAAACGTACCATCTATTACAACAGGTTTACGTGGTTTAAGTTATGTTGAAGTTGAAGTAACAGGTCCAAATCGTGATTTACACTCAGGATTATATGGTGGTGCAGTAGCAAACCCAATAAACGTAATAACTAAAATGATTGCATCTTTACACGATGACGATAACCATATTACGATTCCTGGTTTTTATGATAATGTTGAAGAGCTAAGTAAAGACGAACGTGCTGAGATGGCAAAAGCACCATTTAGTTTAGATAATTATAAAAAGGCTTTAGACATTGATGCTGTTTATGGTGAAAAGGACTATACGACTAACGAGCGTAACTCTATTAGACCAACTTTAGATGTTAATGGTATTTGGGGCGGATATACAGGAGAAGGCGCAAAAACAGTTATAGCTAGCAAAGCCTATGCTAAAATATCTATGCGTTTAGTACCTAACCAAGACTGGGAAACTATAACAGACTTGTTTAAAACGCATTTTGAAGCTATAGCACCTAAAGGTGTAAAAGTTAAAGTCACACCACATCATGGCGGACAAGGTTATGTTACTCCAATTGATAGTATTGGGTACCAAGCTGCTAGTAAAGCTTACGAAACAACATTTGGCAAAAAGCCAATTCCACAACGTAGCGGAGGAAGTATTCCTATTGTTGCTTTATTTGAGGAGCAATTAAAGAGTAAAACTATTTTAATGGGCTTTGGTTTAGACAGTGACGCTATTCACTCTCCTAACGAACATTTTGGTGTTTGGAACTACTTAATAGGTATAGAAACAATCCCGTACTTTTATGAGCATTTCACAGCACTTAAATCATAATTAGACAAGTATAAAAACTAAAAATCCCGTTATTTTCATAACGGGATTTTTTATATGTAAATAATAAACTTAAGTTTACTATTGAATTTGAAATCTAATTGGTAATTGGTAAGGTACTGTTACTGGCTTACCACGTTGTCTACCTGGTTTCATTTTAGGTAATAAGTTTACAACTCTAGCTGCTTCTGCCTCTAATTTTGGGTGTGGCGCTCTAGCTCTTACTCCAGAAATATTTCCTGATTTATCAATTTTAAATACTACTAAGATTTTTTGGATACCTTCTAATCCTAAATCCTGAGCTAAATCAGTATTAAACTTTCGGTTTATAAACTTGTTTATCTTATCAGACATACATTTTTTCTTCTTAGCGTTGTTTCCTTTTTCACAACCAGGGAAGATTGGCACGTTTTCAATAACTGAAAATGGTACTTCAATGTCTTCTTCAACTTCCTCGACTTCAACTTCTTCAACTTCTACAATCTCTTCTTCTTGAGATGTTTCTGTTGATTCGATTACCGTTTCCTCTACCTC
>DAISIZ010000092.1:0-9216 GCA_036821745.1 Aurantibacter sp. | reverse complement strand
GTTTGTAAATCGTGATGAACTACAATTACTGTTTTTCCTGCTTTTCGTAATTCTTTTAAAATGTTGATAATTGCAATTTCTGTAGTGGCATCTACACCTTGAAAAGGTTCGTCCATAAAATAAATAGATGCGTTTTGGACTAAAGCACGTGCTAAAAATATACGTTGTTGTTGTCCACCAGAAAGCTGACTAATTTGTCGGCCTTTAAATGGTAACATTCCTACTTTCTCTAAAGCTTCTAAGGCTGATTTTTTTTCTTTTTGTCCTGGCCTTTTTATCCAACCTAAAGCGCCATAAGTTCCCATCATTACTACATCTAAAGCTGTAGTTGGAAAATCCCAATCGACACTTCCTTTTTGTGGTACATAAGCGACTAAACTACGTTGCTTTTCGTAAGGCTTTCCATAAATAGAAACACTACCAGCAATAGGTTTTAAAATTCCTAAAATAGACTTTATTAGTGTGGATTTTCCTGCGCCGTTTGGTCCTACAATGGCCATTAAAACACCTTCAGGGATTTCTAAATCGATATCCCACAATACAGGTTTGTAGTTATAGGCTACGGTTAAATCATCTACTTTTATTGCTATTTTATTTGACATAGATTTATTTTAAACTTATACGATTTTTACAACGCTATATAAGATATTGTACTTTGGTTTTCATAAGGTCTTCGACTGCGCTCAGACTGACAGTATTATTTCAATTTACAATGGATTCTGCTATCCAACAGAATGACAAAATAGTAATGCAACTTAAACATCTTCTCGATACAAATTCTCCTTTGGTCGAATTCACTCGAAGTGACGTTTAGTTTTCCTTAAAAGCATTAACTGCTTACTGAACGCTAAACCACTTCCTACTATTTCAACGCTTCGACAATAGTATTCACATTATACTCAAACATTCCAATGTAAGTACCTTCAACAGTTCCTTTGGTTCCTAATGCGTCCGAATATAGTGTCCCTCCTATTTCTACGTTATGGTCTTTTGCTTTCACTGATGCTTGTAAAGCTTCGATAGTACGTTTTGGCACTGAACTTTCAATAAAAACGGCTTTGATATCTTTTTCGATAATAAAACTTGCTAAACGTTGTACGTCTTTTACGCCAGCTTCAGTTGCAGTACTTAAACCTTGTAATCCTACTACTTCAAAATCGTAAGCTTTTCCGAAGTAATTAAAAGCATCGTGTGCCGTTACTAAAATACGTTTCTCTTTTGGTAAACTTGCTATAGTGGTTGTAATCTTACTTTGTAACGCATCTAATTCAGCTAAAAAGCGTTTTTCATTTTCTATAAAATTTACTGCGTTTTTAGGATCTTTTTCAGATAAAGTATTCGTTACTTTTTTAGCAAACTGCTTAAAGTAATTGATGTTAAACCATACGTGCGGATCGTAATTAGAAGCAAAATATTCACTTCCAATTAAACCTGATTTATCTAAACCATCGGCTAAAGCGATTTGCGTTTTATTTTGGCGCTCCATTTTTTCGAACACTTCAACTAATTTTCCTTCTAAGTGTAAACCGTTGTAAAAAATAACATCGGCATTGACTAATTTAGTCACATCTCCTTCGCTGGCTTTGTATAAATGCGGATCGACACCAGAACCCATTAAACCGTTAAGTTCTATTAAATCGCCACCAATATTTTTTACCAAATCGGTAATCATAGTCGTTGTGGTTACAACATTTAGTTTGGCATTTTCTTTTTTCTCTTGTTTACAGCTAAAAATAGCTAAACACAAGATTAAAACTAATACGTTTATTTTCATAGCTATCTTATTTTGGAATTCTAAAACTAACACCAGCACTAAGTAAAAGGTCTTGTCCTTTTGTAATACTTGAACCAACAGTAGCATCTAATTGTACATTTTTATTCACTAAATATGTGATACCTGCATCCCATAAATGATTAGCTTTATTGTCTTCCGGAAAATCACCGTATAACTCTGCGTAAGCACCAATTTTATCCGTGATACTATAACCGTAAGCAACTGTATACAAGTAAGAAGCTTCAGGTGAATCATTTCCCCAAGACGCACCAAGATTGTAGGCAATACTTGATTTTTCGCTTAACGTATGTGCAAACGAAAATCTAAAATCCACATCAGTTGTTTCTGGTCTATAATCTGTTGATGCTGAAAATGGTAAATACATATGTCCTAAAAAACCAATTTCTGGCATCGCTCCATTTTCTTTAGCAATAGTTGTTTTAAATCCTAATAATAAAGGATCGAAACCATTGGTAACATTATCCAATTTTTTCCCGTTTACGCTGGTTTGCCCCTCTCTAAAGTTCCAACCTAAACGTAATTCTAAATTATCTAATAAACCATAACGCACTAACGTCGTGTTGTAGGTAAAATCTTCTTGTTTTATTTTATTTTCTTCAAAACTCTCGTAAAATGCACCTGTTTCCACCTGTAAAAAGCCTTTTGGCATTGCTGTAGGAGATTCGGTTGCATCTGGTCTATCTGTAATTAATGCTTCTAAAGGCACATCACTTGTACTATTTTCTGTTTGTGCTATCGAAGTTAACGTACTTAAGGTCAAAACTGTAGTTACTAAAAACTTATTTAAGTTCATATTTATAAAATTATATTTTATGCAAATATAAAACTATTTTTAGAGTTGTCTAAAAATAGAATTAGAAAATAACTCATATATTTGTACGAGTTACCCGAAAAGTTATGACACAAACCGAAGAAAACTATATAAAAAGCGTTTACCACATTAGTAAACAAGGTGAAGATAGTGTGAGCACCAACGCGATTGCAAAGGCGATGGAAACTAAAGCATCTTCGGTGACTGATATGGTGAAAAAACTATCGGAAAAAAACTTAGTGAACTACGTTAAATATAAAGGCGTTAGTTTAACCGAAAAAGGTCAGTTTGTTGCCAAAAGTATTATTAGAAAACACCGTTTATGGGAAGTTTTTTTAGTTGAAAAATTAAACTTCACCTGGGATAAAGTTCACGAAGTAGCAGAACAATTAGAACATATTAAGTCGGAAAAACTAATTAACGAATTAGATGCGTTTTTGGAGTTTCCTAAGTACGATCCGCACGGTGATCCTATTCCAGATAAAGATGGAAACTTTAAAGCTTTAGATAAAACATTATTGATTAATGCAGATACAAACGCCAAGTATAAGTGTATTGGAGTAAAAGATACGTCTTCGGAATTTTTACAATATTTAGATAATAACAAGATCGCTTTAGGAACTATTATAACGGTAAATCATAAAGAACCGTTTGACAATTCACTTAAAATAAGCAAGAATAATCAAGAGCTAATGATTTCCCAAAATGTGGCTAAGAATATTTTTGTTACTTTAGTCTAAAATTAAAAAACACCTAATGAGACTATTAGTTTTATTCTTTTTGTTTACTACAAGCCTTACGGTTACTGCACAAAAGGAACAAGCACAAGTAAAAGCACCACGTATTACTTTAGAAAAAAAATTAAATCAAGCGATTACAACTAACGATGTTGCTATAAAACTGATTAAAGTCTTAAACGATTCGCGTTGTCCAAAAGGCGTGAATTGCATTAGAGCTGGCGAAGCTAAAATTATGGTGGAAATTATTGAAGCCGGAAAAGTTGCTAAATTTAGAGAAGTTGTTATTCAAGGTAGTATTCATCCTGATTATTACCCACTTATTTATAAAGATAAAGATAAAAACACCTCTTTTTTTGGAGTGGATTTATTGCCTTATCCTGTAAATAATGTAACAACATCACCAGAAGATTACAGTTTAAAAATTGAAGTTAGGAAGTAGGTTTTGTTTTAGAACATCCACCTAACAACCACAACTACCATTTCCGCAGTCTTTCTTATTGTTTTTTGGCTTTTTAGTAATGAAGTATTTAGACACTAAGAATCCTACTGCTACAATAAAAACAGTGGCTACTAAGGCTTTTTGAATAAATGGGTTCATAAATTACAATCTATTACGGTTAGATAAAATCTTAACCTATATTTATGCTCTACTAATCTTACTTTAGTGGAATCATTTTTCAATTCTATAAGTAAATTATCTTCTAAAACTCCATCAATTAAAAATTTACCTTCACTATTAAAAGTTAGATTTTCATAGAACAATCTATCTGGTTTTAAATTATTAAATACTGAATCTGTAAATTTTAATTCATTAAAAACATAATCACTTAAACCAACTTTTACTTTATTAAACTTAAATGAAATATCCCTTGAAACTAAACGAGGCGAATCACTTAATGTATCTTTAAGATGTTTGTATTCAATAAGAATTTTATTTATTGAATCTTTAAAAATAGTATCCTTAGAATGAATTGTCAAATTATATTCATCATCTGATAACTCAACAATTTTTTTAACATTGTAATTACTAATGTTGTCTCCACAAGAAAACAATATAAACAAGCAACAAACAACACTAAATTGCCATATTACTCTATTATTCTTGTAAATCCATTTATTTAAAATCATTGTACTTAAGTTTTCTAATTCGAAGTATTTAGCATTTCATCTTATTTTAAAAACTGGTAACTCACAAAAGCAACTACATAGGCTAAACCTGACATTACCACTAATTGATAAGCTGGCCATTTCCAACTATTCGTTTCGCGTTTTACAATAGCTAACGTACTCATACATTGCATAGCAAATGCGTAAAATAATAACAATGAAATACCTGAAGCAAAATTAAATAATTTACTGCCAGTTATAGGGCTAATCTCACTTGCCATACGGCTTTTAATGGTTTCTTCGTCGTCACTACCAACACTATAAATGGTCGCTAAAGTTCCTACAAAGACTTCGCGCGCAGCGAAGCTACTAACAATCGCAATACCAATTTTCCAATCGTAACCTAACGGACGAATGGCTGGCTCTATGGCGCGACCTGTAATCCCAATAAACGAGTGTTCTAATTTATGTGATGAAATCTTACTACTTAATTCTTCTTTAGTTAAGTTTTGCGAGCTTGATTGTGCGGTTACAATTTCTTCGGCTTTATTAAAGTTATCGCCTGGACCATAAGACGCTAAAACCCATAACACAATAGAAATTGCTAAAATGATTTTACCAGCACCTAACACAAACGATTTCGTTTTTTCTAAAACCGTTAACCCAACATTTTTAAGTAAAGGCAACTTGTAATTTGGCATTTCTACCACAAAAAAAGTCTTGCTCTTTACTTTAAGCACCTTATTTAATAAGTATGCCGAAAATACTGCCGAACCAAATCCGACTAAATACAAAAACATTAACGTTAAAGCTTGGTAACTTAAACCAATAAACGAACCTTCTGGAATAACCAACGAAATAATAATTAAATACACTGGTAATCGCGCCGAACAAGTTGTAAATGGCGTGACTAAAATGGTAATTAAGCGCTCTTTCCAACTTTCTATATTTCGGGTTGCCATAATTGCTGGAATCGCACAAGCGGTTCCTGAAATTAATGGCACAATACTTTTTCCGCTTAATCCAAATTTTCGCATTACGCGGTCCATCAAAAAGACCACACGACTCATATAACCACTTTCTTCAAGAATGGCTATAAACAGGAATAAAAAGGCTATCTGCGGAATAAATATCACGATTCCGCCTAAACCTGGTATAATTCCTTCGGCTAATAAATTAGTAAAATCTCCGGCTGGAATATTAGTTTTTACCCATTCGCTTAAACTTGCAAAAGCGGTATCTATTAAATCCATTGGAACGCCAGACCAATCGTATATCGCTTGAAAAATCAACAATAATATCAAGAAGAAAATAACGTAACCAAACACTTTATGTGTTAATACGCGATCTAATCTGCTTCGTAAATCTTTGGCTTGACTGGCATCTATAGTTTGTCCTTTTTTAAGCACATTATTAATAAACTGATAACGCTTAATAGTTTCTTTTTGCTGTAAACGTTTTAAATCATTTTCAGACTTAGTTTTAAAACTGGCAATAGCATCCAATTCTTGCCTATCGGTTTTACCAAAATTAACGTCTTGTGTAATTACCAACCACAATTTATATAATAACTGATTTGGAAAGGCTTTTCTTAAACGGTTAAAATACTCTTCATCAATTTCCGATGCCTTTAAACAAGGTTTTGTACTAACATCGGTATAATTCTGAATTAACTCTTTTAGCGTATCAATACCAGTATTTTTTCTGGTACTTATTACGGCTATTTTAGTGTTTAGTTGTTCTTCTAAATAGGGAACATCTATAGAAATACCTTTATAATCCATTCTATCTGCCATATTAATAGCTAAAATGGTTGGGATTTCTAAATCTTTAATTTGGGTGAATAATAATAAATTTCGTTTTAAATTTTCAACATCACTAACGACGACAATAACATCAGGAAAATCTTTATCGTTTTTATTTAGCAACAATTCAATCACCACATTTTCATCTAAAGACGATGCGTTTAAAGAATATGTTCCTGGCAAATCAATAACGTGACCTTTCAGGTTTCTATCTAACTTGCAAATCCCTTGCTTCTTCTCTACAGTAATTCCTGGATAATTTCCTACTTGCTGATTTAATCCTGTTAACGCATTAAAAACTGATGTTTTACCTGTATTAGGGTTTCCTATTAAAGCAATATTTATCTGTTTACTCATTAAAGTTTTTCAATTAAAACGTGAATTGCTGTTTCTTTTCGAATAGCTAAGTGACTGCCATTAATATTTAAGTACATAGGATCGGCAAAAGGCGCAACTTGAACTAACTGCACATTATTACCAGGCAAACAACCCATTTCAAGAAGTTTTAATGGAATTTCGGTCGAAGACACATCGGTAATTACCGCTGATTCGCCTTTTTTTAAGTCTGCTAATGTTGTACTCAAGCTTATTTAGATTGATTTTAAAGAAGCAAAAATAGAAGAAAATACTGAGCAAGAAAAAAATAAGCACACAAAGTCTTACTTATACTCTTTTTTTAACGTTTTTATATCCACTAAAAGTGAATCAATTCCGCCTTGACTAATGCCGTTATAAATACCACGGATTTGTTTGTCTTTATCTATTAATGCAAAATTTTCAGTATGAATCATACCGTAATCATTCAAACCATCATCTTCAACCACTAAATATGATTTTCTTGCCAAGTCATAAATCTGCTTACGCTCGCCAGTTACTAAGTTCCATTTACTATCATCTACCCCTTTTTCTAAAGCGTAACGTTTTAATTGTGCTACCGAATCAATTTCTGGTGTTACCGAATGTGATAATAATAAGACTTCAGGATCGTTTTTTAATTCATTTTGAATATGAACCATATTCTTTGTCATTATAGGACAAATACTTTGGCACGTGGTAAAGAAGAAATCGGCAATGTAAATTTTGTTCTCGTAATCCTTTTCGGTAATTGTTTCTCCGTTCTGGTTCAATAAACTAAAATTAGCAACCGAATGGTATTTTTTTACGTGCTGAATAGAGCTATCTACTAATTTAGGTTCAAAGTTAGCAGGTTGATAAACAGGCAATACTTTTTCAACTTTTAAAATATTGTAAAAAACCGTGATAATTACTGCCGATAACAGTAAAAAAAACAATGCAAACTTTTTATAAGCCTTAAAAAACTCTAACATAACAATAAATTATAGTGCAAAAATACGAGTTACAAGGCGTACCAAAAACCAAAACCACTCATAAATTGCTGTTAATGTTAAAACTGAATAGCCGTTTCTTTTTTTAAACCAAGCTTAAATATGTACTTTTGGGCGTTTATTTACAGAATTTTACCCACTATGGAATTTATCATAAAAATTGGACAGTTTCTTTTAAGCTTGTCTTTATTAATTGTTTTACACGAATTAGGTCACTTTATTCCTGCAAAAGCATTTAAAACCCGTGTAGAAAAGTTTTACTTATTTTTTGATGTAAAATTTTCATTATTTAAAAAGAAAATTGGTGGTACCGAATACGGAATTGGCTGGTTACCTTTAGGTGGTTATGTGAAAATTGCCGGTATGATAGACGAAAGTATGGATACCGAAGCAATGAAAGAAGAACCAAAAGAATGGGAATTTCGTTCTAAGCCAGCTTGGCAACGTCTTATTATTATGCTTGGTGGTGTTACCGTTAACTTTGTGTTAGCGTTAATTATTTACATTTTAGCGTCTTTCGCCTATGGTGATGCAGATATTGATACGAATAGTATTAAAGGTGGTTATGCTGTTGAAAACCCTTTGTTAACTAAATTAGGATTTCAAACTGGTGATAAAGTTGTAAAAATCGATGATAAAATCATTGACAAATACTACTCGATTAAGCCAAATATGATTGGTGCCGAAAATGTCACTATAAGCAGAAATGGGCAAGAAAAAACAATTGCTTTACCAAACGATTTCTTAGGTCAATTATCTACTTCTAAAGACCGAAGTATGTTTGAACTTCGTAAACCTTTCGTAGTAGTACAAGTTCCAGATAGCTCACTAAACAAAAACGCTGGATTAGTTAAAGATGATGTTATTAAAGGTATAAATGGTCAAAAAGATTTATTTAGAGACCAAATAATAGAATTATCAAAGACTTTAAAAAACCAAACTGTTTCTGCTGAAGTTTTAAGAGGCAACAACATAATAAACCTTAACCTTAAAGTAAACGACAAAGGAGAACTTGGAATTGTTCAAGGAGTTGCACCAATTACGATGTCAAAACTTGGTTATTTAAAAATTGTAAGAAACACGTACACTTTCGGAGAAAGTTTTGGCGTTGGATACAATAAATTTACGTCACAAATAACTGGTTACTTTGGGCAGTTAAAACAAATATTTAGCCCAAGTACCGGTGCTTACAAAGGTGTTGGTGGTTTTAAAGCGATTTACGATGTATTTCCAGACAAATGGAGCTGGCCAGATTTCTGGAGTATTACAGCATTTTTATCAATTATGTTAGGCGTACTTAACTTATTACCAATTCCTGCTTTAGATGGTGGACACGTAATGTTTTTATTATACGAAATGATTTCTGGTCGTAAACCTGGAGACAAGTTTATGGAATATGCACAAATGGCTGGTTTCTTTATACTTATCGCTTTAGTTTTATTTGCAAATGGAAACGATATTTTTAAAGCCATTTTTAATTAGTAAAAAAAATAAAAAAAGTTTTGCAGATATCTAAAAAGCTTTTATATTTGCACTCGGAATAACAAAACACTCCTCTTTAGCTCAGTTGGTTAGAGCATCTGACTGTTAATCAGAGGGTCCTAAGTTCGAG
>DAISIZ010000091.1:5612-9281 GCA_036821745.1 Aurantibacter sp. | reverse complement strand
TTTGGCACGATGATTGAAATGTTATTTAATGTATAACTAAAACCTTTAAATTATGAAAAAGCTTATATTTTTATTTAGCGGTTTATTTTTAAGTATAATAACCGTTAACGCAAGCACCACAAAAAACCTAAACACCTCTTATTCAGGTTATGGCAATTCGTTTATATTTGAGGAAGCCGGTGTAGAATTTTCGATATTCCCTGATGGACAATTCGATTTTTATATGGGAAGATACCATAATAATGTATCTATATCTGTGAATACCAATAGCGGTAGTTTTAGTTTTAACTCGGGTTACAATTACAACTCTTACGTACAGTATGATGAATTTGGTGCTATTATCCAAATTGAAAACACACCAATATTTTACGACTACTATGGTCGCGTTAGCCAAATAGGAAATGTTTTTATTAACTATAACAGTTACGGTTATGTTCACCAAGTTGGAGGTTTATATATTCATTATAGAAGTCCACGTATGTTTTCACATTGCACTGGTTTTATAAATGTATTTAACCGTGGTTACGTATACAGACCTTGGCATTCATATTACCGTATTCCAACAAGAAACTATTGTGTGGTTTATAATAGACCATACAGACGTTATTATACACCAACACGTTATGTTTACAACAGACCATTTGCTAACAATTACAGACGTACAAGTGCTGTTGCTTCAAGACGAGGAAATTCTATTAGAAGAAGTAGCGCTTTAGCAACAAGAAGTAGAGGTTTAAAACGTGCTGATTATTCTAATAGATATAAAAGAGGAGCTTCTGCAACACGAGGCACCTCTTCAAGAAGAAATTCAAGTGTAACTCCAAGAACTAATCAAACAAGACCTAATAGAAACGCTACAGTAACCAGACCAAGAACACCTAGAAACACGCAAGCGAACACACCTAGAACACGTCCTAATAGACAAATTAAAAGTACACCAAGAACGCGTCCAAACAGATCGATGATAAATTCACCAAGAAAATCAAGATCAAGAGCGCATACAGCTGCACGTTCTAGAACAAATAGAAATGTAACACAAAGAACATCTAGACCGAACACATCTAGAAATTCTAGAGCTACAAATTCAAGAAACAGAAATACATCATCAAGATCAAGAAGAAACCTATAAACAAAACTAGTTGTTTAGTTTAGTAAAAATCCTTCAATAAGACTTAATTGTTTTTTGAGGGATTTTTTAGTTTTTGGTATAAGGTATTACACAAGTTTATAATATCTGAAGACAAGTTAAATTTATAAATAACGAATAAATATATAAAACCAGTGAACAGCGACTGAACTACAATACTAACAAATGGATTAAATGTAATATCCCAAAAATAAAAACCTAAAAATAATACCGTTATTAAGCCCAAAGTATAGTAAGTCTCTTTGGTAAATGGACTTATTTTAAACTTTGTCCAAACAAAAATCAGCTTAATCGTATTATACATAAAAATAGTAATACAACTCGCAATAGCCGCACCTTCTAGACCAAGCCAAGGAATAAAAATAATATTCATTATAATGGTACAAATAGCTATAATAACGCCAAATAATAAAATCATACGGTAATAATCACTGTAAAATAATATGGAGTTGTTATTTCCTAAAACACTATTAAACAGCTTAGCAATACCAATAACAAAAACCACCAATAAACCTTCTGAATAATTAGTTGGCATAATTTGATACAAAGATTGTACGTTAATTAAAATCAATAAAAAAATCAAACCACTTACCAATAACAAGTTTATAGATGATTTTTTATATAAATCCTCTAAAGCCTCTTTCTTTCCTTCGTTTAAATATTGAGCGGTTAACGAATTGGTAATTTGATGCATAGATCGTAATGGCACATCTATTACAGTAGCTATAAAAATGGCAACACTATAATACGCAACGTTACCTAATTCAGGGATTAATTGCCCAATCATAAACTTATCTAACTCCAAAATAATTAGCGCAACAGATCCTGCAATAATTATTAAAGCCGAATATTTTAAAACACTTAACTTATTTGGCAAACGATTAAATTGAAACTTAGGATAACGCAAACTAAAGGCATAAAGTCCCATAATAACAAGTCTTACAGCATACACAATAACGATACTATAAATAAACTCATCTATAGTTATTAATTTAAAATGATGAGCGAAAAGCAACATCATAATGCAAATTCTATGAAAAACCTCTTTTATAAAGTTTCCAAAAACCGAATGTAAATGCACTTTACTCCAAGCATAAAACACTTCAAAATAGGCGAAACAAATAGCTGTGACATAAATAAGCCACACATAATCTTTTATAAGCGCATTCTCTTTAGATAAGTAATTTGCTATAGTTTCATAAGCCAATTGACCAATTAAACCAAATGGAATGACAACAATAAGTGGCAATATTAAGGCGAAGCCCAAAAAGCGTTGTTGTTGTAAACGCGTTTTATAACTGGTATAAAATTTAACTATGGTATTATGAACACCAAATGCCATTAAAGGCATTAAAATATTGGCTGTCGATAACAAGTAAGACACTAAACCAAAGTAAGATTCGGTTAAATAATTAGTGTAAAGAAATAGAATATTAATAGCACCTAAACCAAACCCCAAATACGTAATTAAGGTGTTTTTTATAGACTGATTAATAACAATTCCCATAAAGTAATATTACGATTTTAATAGCGTTTCTGCCAATTGCTTGGTTAAATTACGTCTATGGTATTGTTCAATATCTACAGCTTCTGAATGTAAATCTTGGTTTAAATAGGCATTAAAATGATTTAATACACGTTGTTTCAACGCTTCTTTTTCATTGTATAAGTAGTAATGCCCAGCGTTTGTTTGATGGATGATACTTTCTACATCGCTTCCATCGGGACCTATTGCTATTATTGGTCGTTTGGCGTTAAAATATTCAAATATTTTACCAGGAATTATTGCTTTAGTATCGTTATGGTTAATCTCTACCAACAACAATACCTGTGATCTATGTTGATAAATCAATGCCTCGTCGTGCGAGACGTAACCAACTAAATTAGTATGCGCTCTTAAACCGTAAAGTGATAAGCTTTCCAAGATGCTTTCACCAAATGTTCCAACTAAAGTGAGTTCGAAATATTGAGCAAATTCGTTATTTTCTTTAATTAATTCTGAAAGCACTTGCCACAGAATTTGCGGATTACGCTCAGATAACAAAGAACCAATATGCGCTAAAGTGAATTTTTCATCCAAACCTTCAACTGAAACTGTTTCATCATCAAAACCATTCGTAATTACGGTAATAGGTTTTGTTGTTTTAGCTGAAAATTCTCGCTTTGTATTAAAACTTGTAACTAAAAGATCATCGGCTGTTTTTAAAACCTGAGATTCTAATTGTAAATGTTTTGCTTCCGATGCTTTTGTTAATCGTAACTTTTTATGATAACCGATTGTTGTCCAAGGATCACGAAAATCGGCAATCCAACGTAGGTTTAATTCTGTTTTAAGTTGTAAACCAATTAGATGCAAACTATGTGGTGGACCAGTTGTAATTATGGTATCAATCTGGTTCGTTTCAATATAACTTTTAAGATAATCTACCGATGGTTTTATCCAGTTTTTTCGAGCATCTGGAATAAAGTAATTCCCACGAATGTAAAGCATTAGCTTTTCGACTAAACCTTGCTTTTTTTTG
>DAISIZ010000091.1:0-5602 GCA_036821745.1 Aurantibacter sp. | reverse complement strand
GTCTTTAATAATGCCTTTACTTATGGTTTTACTCTTTTTAGAGAATAATCCAGCGAGTTTATAAGGTTCTTTAATCGGTTGTTTTAGTATAGTTATATCACTTGAAACTTCTTTTTGCAAGGAATCATCTAACAACGGATACGTTGCATTTTCAGGACAATATACAATTGGTTCAATACCAAATTCAGGTAAATATTTTACAAATTTTAACCAACGTTGTACGCCTGGTCCGCCTGCTGGTGGCCAATAATAGGTAATGATTAAAACCTTTTTAGGCATTTCTTTTCTGGTATAAAATAAATAGTCCGCCTAATAACAATAGTAAAACTAATATGGATGTGATTAATGCAATGGTACTTCCTGTTTTTACCACTTGTGGCTCAAATTTAAAGCTAACGGTATGTTTTCCAGCTGGGATTTCTAAACCACGAAACGCATAGTTTACACGGTTAATTTCTAATTCTTTACCGTCAATACTTGCTATCCAACCGTTTCCATAGTACATTTCAGAAAAGACAGCAAACCCTTTATTAGAGTTTGATGTTTCGTATTCTAAATGATTTGGCTTGTAAGTTTTAACCTTTATAATTGCTAAAGAATCAACAGTAAACGATGATGCTTTTAATGCGTTACCTGTAAAAATAGCTTCGTTTTTAGAATCTAACTTTTCTAAACTAAGCATTTCTTCGTTTGCGTTAGCGACAGGTTTTAGAGTTTGTACAAACCAAGCATTACCATTCGCATCTGGATTAGGATACGGATAAACACCTTCTTTCTCATCGTCAGCAATCACGTATTTTACATTGAATAAATTTAATACGTTAGCGCTGTTTTTAGAAATGTAAAAATCATATAACTCGCTATAACGACTTAGTTTCGCTGCGTGATAACCATTTAATGAATTATGGAAATAAGCTGACTTTGCAGGTAAACGCGACTCCACATCTAAAACTCTAAAGTGACTATCGTCTTTTAAAATTGCTAAATCTGCTTTGTTTGCTTTATATGGTTTATTCATTGCTCGAGAAGGCACAAAACTATCGTTATTTACATAACGTCTATCTACACCAACTAAGTCAAATACGATTAAAACCGCGAAAACAATCACCAATGCTTTTTCTGATAGTTTCTTCTTTAAAAATGCAAAAATTGTCCCAGCAGACACTAGTACTAACAACAATGTTCTTAAGGTATCATTAGTAAAGAATGTTTTTCTGTCGGCACGTAAGGCATCAACAAATGCATTACCATACTCGCCATAACCTTTACGGAAATAACCATCGTTGGCTCCAACAAAATCAAATAAAGCCGAATTAAACACTAAGAATATCAATGCTAATCCACCAGTTATTGCTGTCGCATATATTAAGGCTTTCTGCTTTTCTTCCGCTTTAGCGAAATCATTTAAAACACGATGTAATCCAAAAATAGCTAATGCCGGAATACATAATTCTAAAATAACTTGAATAGAACTTACAGCTCTAAATTTATTGTAAAACGGTACATAATCAATAAAGAAATCGGTTAGAAAACTTAAATGCTTTCCGTAAGATAATAATAGTGAAAAAATAGTTCCTCCAACTAACCACCATTTTAAGCGACCTTTCACTAAAAATAAGGCTAAGACAAACAAAAATATGATGACTGCGCCAATATACGCTGGTGCTTCTACAATAGTTTGCTTTCCCCAATAGGTTGGCGTACTTTCAACTTCTTGCTTTGCCTGAATTGGACTTGCTCCAATTGACGTAAAGAACTTATACATTTCAGAATCTTTACCAACATCTTCACTACTTCCACCTCCTAAAAAACGTGGAATATATAAATTAAAACTTTCTAAAACCCCGTAACTATATTCTGTAATATAAGCTTTAGATAAGCCGTTTGAAGCTTCTTTTATAGAACCATCTGGATTAATGGTTAACTCACTTTTACCACGTGTACTTTCTTTGACATACTCCTGCGTTGCCATAAAATTGGTAGCATTTAAACCAACGGCTAAAATAGCTGCGATAACCAAAACACCAATACTCTTAAAAAAATGAGGTAACAAATTTTTACGATAAGCATCTATTAAATACGCTAACCCTAATACCATAACTAATAGTAATAAGTAGTAGGTCATTTGGAAGTGATTAGCCACTAATTCTAACCCTAAAGCAATGGTGGTTAATAAAAAACCAACCACATAGCGTTGCCTAAATGTGTAAATAATTCCCGCTAAAACCATTGGCATATATGCAATAGCATGTGCTTTACTATTATGTCCAACACCAAGAATTATAATTAAATAGGTTGAAAACCCAAATGCTAAAGCACCTAAACCCGCCAGTTTATAATCGAGTTTTAAGCTTAATAATAGAATATAAAATCCAATAAAATATAGGAATAGATAATCGGCTGGTCTTGGTAAAAAACGTAACGTTAAATCTAAAGATTTGATATAATTATGAGGATATTTCGCCCCTAATTGATAGGTTGGCATACCACCAAACGCACTGTTAGTCCAATAGGTTTCTTCACCAGTTTGTGCTTTAAAATCCTTTTGTTGTTGTGCCATACCAATATAATGCACAATATCACTTTGGTAGATCGCTTTTCCTTTTAAAACAGGACTAAAATAGGCTAATGAAGCTATAATAAATCCTAAAACAATTAGGACATGCGGTAAAATTTTCTTGAAGTTGATGGACATAAAGGTATTGTTATAAAGACCGAAAATACATTAAATAAAATTGAAAAGCGATTATAAAGCCACTACTCTATTTCTTCGTAATCTACATATTCGCCAACGCTATTGTTAGACGATTTATTTTCGGGCATTTTATCTATACTAATTTCTCCTTCCTTTTGTTTCGGTTGCTGTCTTTGCTGTTGTTGCCCAAAACCTTGGCCAAATTTAGATTCTGCCTTTTTAATTAATGACTTCATTAAAATTGGGGCAAAAATGCGACTTAAAACTTTAAATCCATAGTAGAATAAGGCAATCCATAAAATCACTTTAATTACTCCTACTAATGACGATTCTTGTATCATAAATTAAAATTTAAACAAAAATACAATTATCAGCTTTTTATTTCGCATTTAAGGTCTTAAAAATTATATAATATAATTATATTTGGAGCTAAACACTTTCACTATGAAATTATCATATTCACTACTGTTTGTAATAGGTTTAATATCTTTTTCTGCACAAGCCCAATACACCGATTTAATTAATTCCAATCGTCCTGGAGTTTCTAGAAGCGCTTGGTCTGTTGGTAAAAACGTTGCACAAGTTGAAGCTGGTCCATATATGACAAAAGAAAAACATTCACTTTTAAATAATGAATTGTCTGGTTTTGGTGTTGATTTTGCAGCACGATATGGTTTAATGTGGGAAGAGCTAGAATTAAATATAGAAGGAATATACCAAAGTGCTACGTTTACTGATAATCGATCTATTATTCCAGTAGAAAATAAATTCTCTAATTTTAAAAATTTAGTGATTGGAGCTAAATACTTAGTCTATGATCCATTTAAAGATAAAGAAGAAGAAAAACCTAATTTATTTAGTTACCACGCTAATAAACGTTTTAAATGGAGTTCTTTAATTCCTGCAGTAGCAGTTTATATTGGTGCAAATTTTGATGCAAAAGATAATCCATACACAGCACCAGATGTTGAAGGTTTTAGCCCAAAAGTAACTGTAATGACACAAAACAACTTTGCTAGCGGTTGGGTTATGGTAGTTAATTTATCTAAAGATAGAATTGGTAGTGCGTTTTCAGATTTTCAATACATTATTACGTTTACAAAAGCTATAAATGAAAAATGGGTTGGTTTCGGTGAAGCTCAAGGAATATACAGTGATTTTTATGCCGACAATTTATTTAGAGTTGGTGGCGCTTATTTATGGAGTAAAGATTTTCAATTAGATGCTGGTGTTACTTTTAACACCAAAGACACGCCTTCAGTTTTTAGTTTAAATCTAGGAGTTTCGTACCGTTATGACATGCATGTTGATCCAGAAGAGAAAGACAACGGAACTGATGTTATAGATGAGTATGAGCGTAAAGCAAATAAAAAACGTGGTAAGAAAAAACGCAAAAAAGATAAAGAGAAATCTGGGGATAAGCCTAAACGCAAAAAAGAAACACAACAAATCGATTTTGATTAATTACTGGTTTTAGATTCATGATTCAAATTAAAAAAGTTAAATCTAAAAAAGATTTAAAAGCGTTTGTTAGTTTTCCGTTTAGTATTTACAAAAACTCTAAATCTTGGGTTCCTCCTATTATTTCGCAAGAAATAAAAACGTTTAACACCAAGGAGAATCCTATTTTTAATGATGCAGAAGCAACCTTATTCTTAGCTTATAAAGGTAATACTATTGTTGGTCGTGTTGCAGCTATGATAAACTGGCTTGAAGTGAAAGGACAAAACGTAAAAAAAATGCGTTTTGGTTGGTTTGACTTTATAGATGATTTAGAGGTGTCTAAAGCATTACTTGACGAAGTTTTTAAAATTGGTAACGCTAATAATTTAGAATATGCCGAAGGACCTGTTGGTTTTTCTAACTTAGATAAGGTAGGTGTTGTAACTTCTGGTTTTGAAAATGTTGGTAGTATGATTTCTTGGTATAACCACGAATATTATTACAAACATTATTTAGCACACGGTTTTGTAACCGAAAAAAAATATCACGAAAATCGTTTTCCTTTTGAGAATGTTAAACCTGAATTCTTTTACAAAGCGCAAGAGCTAATAAAAAGACGTTACAGCTTAAAACCTTTACAATTAACTAAGACATCTGAAGTGATGCCTTATGTAGATGAAATGTTTGATTTATTTAACGAAACCTACTCCTCATTATCTTCTTTCGTTAAAATTACTGATATTCAAAAAGCCTATTTTAAAAAGAAATTTATTAATTTCATAAACCCAGAGTACATCAAATTTGTATTAGATAAAAATGATAAACTTATTGCTTTTGCTATTGTAATGCCTCGTTTTGCTGAAGCCTTACAAGATATGAATGGCAAACTGTTACCATTTGGCTTTATGAAGCTATTAAAAGCAAAAAAAGAAAGCAAAAGTGTTATGTTTTATCTAATTGGTGTTCATCCAGAATACCAAAACAAAGGGGTTCATGCCGTTATTTTTAACGAATACTATAACACCTTTAAAGCTAAAGGAATTACAACGTGTTACAGAACTCCAGAGTTAGAAAACAACGAAGCTATTAAGAAAATTTGGAAGCACTTCTTCCCTGAAGTATATATGCGTCGTGAAACAATGCGTAAAGCGTTGTAATTTTTCTAATTAAATGGAACTATTACTTTCTTGCAAACTTAATTAACAACACAATAGCATATAGAATGGCTATAAACTCTAATGCTGTTCCTATTAATAATAAGATTGAAGCAAATGGCCAATGCATAATTTTAAACGTTGCACCTAAAACGGTACATACAATACCTAACAATAGTACTATAAGTGGTTTTATAAACTGTTTTAAATTCATAAGTAATTTGTTGAATTTTATTATTGATTTAGGTGTTGTTACTAACTAAAAACTAAAGTCTGTTTAAAACAGGCTTTCTATAATTTTATCAATAGT
>DAISIZ010000090.1:0-9306 GCA_036821745.1 Aurantibacter sp. | reverse complement strand
TTCTGTTTTTTTAGTAATAGCATTAAAAAAACCAACACCTAAACCTTTTTTTGTTCTACCTGAAATTTTAACCGCATTTAAAAGCTGAACTTTATCTGGCGTTTCTCTTACAGTTTCATTGGCTTCTAAATTTGCACTACGTGTTGGTGAGCTACCAACGCGTCTGGTATAGAATAAATTCCCTTTGTTAAATAAGTCTAATCCTTCCGTGAAAAACTGACGTTGCTCTGCAAATTGCTGTTCAAAAGGCCCTAAATTTAAAATAACATTATCAAATCCTGCTTGACTAAAGTCAGGGATTAATGTCGCATCTAAGGTGATATTTTCTGTTAGACCATATTTAACATCCATTCCTGCAGCAAATTCACTATCCGTGTCATTTTTAAAATCACTAACAACATAAGAGGCATAAGGGAAAAAGCTTAATCGCACTGGTGGTTTTATATTTTTTAAACCTTTTAATTCTGCATTATATAAACCAATACTTCCTTTGGTAACATTTATAGCATTCCAGGTGCTTTGTGCTCTATTTTTTCTAAAGTGTCGGTGAAATTGTATGCCCCAAGTTGGGTTTTCTTGTTGTGTGAAACGTAAAGATTGGTATGGAATTTTAATTTCTACAATCCATCCGTCTGGTTGCATACTCACTTTACTTTCCCAAACGGCATTCCAACCAAAATCTTCACCATTATTTGGGCTTTCTACAGCATCGGCTTGAGTTCCAGAACTAAATACAAAAAACTCAGTGTTATTTTGTGCGTCATTGTTGGGGTTAAATATTAAACCAAAAAAATCACTTTGCCCAAAGTCATCACGTTGAGTAAATTGGGTCATTATATCTTCTGGATTATCATATAAGTAAGCCGAAACATATATAGCGTCGTCATTATAAACCATTTTAACTTCCGTGCGCTTTTCTTTAGATTGTGTATCTCCTGGAACTGGTCTAAATTCTACAAAATCAGTTGCAATTTGAGCGTTACTCCAAGCAGCATCATCTAAAATAGCATCAATTTTAGGAGCCGTTTCAACACGTTGTATTTGGTATGATTTTTTTTCGTCTTGCGCATTTAAAGTTGAAAAGGCAAGTATGAAAATAAGTAGTGGTATAGCGAATTTCATATAATTCTTGTTAGGCATGTAAAATTACTTTTACCAAATGTTAATAGCTCTTAATTAAACGTTAAAAATTGATTTTGTAAGACTAAATATTAACGTTCTTATGCTTGCCTTTATTACTTTTATATTATGGAAGATAAAAAGTTTCAAATAGCCACGTTTGCTGGTGGTTGTTTTTGGTGTATAGAAGCTGTGTTTAATAGAATTACTGGTGTGGAAAAGGTGGTTTCTGGTTATACTGGTGGTCATATTAAAAATCCTGCTTATCGCGAAATTACAACGGGAAGAACTGGTCACGCTGAAGCGATACAAATTCATTATGATGAAGCTGTGGTAAGTTTTGTTAGCTTATTAGAATTGTTTTTTGCCTCTCATGATCCAACCACTTTAAATAGACAAGGTTATGATGTAGGAACGCAATACCGAAGTGAAGTATTTTGTAGTAGTGAAAAGCAACGTGAACAAGCTATTGAGTTTATAGCATTATTAGAACAACAACATATTTTTGAATCTAAAATTGTAACTCAAATATCGTTGTTAGATGTGTTTTATGTTGCTGAAGATGAGCATCAAGATTTTTACAGTAATAATACAGAGTATAGATATTGCCAGATAGTTATTCAGCCAAAAATTGATAAAATAAAGCAGTTTTATAGCGATAAATTGAAGTAATACGGATTTTGGAACATAAATTGCTTTATTTAAGATATAACACAAATACACTTAAATGAAATTAAGACAAAACAAATATTTAATGCTAATCTTTAGCTTACTGTTTGATGCTTTAGGATATGTTAGCTTTTTAATTCCCGGATTGGGCGATTTTTCCGATATTGCATGGGCTCCAGCAGCAGCTTTTATAATGACAAAGCTTTACAAAGGTAAAGCAGGGAAAATTGGTGCAGCAGTAGCGTTTATAGAAGAAGCTTTACCAGGATTAGATATAATACCTACGTTTACGATTATGTGGTTGTACACCTATGTCATTAAAAGTAAATCAGATGCTAATGAAGTATAAACTATAGATGTATAAACTAAACTAGTAATTATAATTAAAAAGACGCGTTATGCGTCTTTTTTAGTTTAAAACATAACGTCTAATGCCTATAAATACGAACAATAAAGCGGTTAAACTTATAAAGAAAGGTATTATAATACCTTTTAATCCAAATATTAATAATAGTCCAATTAAAAGTAATTGAAAACCTAAGCCATAAATTGAAAGCATAGTCATAAACCAAGCAGGAAATGGTTTGGATTTATAAGCTTTTGGATCAAGAGCATAAATTATTTTATCAAAGCCGCCATATAGAATCGTGTAAATTCTAAATAGTATATTAACGTGTTTTTGTGATTCTTTGCCAAGAGCTTTTGGTGTATTAATTTCAAAGATACGACTGGTGGTATCTCCAAAACATTTATTCCTTAAAATAACATAATAGTAATTGTATAAAGTACCTTGCAGTTGCAGTCCAAAAAACATAATTAAAGCCCAAATAATAGCCGTATTTGTAATGTGCCAAACGCTTAGTGTTATAATAAAATTTAAAATAATATCACTAACCGAATCTAAATAGCGACCAGTATAACTTGGGGTTTGCTTTAAACGCGCTAATTCACCATCGGCAGCGTCAAGTATTGATTTTAAAACTAAAAAGCATAAAGCGGCTATATAATAGCCATTTAAAATACAATAAATTGCAATTAATCCCGCTACAACAAACAATAGTGTCATATGAACAGGAGTGAAGCGTGTGTTTATAAAAAGTGAAGCTATTTTAATAGCTATAGGTCTACCGTAGTCTGATAGATCTAAAAATTTGTGTTCCTTTGGTAGTTTTGACATTTAAGTGTCATAATCAAATATTTTGTGGAATATACCTTTAAATACGTTAAACAAAACGTATCGCAAATGTAGGCTATTTTTTAAGTTGAAATGCAAATCTTTCGTTAATATTCAAAAAAGGCCTTGTTTTGTTTAATATAGCAGAGTAGGAGTTCGACCAAATCTTCCTTAGTATTAATAAACTCTTCTTCTAGTTTTAACCATTTGTCTTTATCTGGCTCTGATAATGTATTCATATGTAGTCTACGCAAAAAAATATCTTTTGGCACCGGTAAATCTTTAAAAATCCGTAAAGCGCAATCATATATTTCTACTGATTCTAATGCGTTTACCGTTTCGAAAGCTGTAAGAACTTCGTGTGCATATTCGCCAGAATTATTAAAGAAAAAGCCAAACAAGCCTCCATTATTAAGTTCGCTTTCAAAAATATCGATATAGACAAAATTTCGTTCGGGAAGGCTTAAATGGCTAAAGTGTTTAACTAGTTTAGCTTTATTCCAAAGTACTGTACCAACCAGTTCTAATTGTTCTGTAGGTTCATTTTGTGTTAAAGCAAAGTCAATTTCTGTCATAAATTACAATGTTATAAAATAAAAACAGCTTATACTAGTGTATAGTATTGGCTGTTTTTATAATAAAAGAATACAAAAATTATTTAGCAGTATCGCTAGTAATAGTGTGCTCAGACATTATTTTAACGTGCTCTTTAGCCATTAAATTATGTTCGGTTTCTAAATTTGCATGTTCAGAAATCATTGTTTTATGTTCTAAAACTAGAGCATCATGTTCTTTTTTGATATTTTCATCAGACATTTCACCTTTTTCGTGATTCTTTTCAATTTCTGAGTGCTTTTTAATTAATTCATCATGTGCTGTAATTACTTGCTTATGTTTACGAATTAATTTTATGTGTTTTGCTTCAATAATTTTGTGTAAAGAATCGGTTTCTGGCATATTGTTGTGACGTACAACCCAGTTTGCGTGCTCTTTTTCAAGTTTTTGATGACTTTCTTTTAATTTACTGTGCTCATTTTCTAATTCAGAATGAATACCTGCAATTTCATTATGTAATTCTTCATTAAATTTCTGTTTACATCCTACTAGAATTATTAATGCTGATAAGATTAGTCCTAAGTTTAGTGTTTTTATATTTTTATTTTTTATAAAATTAGTGTTTTTTTCAATATTATTAAAAATAAGTAAAAAAAATCCTTCAACTTTAAGTTGAAGGATTTTAAGAATAAAAGAACTGTTCTTATTGAATAGTAACATTAAATGTTGCAGCAATATCAGTTTCTCCACCAGCATCAGCTAAACCTGTGTTAGGTTTTGTTGGCTCATGTCTTAATGTGAAAGTTAAAGTTCCAGTACTTGCAGAATTTGTTGTTAATGTAAATTCTGTACCTAAGTTATTGTTATTGTCATCAAAGTTAGTGCACGTTGCAATTGCGTCTAATCCTCCAGCAAAAGTATAGAAAAATTGGTGCTCATCAGACTCTTCTTCTACTTCTTCAGTAATGTTTTCTGCAGGACTTTCAGTTTCGTTTAATAATTCAATCTTTCCGTTATAATTAACACCATTAACAAGGTTACCAGAAACTGTTACTACTGGTGCATTTGGTCCATCACCATCTAAATCTTGAGTTTTTAATGTAACTACTGTTGCTCCCATTGAGTTAGGTGTAGGTGTTAAAGTAACTTCCATAGTCGTAATAACTTCTTCGTCATTAATTACTTGTGGAAATGTAGGAATTGTAGGTGTAAAAATAGTATCGTCTTTAGAACAAGAGTTAAAAAATAAAGTAGCGATAAATAATACTGTAAATAGTTTAAAAGTTTTCATAATGTGTTTAATAATTAATTTTAATGTTTAATAAAAAATTTCTACCTAAATCGTCTGTAAAATATCTTAAACGATTTAAATAATTTCTGTAAGTGCTGTTAAAAATGTTATTGACTCCAATACCTAAATTAAGTATTGAGTTTTTACTTAGCTTAAAATCTACAGCAGAATTAAAGTTAAGCAAGTGGTAGCCTTCTGGAGGCGTGCTAATATCAACAAGCTCGTTAGTTTGCGTAACAGGAATAAAAACCTCGAAATTGTTATTCGGAAATTCGTTTTGACGAAATACTAAATCACTTTGAAGTTCTAATCTTAGATTGTTGATATTACTATTTTTATAAATTATAGAATTTTGCGTATTTACCGGTGGCATATTTATAAGTGCATTATCTAAGGTTTTGTCGTAACCCTTAACCATAGATAATTGATGCTTATAGGTCCATTTAGAATTAAATTTATAAGAAGCATCCAAGTCCAAACCTAACAATTGTGCTTTGGTTTGACGGTACTCCCAAACTTGAAAATTACCTCTAATTGTTTGTCTAACTCCAACAGGCTCAATAATCATAAAATTATTTATACTGTTTATAAATGGATTAATATTAAAGCTGAAATCTGAATTGTTTCTGCTAAAATTAACACCTAGTTTATGAGATTCTTCAGATTGAAATCTAAAATCACCTAATTCAATTCTAGAAGCCGAGTGGTGTAAGCCTTCACTAAATAATTCCGAAGGGTTTGGTGCTCGTGATGCTAAAGCCAAATTAATTGAAACCTTATAATTATCGCTAAAGGTATATGAACTTCCTAGGGTTGCTGATATATTATTAAAAGATAATTTAGGATTTACTAGAACCTGACTGCTTTCAGTTTTTATAACCATTTCTGGAAATAAAACATCATAACCTCTTGATTCCCAAAATGACTCTCTATAGAATTTAAGGGCATTGATATACGTATTATCAAATCTTGCACCTGCTTCAATTAACCAATTTTCTTTCAGTTTCATATCAGTTACAGCATACATACCATAATGATTAGATTCATAATCAGGAATTAAACGTCTAACACCAGTATTTGGATTTGCAAAGTTATCTTGGTACCTAGCAATAACACCTGTTTTTAGGTTTACACTAGAAAATAATTTACTTATTAAATCAAATTTAAAGGTATGTGTTTTTAAGTCTAAATCTAATGATGCTTTATCCTTTCTATCACCACGACGAACATCAAACTCTAAGCGATTATTAAACTGATAATCGTATTGGAAAGTTAATTTTCCTAACGTTTTAAATCGTTTAAAAGCTTTAAATCGCCCTAACTGATGTGTCACTTCTTGTTTAGGTGAATTGATGTCGTAAGTGAAATCATTAATAATAAGCGGAACACTACTAGTTAAAGCATTAACTTGATCTTGTGCGCCACCCAAATGTGAAGCTCTTAGAATTCCTAATTCATTTTTAAATAGAGAGTAATACGCTTCAAAACCGTAATTAAACTTATTTAAACCTGCATTAATAGCAAAGTTTGTTTCTCTAGCTCCGGTATTACTTAATACATAATTAGGTGCTGAGAAATCTCCTGCTTTTTTAAGTGTACCTTGTAGATTTACAAATATCCCATTGTCAAAACTTTTGGTTAATTGGCTCGTTAAAGCGCCACTTTTACCATTGGTAGACAGATTGGCTATTGTTTTACCATGTAATGTATCCTTAACCGGTATTTTAGAAGCTTCAGATATAATGACACCACCAATAGCATCGCCGCCATATTGTAATGCACTAGCACCTTTAACCACAATAATGTTTCCGGAAGTATTGACGTCTATATTAGGTGCGTGTTCCGTTCCCCATTCTTGGTCTTCCATAATAACACCATTGTTTACGGTCAAAACACGACTACTATGTAAACCGTTAATAACAGGTTTTACAACTGTAGTTCCTGTTTTTAATCCAGAAACACCACTTATACTATTTAAAGCATCACCAAAACTAGCGTGACTAAATTGCTCTAGCGCTTTACTGCTTAATTTTTGTGTTTCTACAGTTTTAGTAGTTTCAATCTTACTATTACCAGTGATAATAACTTGATTTAACTCTTCTAAATGATGTTCTAGTTTAAAGTTTTTTGTAGTGTTACCTTCAATTTTAACTGTATATCCTTTTGTTGCACAAAAAGGATGAGATACTTGAAAAGAGTAGGTACCATCACAAATATTATTAAACATAAAACGACCATCATCATTAGTTAGAACTGCTTGTTCAGTTCCAGCCATAATAACTGTTGCTCCAATTAATAAAGTATCATCATGTAAATCTATAATGGTTCCCGAAAATGTAGAAGTACATTCTTGAGCCCATACTGTTGTACTGGTTATTAAAAGCAGTACAATGGCATAAATGCGCATATTATTCTATAATTTGTTAAAAATAGTAATCTTTAAAAATTAAGAAAAATACGGTGGTGCTCTCAGTTGTTTAGGGGTTGTATTTCCTATAATAACCATTTTTGCAGTTAAAGTATTTACTGCGTTAGATATGGTATTAGATTGAATTAAATTTGGGTATGTAGTAAAGGTGTAGTTATAAGTTTCTAAATTAAACTTATAAAATTCACAATCTAAATCTACTTCGTGAATGTGCGCTTGTGGTTCCCCTTTACAGATTTCGTGTTTGTGATTTTCAAAAATATGATTAAACTTAACAGCAGCAGGTAGTATAATTGCGCATAGTAATACTATAGCAATTAATTTAAAACCTATATGTTGTTTGTTATATTCCATTAATCATTTAAAAATCTACCAAGACCAAAACGTCTTAGCATTTTCTTTTCAAATTCCCAGAAAAATTTTCCTTGACCAAAAAGATAACCAAAGGTAACTAAAAGAATTTGATAAAAAATCAGCGCAATAATAGAGAAAATTATGTAATAAAACACAATGTTTAAGTTTTCTTTAGTAATTCCTATAGCTTTAATAATAGGTCTGCCTACAAAAACACTGCTAGAACCGGTTAATGCGAACACAATAAATATGCGAATCATTTCCCAACGTTGCTTAACCACCCATTTATGTTCTAACTTCTTAAATACTAGCATTGTTAATTTTAAAAGTAAAAACGTAACAACAGCTGTAAGAATAAGTTTTATATAAATAGATTGGTTAGTTAATACTTTATGCACTAATCTATAGCTACTAAATATTAAACCTAACAAACCTAAAACTGGAAATAATAATTGCCAATTTTTTGTAATTTCCCAACGCTTTTTAAAATCTTGCATGAATATTATAATTTGCGATTGCAAATATAATTTAATTTGTAGGAACTCTTGAACCTAATAGGTTTTGTTTGTATTTGTTTTGAAAGAAAATAAAATAATTATAAAGCTTATAGTTAACATCAAAACCATAATTGGTTCCGCTTTCATAATTAATACGCATTTCATATAATTTACTGTCGTAACGACTGGGCTGTAAAACTCTTGTATTCCAGTTACTTACCAATTGTATGTTTTTATTCTCTAAAAAACGTTGATTATAATAGTTTTCTGGTCTTGCTTGAGTACTTAACCAAGTGTTAAACCCTGGTTCTATAATTACAATATCGTAACCCAAATCTGGATTAGAAATCTTTACTGTATCATTTTTTACTTTTTGTGGCGATTCATTACTAATTGAAGACGTTGTTTTTTTTGATGAGTTGCAAGAAAAAGTTAAACATAATAGGAGGCAAGCACTAATAAAATATTTCATAACCTAAATTTTAACCAATTTACGTATTTGTTAATCATAAAAAAAGCCAAACATAAGGTTTGGCTTTAGTTGTAAATAGATTTGTTTGTTTATTTTCCAAAAAGACCACCAAGTAAACCACCAAGTCCGCCTTTTTTCTTTCCTCCACCTAAAACCATTCCTGCAACATCATCAATAACGCTTCCGTCTCCGTCTGCATCAAGAATTTGCTCTAAAAAGTTTTGTTCTTGTGGCGCAGAGTTTCCTCCTAATAAGCCACCAAGTAAATCTCCAATTCCGTTAGAAGAACTTACATTGCTTTGTGAAGCTTGTTTACCTAAAACACCCATTAAAATTGGTGCGGCAACTTTTAATATTTGTGCTACAGAACTAGCATCCATACCAGCCTTTTGTCCAATAACTGATTCAACACCTTGACGTTTAGCACCAAGTACGTGTCCTAAAATTTTATCTCCATCGTTAGTAACAGATTCATCTACGCCACCTCCAAAAAGGTCACCTAAATTATCTAAAATTCCACCGCTGTGTTTTCCGCTAATTGCTCCCATTAATCCTTCTGCACCTTGAGGTGTTGCAGCATTACGTTGCATAGCTTTCATTAATACTGGTAATGCCATAGTTAAAACACTACTTGTTTTACCTTGGTCGTTTCCTGTTGAGCCAGCAACACCACCAATTATTTGTTTTCCTAAGTCACTATTTAATAAATCTAATATTCCAGACATTTCTTTTTGTTTTAATTAAGTC